>JBMNPM010000007.1:0-112310 GCA_050943595.1 Thermoleophilia bacterium | reverse complement strand
CGCGGCGGCCCAACTCCCCCCCGGCCCCCCCTGACTCCATTATGGGCGTTATGGGCGACCAAAAGGCCCACGGCGCCACGGGTTCCGACGTAGGCGGCGGGCCACCTTGTAGCCGGTCACCCCTCGCGCCGGCGCCCTCCGGGGCCGACGCCCACACGTCGTCCCAAAGCCGCCAGGTGGGCCGGCAGATCAGTGCCGCACATGTCGGCCGTCTCGTTGAGACAGGCTTTGTCTGGATAGATCTCATACAATTCTCGAAAGTGCGGCGGGGTGAGGTTCGGCATGATTACATTCGCTCCCCGCTGCAGCGCCGTCTCTCTTCCCGACGTCTTATTGATGGTGGCCAGCGCGGTGGTGCTGGGAAGATTCGCCTCGGGACAGGCCAGCCGGGTCAGGGCCAGCACCTTACAGACGGTGGTCTCGTCGCCGGGCACCTGATCGGGGAGTGGATTGGGCGGAGCCCATCTCCCGTCGCCCAGTGGTGTGGCAGGATGGGCTATGTAGGGGCCTATGCCGATCATGTCCAGATCGAGGTCTGCGAACACCTCTATATCATGCGCTACGGTAGTGAAGGTTTGGCCCGGGATGCCCACCATGATCCCGCTTCCAATCTCATAGCCGAACTCGCGCAGCCGCCGCAGCAAAGCGATGCGGTCTGTGGCCCCGCCCGGCAGAGGCGGATGGATGCGACGGTAGAGATCCTCGTCCGACGTCTCGAAACGGAGGAGATAACGGTCGGCTCCGGCCGCGCGCCAGGCGCGGAGTTCGTCCTCATCCCGCTCGCCCAGACTGAGCGTCACGGCCAGGCCGGTCTCGCTCTTGATGCGGCGCACGACCTGGGTTACCCAATGGGTCTCAAGTCCGGGGTCCTCGCCGGCCTGAAGAACGACTGTGCCGTAGGAGAGGGCCTGGGCATGCCGTGCACAGGCCAGGATGTCGTCTTCGTCCATGCGGTAGCGGCGTAGGGCGCGGTTGCCTACGCGCAGGCCGCAATATCCACACCTGCGTACACAGTGATTGGATATCTCGATCAAACCTCGCAGATGGACCTCATCACCGACGACGGCCTGTCGCATCTCATCTGCCTGTCTCCAAAGCTCGGCGAGCGCGGAGGGATCCGTCTCAGTCAGCCGGCGAAGTATCTCCGCGTGGGTGGCGTGGCCGGTATTGAGTCCGAGTGCCGGACTCACCGCTCCGCCCCCTGTGTCGCGCGCAGTACTTCGAGGGCGGATGGGAACGGCTCCAAGGCCCGCGCGAAGATGCCCAGGCTGTAGGCGATGGTCAGACCATAGTTCGTCACGGGGACCCCTGCCTGCCGACAACGGAGCAGACGATTGAGCACCGCCCGCCTGTTGGTGGTGCAGGCGCCGCAGTGGACGACCAGGGAATAGGGTGACAGGTCATCGGGGAAATCATGTCCCTGCACGTGCTCGACTTCTATCTTGCCGCCTACGTACTGCGTTAGCCAGCGGGGGATCTTTACCCGCCCGATGTCTTCAGCGATGGGATGGTGGCTACAAGATTCGGCGATGAGAATGCGGTCTCCCGGTTGGAGATGCTCGATGGCTAGGGCTCCCTCCACCTGCGTGATGAGGTCACCCTTGAAGCGGGCGAAGAGTATGGAGAAGCTGGTGAGGGGGATGTCCCGCGGCGTGTCGGTTGCGACTTTGAGGAAGGCCTGCGAGTCGGTGACCACCAGCCGGGGCGGCCGATTGAGGCGGGCCAACGCGCTCTTCAGGTCGCGCTCCTTCACCATGAGGGCCATGGCGTCCGAGTCGAGCAGGTCGCGGATGGATTGGACTTGAGGGAGGATCAGCCTACCCCTGGGGGCTTCTTTATCGATGGGTATGACGAGCACGGCCAGCTCGCCCGGGCCCACCAGATCGCCGAGGATGGCCGGACTTTCTATGAAATGCTCCGGCGCGTTGTCGAGTAGAGCCTGCCGGAAATCGGCGATCCCCCGTCCCTCGACCACCGATGTGAACACGACCGGCAGCCCGCGCGCCTGCAGCTCGGGCGGAAGGGGGGTGTCCCCGTCGGTGTCGACTTTGTTAACTACTACGATGGGCGAGGCGTTGTTGTCGAGCAGAGTCTGCACGATCTGTTCTTCGAATTCACCCCACTCGCCCGGTTCTGTCACCACCACGCCTACGTCGGTGCGTTCGAACACCTTTTTAGTGCGGTCGGCCCTCAGTTCACCGAGGGCGCCCACGTCGTCGATACCCGCTGTATCGATGAAGAGGACTGGGCCAAGGGGGAGCAGCTCCATAGGTTTCTCCACCGGGTCAGTGGTGGTACCGGCGTGCTCGGAGACGATGGAGACGTTCTGCCTGGTGATGGCGTTGAGAAGGCTCGACTTACCGACATTCCTGCGGCCGAACAGGCCGATGTGCAGGCGCATGCCGCGTGGCGCTTCAAGTAGGCTCATGGCTTCACTCCGACACGTTCGTGGTTCTGGGGAGCGTACTCCTGTCGGGTTGCAACGTGGGAGGCACGGCGGTGCCCAGACGCATGACCGGCTTCCCCAGGAGATCGTGCTTGACCCGGAAGGCCGGGGACTCGGAGGTGGCGGCCGCTACCTCCGCGGACCCTGGCCTTGCGGACCTCGACCCCGTTGATCCCGGCTCCGCCGGCTTCTGTTCGTCGGAAGCCGGTCCCGCGACCTGTGAGTCGGTGAGGCTGTGAGGTTTAACAGTAGACATCGCGCTTGCCTTCCTGCACCCGGGCCAGAAGGCGCTCGGCCAGCTGCCGGTCACCATCGTCGAGGCGGTACAGCTCGCGGGCGATGAGGGCTTCACCTGCCTGGCGGGTGTCAGGTGTGGCGTAATCGGCCAGATACTCGGCCAGAGTGACGAGTGCGTTGGGGGCGCAACGGTGTTTGATCTCACCTGGCTTGGCCAGATCCATAAAGTCACTCCCGGTGCGGCCGAGTCGGTAGCAGGCCGTGCAGAAAGACGGTACCTCGCCCATCTCCAGCAATTCCGCCACCACTTCTTCCAGAGAACGGTCGTCGCTGATGCGGAACTGTTCCTTGTCGAGGTCCTGTTCATCCCGGTCCTCACTGTACCCGCCGATCTCGATGCGGGTGCCACCATCGATCTGCGAACAGCCGAACTCTATGAGTTCCCGGCGCAACTCTGCCGGTTCACGAGCGGTCAAGATCATGCCCACGTAAGGTACCGACAGGCGTAGGATGGCGATCAGACGTTTGAAGTCGGTGTCGCTGAGGACATACTCAGGTTGATAGGCGCGGTTACTGGCGTCCTTGAGGCGCGGGAAGGAGAAGGTGTGTGGACCCACGCCGAAGGTCTCCTCGAGGTGGATGGCATGTGCCAGCAGGCCCATGGCTTCGAAACGCCAGTCATACAGGCCGAAAAGCACTCCCAGGCCGACGTCGTCGCAGCCGCCCTCCATGGCCCGGTCCTGCCCGTAGAGCCGCCAAAGGAAATCTGACTTGGGTCCGCGCTTGTGCAACTTTTCGTAGGTGGGCCGATGGTAGGTCTCCTGGAAAATCTGATAGGTGCCGATGCCGGCTGCTTTGACGAGCCGGTACCCTTCGACGTCGAGGGGCGCACAGTTGACGTTGATGCGCCGGATCTCGCCACCATTCTTGGTCGAGTAGATGACATCGACCGCGTGGGCGATGGTCTCTGCTCCATAGTCGGGATGTTCGCCGTAGTCGATGACCAGACGCTTGTGCCCCTCCCGCACCAGGGCTTGGACTTCGGCTCGGATCTCATCGTCGGTCAAGGTGCGCCGCACCACCTGCCGGTTGTCGCTGCGAAAGCCGCAGTAAGAGCAGGAGTTGATGCACTTGTTGCCGATGTAGAGGGGGGCAAAGAGGACGATCCGATTACCGTACACGTTCTTTTTGAGTTCGCGCGCGGTGGCGAACATTTCCTCCTGTAGAGCCGGATCATTCACCGAGAGGAGTGTGGCCATCTCCTCCAGCGATAGACGCTCCATGGCCATGGACTTGGCCAGGACGGCGCGGACGTCGGCGGCCGGTGCGGCTGGGAGATCGAGCAGTTGATGGATGCGGTCGGCCGGGATGAAGTTGGTCAGACCTTCACTGTTTGGGCGGGGGATCATGGGTAACTCCTTGTGTGGGTGCCTTCGAGACGAGGGACCTCACCTGGACGCCCGGGAGTTTGCCCAACTTGCCGGTGAGCGCACTGGCACGCTCGACAGAGGTGTCGATTACGAGCGTGATGATATTCACGCCTCGCTGTGGATACGGCAGTCCAAATCGCCCTATGATCTCGTCGCCGAACTGTGAGAGCAGTTCATTGATGTCGTCGGCGTGGGCAAGCTGTCGCTCCACGATGATGGATACAGTACCGAGCCTCTTTTCCACCGGACAGACTCCCGTGAATCAGATGTGGTCTGAAGTTAGAATACTATTTTACCCCAAGTCGGCGTGTCACGCTAGGAGGCTTCGTTTTTCAGCAGCCTTGTAGGGCGTCGATGTGATACTGCAGTCTCTCGAAGTACCTGCCCAGGTGGAGACCGTCCATGAGCCCGTGGTGTACCTGCACAGAGAAGGGTACCAATACGCGATCATCTTGGTTGAAATACTTACCCCAGGATATCTTGGGGCTTGAGTCGACCCCTGACCTGGTGATCGTGCGCACGAAGTGCGTGTACTGTATCCAGGGGATGGCCGAGTAGCGGATGAGATCCACGCGCTTGACGTGAGCTTCCAGACCTAGGTGATTGCCCTGCTTCACGGCCAGTTCTTGAGCCGTCTCGTGGAATATGAAGATGTCATCGACGTACTCGACCAACACGTTGATGAAAAGCTCGCTGTCCGCCGGCATGTACGTGAAGGTCGTGCCCATGGTATCGAACAGTACCGGCGCATCGTCGACGATGCGGTACTTGAAGTTGATGATGTCATGGGCGGTGCGGTGGGCGGTGTGTACGAGCACCAGATATGAGGAGAGGCGGTGCCTGTGTGCGAACTCGAGTAGCGCGGTAACGTCGACGTTTGCACCCACGTTGATGTAGGGAAAATCCCATCCCCGGTATGCGGCGAAGTGTTCTTTGCGATCCCACGTGTCAAGGTCTATCTTGTGCATCCGCAATGCAACGCTACTCTATCTGTCGCTTGAAGGTGACGAAGTAGCAGTGGGTGTAACGGGTCGGTTCAAAGCCGCCGCTCGTAGGGATCCTGGCCTTGGCTTTGATCATCCCGGTTATGGCATCGTCGGGGGCGGAGGGGCCTCCGTGGATGAGCACGTTGGCGTCGTCGTCGAGATACACAGGTTGGATGTCTACCAACTCCCAGCCCTCCGCTCCGTAGTCGTTGAGTTTGGGGATCAACGCTTGAGGGGCGTGTCGTGGGGGCTGCCAACCGGGCCACAGTGACTGAAGGTAGGCTTTCGTATCGGGATCGTGGGCCTGCGCGCTGAGGACGAGGCTACGGTATTCCCACTTCATTGCCCGCCCCCTTTGTAGGCTTCCGGAATCAGAACGCGCCCAGTTGGCAGGGTGCGATCTTGAGGCCGAGAAATTCGCACGCCGCAGCTACCGTCGTCTCTTCGATGGCGAGCGCGTCGGCGATCTGCAGGCACGAGACACAGCTGATGCGCCCCTCGACGACGGCACGCTCGATGCGGTCTTGGAGATCGCCGGCGATGCTCTTTGCCGGCTCCACGATCTTCTTATCCGGTGAATAACCGAACAGACCCAACTGGCACTCGATGATGCGGTATTCCATGAGGTCGGCCGCTGTGCCGATCTCAGACGGGGTGACGCCAAGGTCGTCGGCCAACGCGAGACCGACGGCGCAACTAAACCGTTCAGCGCTCGCCTTTTCCTTGAGGGCGTTGGAGATGGCAGGATCGGATACCGTCCCCGGAGCATGTTTGGTGGCGTACTGTCCCTTATGTATGTCTTTCATCGTATATCCTCCGGCGGCGCGGATCCGTCTGGCCGCTCGGATCCGTTTGACCACTCGTTGTGACCGGCGGAACCTGAGCCCGGCCGGGTAAACGCGTGGTGCTGAGCATCGTACTGAAATTAGTATAACTTGCTGATAGCCGGGGCGGCCACTTCTGCACGATGGAGGCGAAGTTGCCGGCCGAGGCGGAAAAATCGGCTTTTTCGCACGGCTAGAATCGTGTAGAATGTCGCGCACGCGCCCGTAGCTTAGTTGGTAGAGCAGGGGACTCTTAATCCCAAGGTCGAAGGTTCGAATCCTTCCGGGCGCATTAGCAAAGACCCCGCACCAGCGGGGTCTTTTTGTTTGCCTGGGGTGGACCAAGGGGGCACGAATTTAAAGCGACTTAGGTTTTGTGCCGATGGACCTTGTGTCATGAGCGTTCTGGAAATCATACTGGCTATTATTGCCCTCCAGGTGGCAGCTTTCATTTATCTGCTGGTCGCCATTGTAGTCACATACGCGCGTAGAGCGCGTGTCGACGTTGACCAGCTGAGCCACCAATGGGCCCGTCAGCTGCCTGATGCGCTTGAGGGAAGAGCGGAGGCGATCGACTTCATCCGTGGGAGTTTGAGCACGGACGCTGTCCGTAAAGCCTTCCGAACCTTTATCGACGAACAACTGTATTCGGACATCAATGACTCCCTACCGGCACTGCGCGAGCTGAGCCGTGCTGTGGGCTTTACCGAGTGGCTGCGTCACCAGGCGCTCAACTCGCGCAATCAGCTGGACCGCGCCGCGGCGGGGAAGACTCTGGGACGTCTCCAGGAGAGTGTCGACCGGGAGGTAGCGGTCAAACTCCTACAATCGAGCGACCCTGCAGTGGTGCTGGCTGCTTCTCACACGATAGCCTCACTCGGAGACCCTGACTATCTCTTGCCTGTATTCCGTGCTGTATATCAGCGGACACCCATCACCATCCACGGCGCAGCAGGACTACTCTCGGAGTTTGGGCGCGGTGCGTGTCCCGCCATCCATGAGCTTCTTCGCGCGGTAGTGGATCGCTACCTGCAGGCAGATGCAGCGGAGTCTTACAGATCTCTTGATCCCGAGAGGGAGATCGATGTAAATGACGTCGTAGCGCAGGTGGTGATGATCGATCTACTGGCCTTTTACGCGTACCTGCCGTCGGCCTCTACCCTTCTGGCGCTTCTCAGCTTGTCCAAGGCTGAGGAAACGATCATTCACGTGGTGAAGGCGCTTGCAGAGGTGGGAGATGTAAAGGCAGTGCCTCAGCTTGTGGAGATGCTCACTCACTCCAACTGGGTTATCCGAAGCCAAACGGCCCGGACCCTGGCCGCACTCGATGCCGTGGAAGCGATTCCTTCCATCCGCACCCTGCTCGGAGACGAGAGTCTCCGCGTACAACTCTATGCTCAACGAGCTCTCCGCTCGCTGGAGGGTCTTGAGACTGGGAGTCTCGAGGCTGTGTCGTCGCTAGGAGTGTTTGCATGAAAGAGATTCTCTACGGCTTTAACCTACTCTTTTTGGCCTACTTCTTGCTTATCAACGGTTTCTACATCCTACTCATGATCCTGGCGGCCCGGGTGGTCAGGCGCTATAGGAACGTAGCTGCCATGACCGAGTACGAGGGTATCTTTGAGACCACGTTCTACAAGCCGGTGACCGTCCTCGTACCCGCCCACAACGAAGAGGCGACCATCGTCCATACGGTGCTCTCGGCTTTGGCCGTCCGCTACCCTGAACTCGAGGTGGTGGTGATCAATGATGGGTCTGCCGATAGCACCATGGACGTGCTGATAGACTCCTTCGACCTCATCCCTTCGACGAGTACTGTCTCGCAGGAACTCCCTTGCAAGCCGATTCGCGGTGTATATGAGTCCCCCACCTATCCCGGCCTGCTCGTGGTTGACAAGGAACAGGGTGGCAAGGCCGATGCCCTCAATGCCGGCATCAATGCGAGTTCGTTCCCGCTGGTCTGTAATATCGACGCCGACTCCATGATCGACATGCGCGCTATGGTGCAGATAACCCGTCCGTTCCTGGAGGACCATCGGGTGGTTGCCATCGGTGGGGTGGTCGTGCCGGCCAACGACTGCGACATCGAGAGGGGCGATGTCAAGCAGATGAGGCTGGCCCGCAACGATCTGGCCCGCTTTCAGACTGTCGAGTACCTCCGGGCCTTTCTCTTCGGTCGTATCGGCTGGTCGGGACTCAGCAGCCTCATGATCATCTCAGGAGCATTCGCCGTTTTCCGCCGCGAGGCCCTAATAGAGGTGGGTGGCTATCGTACCGATACTGTCGGAGAGGACATGGAGCTGGTCTTGCGTATGCATCGGATGTACAGCGATAAGAAGAAGGACTATCGCGTCATCTTTCTGCCCGACCCCATCTGTTACACGCAGTTGCCCGAGGATATTCGAAGCCTGGCCAAGCAGAGACGGCGTTGGCAGCGTGGGCTCGCAGAGAGTCTCTCGAAAAACTGGAAGCTTTGCTGCAATCCTAAGTACGGGCGTGTCGGCATGATCGGTTATCCGTTTTTCGCACTGTTTGAACTGTTGAGCCCTGTCGTTGAGGTGTCCGGGTACCTAATCGTGGTAGTGGCCATCCTTATGGACGCCGTCAATTGGGAGGTTGGGCTCGCCATTCTCGCCTGTGCCACATTGCTGGGCACGATTACCTCCGTGAGCGCGCTTCTCTTGGAGGCCAGGACATTCAACAGGTATTCTCGCCTGCGCGATACCCTGATTCTCGTCGGCTACGCGGTGCTTGAATGCTTCGGGTACCGGCAACTGCATGCGTTGTGGCGGTTCAGAGGCGTGGTCGACCATGTCATGCGCAAAGGCAGCTCCTGGGGGCAGCCCGCCAGAAAGGCCTTCTAGATTAGAAGCGGGTGCTGAGTCTCGATCATCCGTGAGTGAGGCTCGCTACTCGCCCATGACCTTGATCACCAAGCGCTTGGGGCGTCTCCCATCGAATTCCACGTAGAAGATCGCCTGCCAGGGGCCCAGATCGAGGGCTCCCTTAGTGATGGGGACGACCACCTGGTGGTGCATCAGCATGTTCTTGAGATGAGCGTCACCGTTGTCCTCGCCCAGACGATGGTGGCGGTAATCGCCTCCGGAAGGCAGCAGATCGCGGGCCACGGCGCCGTCGGGCTTTTTCCATGAAGGGGGAGCGATCTTATCCAGCCACTCCAGAGCGTCGGCCTGGAGGCCGGGTTCGTCGTCGTTGATCCACACGGCTGCGGTGATGTGCATGGCGCTAACCAATACCATGCCCTCCTGCACCTTGGCTTCGGCTACTGCCCGCGCTACGTCCTCGGTGATGCGCACGAACTCCCGTCGCTCCCGCGTGGTGAAGGTCTTGTAGACGGTGTGGGTCTTCATCCTATGGTCCTCCGGCAATGGCGGTCGGCGTAGGTGATGTTGTGTCCGGGCCCATAGTAGCGCGAGAGTGGACGGGCTGGGGTCGATACCTGACATCACGTTCCCGTGTGGCCGGCCCATGCGGCCGGCCACACGGGTCTGTTAGGTGTGTGCTGTAAAGCGACGGCGTAGGTTCTAGAGAGCGAACTCCGGGAGTTTCTTGGCTACAGCCGTGTTCTTCAGAGTCACGTAGTCCGGTAGGCCGTCAACGTAGGGTGGGTAGTCCTCGCCCTGGATCAGTGGGATTAGATATTCGCGACACGCCTCGGTAATTCCGAAACCGTCTTCGGATATGAAGGTCTCGGGCATCTTCTTCTCCACGTTGGCCACCTGCGATAGCGGCGCCGTTCCTACCTCCCAGGCGTAGGGCTTGGTGGATGTGCGCACGATGGTAGGCATCAGGGAGTTCTCTCCGGCCAGCGCCAGTTCGACTGCGGCTTTTCCCATGGTGTACGCTTGGTCGACATCTGTCTTCGAGGCGATGTGACGGGCGGCACGCTGCAGGTAGTCGGCTACGCTCCAATGGTACTTGAGATTCAGGCCCTCGCGGACGATGTCGGCTACCACGGGAGCTACGCCGCCCAGCTGGGCGTGGCCGAAGGCATCTCTCAGCCCTTGATCCGCCAAGAAGTTGCCGTCTGGGCCCATCACACCCTCTGAGACCACCACGGTGCAGTACCCGAACGCTTTCACCATCGAGTCCACCTTGGCAAGGAAGCGCTCTTTGTCGAAGACGACTTCGGGGAACAGGATGACGATAGGGATTTCGGTGCGCGCGTCAGATGCCAGCCCACCCGCTGCGGCGATCCAACCCGCGTGGCGCCCCATAACCTCGAGCACAAAGACCTTCGTGGATGTTTTGCACATCGAGCGTACGTCGAAGCTTGCTTCCCGTGTAGATACGGCGACGTACTTAGCTACAGAACCAAAACCGGGGCAGTTGTCGGTGATGGGTAGGTCGTTGTCCACCGTCTTGGGTACGTGGATGGCTTGGATGGGAGCGCCGGCCTTCTCGGCGAGCTGCGAGACTTTGAGGCAGGTGTCGGCGGAGTCGCCGCCGCCATTGTAGAAGAAGTATCCGATATCGTGAGCCTTGAAGACCTCGATCAGCCTCTCATACTCCCGGCTACTGTCTTCCGGACTTTTTAGCTTGTAGCGGCAGGACCCGAAGGCGCCCGAGGGAGTGTAGCGGAGCGCGGCGATGGCGGCGTCCGATTCCTGGGAAGTATCGATCAGATCCTCGGTTAGTGCTCCGATGATGCCGTTGCGGCCGGCGAAGACGGTTCCAATAGCGTCGGCATGGCGACGGGCGGTTTGGATAACGCCGCATGCGGACGCGTTGATGACGGCGGATACCCCGCCCGATTGTGCATAGAAAGCATTTCGTGTAGCCATCGTGTCAACGCTCCTTTGTGGTTGTCCTCCTCCTAAGAGGCTGCTAAGAAGGCCCGCGTCGTTTTTAACAGCCCCCTAATACTAGCAGCAGCGCTCCTGCCCTCCTCTATGGCCGCTATCGTTCATCGCTGCGGGTCCTTTGTCTTGAAGATCCTGTGGGAGTCGATGCGCTCGGCCACGATTGGTCGCACGCGTGCGGTTCCAGGCTGCTTCGTCTGGCTTTTGCGGCTCGTTAGGCGAGAAGGTCCTCCAACGCTTCGATGAGGGCGCGATTCTCCTCTTCGGTGCCCACGGTGATACGGATGGTATCGTCCAGCCTGGGGCGGTCCCAGTAGCGGACGATTATTCCTCGGTCTCGTAAGTCGCGGTAGAGACGGCCGGCATCGCGTTGGGGCGGGCGCGTTAGGACGAAGTTTGCCTGTGAAGGCCAGAGTTCGAAGCCCATGCGCTTGAGATCCTTCTCGAGCCCGGCACGCGACGCCTTGACCTTTTCCGCGTTGGTGTTCATCCAAGCTTGGTCGTCAAGGGCGACGGCTCCCAACCTGAGTGCCACTGAGTCCACGTTATAGCTGTCCTTGATTTTAATGAGCCCCGTGAGCAGCTCGGGTCTGGCGATGCCGAGGCCTAAGCGGAGTCCTGCTAGAGAGTACCCTTTGGACAGTGTGCGGAGGACAATCACGTTGCCATGCTCTGAGACCAGGCTGAGGGCGTTCTCGCAGGCGAAATCCGCGTAGGCCTCGTCGATGACTAGGACTCCCTCGAGACCGGCGGCCAACCGGTTGAGGTCGGCGAGCGGAGCGATCGTCGCCGACGGGTTGTTGGGCGAACAGACCACGGTGAGGTCGGCTTGGGCCTTCAGCAGTTTCTCCACCGGCAGGTTGTAGGCATCGTCGTAGGGGACTTCCACCCTTGAGGCATCCTGCATCTGAGCCAGGTTTACGTAGAGCGAGTAGGTGGGCGTGGGATACGCGATCGTGCGACCGGGTTCCAGGAAGGCTCTAACCAGGAGGGCCAAGGTCTCGTCGCTGCCGTTGGCGGCCAGCACCCAGTCCACCGGGACCCCATAGACTCGCGCTGCGGCCTCGCGCACGCTGGTGGCCAGGGGGTCGGGGTAGCGTTGTAGCCACTCTCCGTTGAACTCCCTCAGAACCTTCATGACCTCGGGAGAAGGTGGATAGGGGTTCTCGTTGGTATTGAGTTTGACGACCTTTGCGCCCGGCGGAGGTTGCTCCCCGGGCACGTAGCCTTCCATCCTCTTCACATTGTCACGAAAGTTATTCATGGGGACTCCGGGTCGTATGCGGTTCCAAAAAGGCCGACGTCGACCGGCATTCTATATCCACCGGGCCTGTTGCGTGCACATACTGGTGGAAATGGGTGCCGCGAGGTGGCAGGGCGCCCTCGAGTTCGAGCAATCGTCTCTTGACATTGAGACCGCCTGCGTATCCGGTGAGGCTTCCGTCTGCGCCGATGACACGATGGCAGGGGATCACGATGGCAATGGGATTGCGATTGTTGCTCATTCCCACGGCGCGGGATGCCCTAGGTCTGCCGATGCGGCGGGCGATCTCTCCGTAGCTACATGTCTGTCCATAGGGGATGGTGCGGAGGGTGCGCCAACAGTCAAGCTGAAACGGCGTCCCCTGAGGCATGAGCGGTAGGTCGAACTCCCGGCGCGTGCTGCGAAAATACTCGCGCAACTGTCCGATGGCTGTGTGGGTGAGATCGGTCTCACGCTCGTCGGCCTCCCGCGGTCCCTGGGTGCCTGTCTCGGCATGAGCAAAGTAGATGTGGGTGATGGCCTCTCCGTTATCGGCGATGGCCACACGTCCGATGGGCGTGTCGTAGATGAAGAAGCTGTTCACACCCCTCCTACCCTGGGAGGCCGGCGCTACCTCCTGGAGAGCCCGTCTGCGATCCGCTTGGGGTTACTCAGGATCAGTCGAATGAGCCACACGACGAGGCCCAAGACGAGCACGGACAGTCCCAACCCCGCTCCGTCTGCGCTTATTTCCAGGAACGGCCCGCCTTCTTGGATGTACGCCAGCACGTGATCGACCAACCACATGAGGGTCGCTCCCCAATAGATGAGACTTAGGAAGCCCAGCTTGTATTTATCGGCCGGGGGGCTTCCGTACCAGAGGGCGCTGGCGATCAGCGCTGCTAGTGCTGTAAGTAGGAGCCACATCAGAAGCCTCGCTCTAGTTCTTCAGACCCCACCTCGGTCAGGGTGGATCTCTTGGCTCTACGCTCGGCGAGTTCGGCTATCCCCACCAATATTCCCCAGGCGATCACGATAGTTATAATCATGGCGCCACCATAGGTGGCGATCTCGTGCAGCATCGGCCCCACTTCTCCCGGAGTCTGTATGGCCGTCAGGAAGGGTGGCCAAGGGGTTACTTCTCCATGCCACACGTGCTCCAAAGCGAGCAGTACCACACCTCCCCACAGCATGGTGTTGAGCCAACGCAGCTTTTGGGTCCACTTCCCGGTGGTCTTCCGGGGCCGCTGGGACCGGTCTGTCGCGGCGGCCGTTTCCTTGCTTTTCACGACCTTCTGCACAACCGTGGTGATGACAGCCACTGCAGCAGGGGCGATAAAGCACGCCATGCCTTTCGTCCTCCTCTCAGGATGTATCAGGGTATCAGGGCTGCTGGGTGGACTATTGAAAACAAATCATGCCCATGAGTACATTGGGAGCGCCGTCTTCAATAACCTGGCAATACCCAGTAAACCAACTAATCAAACGTAGCAGGCGGGTCGTGCACGTGTCAATCGCGGGCGCCTGCAGTCGCTACCGAGTGGTAAGTTATCTTTCTCGCATGTTCAGACAGAGACAGGGGAAGGCTGGACATGTTGGGCTGGGCCGGATACAGTCTGTTCTGTGTAGCTTCTGTTGTTGGGGTGCGTTACCGTTACCAGGAGTGCGGGAGCAGTCTTGCCGGCTCACGTCGAGGGGGGCACCGGTGGCTTCTGATATAGAGAGAGTTCGTCACAAAGAACTGGAGTCATGGGTATGAACCGCCAGGAACGTACATCTCGCGTGTTCTACGGGTGGTATGTTGTAGCCGCGGTGTTCATCATGCTGTTCCTGAACGCGGCGGCCGCCTTCATGATCGGCGTGATGGTCAAGCCCATGGCCGCCGATTTCGACTGGAGCCGCAGCGCGATATCCGCCGCTATCTTTCTGAACTTCGCCGTGTATGCGCTCGCTCTTCTCCTTGCCGGTCGCCTGTACGACCTCTACGGACCCAGATGGGTTGTGGCAGGGTCGACCGTCCTCTTTGCGGCCGGCTATGCGCTTATGGCTACCATGGGCGCCTACTGGCAATTCCTGCTGTATTACGGTGTGATAGCGGCGGCCGGTATGGGCGGGAGTACGGTGCCTCTCTTCGGCTCCATCATCGGCAGGTGGTTTGAGAAGCGACGAGGGCTCGTGGTGAGCTTGGCATTCGCCGGCAACTGTATTGGCCAGTTTCTTCTCGTTCCGGTGTATTCCGACCTGATCACGATTTCCGGTTGGCGCGCTACATGCCTCTGGATGGCTGCTCTGTCTGGGGTCATCGGGTTGATACTCACCTTTGTGGTCCTACGTGGCGACCCGTGGAAGTTGGGACTGCAGCCCTATGGGGCATCCGACCGGGGGGATCAGGTGGTGAGGTTGGACTCCACGTCGGCGCCGCGGGCAGCTGCACCGCGCGGTCTCACAATAGCCGAGGCCATGCGCACGCGCTCCCTGTGGATGTTTGCAATACTCATGTTCTTCTGTGGGGGCGGGGACTACTTTGTCGCAACCCACCTCGTACCGATGGTCACCGACTACGGTATCTCCACGGCGACTGCCTCAAATATGCTGGCGTGGTTGGGTCTTATGAGCCTGGTCGGCATCCTTATAGCCGGTCCTGCTTCTGATGCCATCGGTAACAAGTTGCCCATTGCCACCACTTTTGTTCTCAGGATCATCGTGTTTGTGATGCTGCTCAAGTTCAAAGGGGTGGTGCCGTTCTGGATCTTCTCGCTGACCTTCGGTGTGACGTTGATGGTCACCGCTCCCCTCACGCCGACACTGGTGAGCGCTCTCTATGGAGTCACCCATATCGGATTCATCTCAGGTTTCGTCACGACTCTCCACATGGTCGGAGCCGGGCTGTTCGCTTATCTTGGCGGCCTCATTTTCGACAAGACGGATAGTTATAACCTGGCCCTTCTCATATCTGCGGTGTTGGCTGCAGTGGCGTTGGTTTGCACGCTGCTGATACGCGAGAAGCGACACGTGGTAGACGAAGGTGCTGATGGAGCACCGGGTAGGATCAGGGTGCTCGATCAGGGTGCCGAGGGGCTCTAGGCTGCTGAAAACGAAGCCTCGGCCGCTAGAACGCGCTGTCAGTTCTTGAGGCTGCCGAGCGGCGCCGGGAACCGGCCGCCGCGATGTGCGAAGACCGAGCCGGCCCAAGTGTTCACAGGCATGATTGGGGCTTCCCCGAGGAGGCCGCCGAACGACAGCCGTTCCCCGACCTGTTTGTCGATGGCGGGAAGAAGGCGCACGGCGGTCGTTTTTGAGTTGATTACCCCGATGGCGGCTTCGTCGGCGATGATCCCGGCGATGGTCTCCACCGAGGTGTCGCCGGGGATGGCGATCATGTCGAGGCCAACAGAACATACGCTAGTCATCGCCTCCAGCTTCTCAAGCGATAGCGCTCCCGACTCGGCTGCTCGGATCATGCCCGCATCTTCTGACACGGGGATGAAGGCGCCCGACAGTCCCCCCGTAGAGCTGGTGGCCATGGCTCCGCCCTTCTTCACTGCGTCGTTAAGCATAGCTAGGGCTGCCGTCGTACCGGGGCCACCGCAGCGTCCGACGCCCATGGCCTCGATGATCTCGGCCACCGAGTCGCCGTGTGCCGGGGTGGGGGCGAGCGACAGATCGACGATGCCTTGGGCCACGCCCAGCCTGGCGGCGGCCTCCCGGGCGATGAGTTCGCCCACGCGCGTGATCTTGAAGGCCGTAGCCTTGATCGCTTCGGCAACGGTGGTGAGGTCGGCGTCCGGTGCCAGCGATTGTACGACGGCGCGTACTACCCCGGGTCCTGAGATACCAACATTCACCACCACATCGGGCTCACCGGAGCCATGTACGGCACCGGCCATGAAAGGATTGTCTTCGACCATGTTGGCGAAGACGACCAACTTGGCGCAGCCGATCGAGTCTCGGTCGGCCGTTGCCTGGGCTGTGTCCAGTATCGTCTGTGCCATGGCCAGGACGGCGTCCATATTGATGCCTGCTCTGGTTGTGGCCACATTCACCGAGGCGCATACCCGTTCGGTGAGCGTTAAGGCCTTCGGGATGGTGGCGATGAGGCGTCTATCCGCGTCGCAGATGCCCTTATGTACCAGAGCGGAGAAACCCCCGATGAAGTCGATTCCCACCGTCGAAGCGGCGCGATCGAGGGCCAACGCCAAGGGAGTGAGGTCCTGAGTCTGTGTGGCGGCTGCGAGTAGGGCTATAGGGGTGACGGCGATACGCTTGTTGACAATGGGGATGCCGTACTCGCGTTCCAGTTGCTCGGCTATGGGCACGAGCCGGGCGGCGACAGAAGTGATCCGCTCATAGATGCGTCGGGCCATGATGTCTATGTCTGGGTCGGCGCACGGGGCGAGAGATAGTCCCAAGGTGATCGTGCGGACGTCAAGATGCTGCTGCATGATCATCGTGAGGGTTTCGACGATCTCCTCGGGTGTGAGATACACGAGGCCTCCTAGCGTTTCTCGTAGTGTGGCACAGCGGCAGCGGCCTATTAGATGCGATGCATGTAGCGGAAGACGTCTTCGCGCTGCAGCATCACCTGCATCCCCAGATTTTCACCGATGCAGGCGAGCCGTCCCTGCAGCTCGTCGAAGGACAGACACTCCTCATCAACGCTGACCAGCATGGTCATGGAGAAGATGTGACCAAGAATAGTCTGGCGGATATCTTCGATGTTGGTGTTTGCTTCCGCCAAGGCTCCTGAGACGGCAGCGACGATACCCACTTTATCTTCTCCCAAGACGGTGAGTACGGCCGGGGTTCGCATGGTCACCTCCACGTTCGTCGATACGTGCCGCGCGGTCGCTGTCCGCCTCGGCTGCCTGCTTGTGCACACTATATAGCTCCAGCATCCTAGGGGTGAATAGTCGCGCACGTAGCGCCGCTCCGCCTAGAGGCTACTGGAGGGTACCGAGCATCGCAGTCGCTCGCTTCTGGGCGAGCGTCTCTCGGGTGAACTCATCGGCGTCGGGACCGAGTGTGGCGATGGAGGCGGCCAACCGGCCACCTCCATCGCTGTGTGGACGACGACTAGAGAAAGGGGTCTCAGTCCACCAAGTGCGAGCGTGCTTCTACATTGATCGTTCGTCGTACAACTGCGGGTTCACGGTGTTCCCATGCAGGTTGTTTGCTCCGATGCTCGGACCAGCGGTAGACCTGACGTAGAGACCCCAGTTGTTGCCGGCACATTCGTTGTTGCGGGCCGTGCCTCTGGAGGTCTCATCGAAGCAGATGCCCGCCTCGGTGTTATTGAGACAGGTGTTGGATTCGACCAGCGCCTCGGCACGATCGTAGAGGGCGATGCCATCGATGCCGTTCTCCGTACAGACGTTGCGCTCCAGGGTGGCTTCGGCGCGGTCGTTGAGGGCAATACCGTTGTAGGTGTTGTCGGTACAGGTGTTTTCCCGAGCGATACCGCTTGAGTCATCCCAAAAGCCGATGCCGTTGCTCTGGTTCTCCGTACAGACGTTGCGCTCCAGGGTGGTTTTGGCGTGGTCACCAATGGCGATACCATTGTAGGTATTGTCGGTACAGGTGTTCTCCCGAGCGATACCGCTTGAGTCATCCCAAAAGCTGATGCCGTTGTTCCGGTTCTCCGTGCAGACGTTGCGCTCCAGGGTGGCTTCGGCGCGGTCGCGGACGGCGATGCCGCTGCCGGTATTGTCGGTACAGGTGTTCTCCCGAGCGACACCGCTTGAGTCATCCCAAAAGCCGATGCCGACGCTCTGATTCTTCGTACAGACATTGCGCTCCAGGGTGGCTTTGGCGTGGTCGCAGACGGCGATGCCGGCGTTGTCGTTTTGAGTGAAGACGCAGTCGCGTATGGTGGCATCCGTGGCGCCGTAGAGATAGAGGCCGGATCCCCCTCCTTGATCGTCCCGCTTCACTCCTCCGGTGAAGGAGCAGCGCAGGAGGTCGAGGTTGACATCATTGACCTTCATGACACCGCCGGGGCTGTTGGTAGCCGTTTTGGAGAACGTGATGTCCTGTGCTGTAAAGCTGCAGGAGGTGATGTCCATCACGGTGTTGTTACACGTGATTACCGTTGCCTCCCTTCTCGTCATCCCGTTTCCTACGAGGTCGAGCGAGAAATCGACGGTAAGGGTCTTACTCAGGCGGAAGGTTCCCGGTCCAAGGTGGATGGTGGTGCCTGCATCGACGTCGGCTACGGCTTCTTCGAGGGTGGCATAGTCACCGCTGCCGTCTGCGTACACCGAGACGTCGTTCGGGGCCAGAAGATCCAGCGCGTTCCATAACACCTGGGCTACTTCACCACGGGTGGCGTTGTCCGTGACGTTCCAGTTGGGTCCCAGACCGGTGAGACCATCGAGCAGGCCGTTGTATTCGGCGAGGCGCAGGTTGGCGCCGTGTGGAGCGGGAACGCCGGCAAAGTCGGAGGGAGTCCCGGCGGGCGGTTGGGCGAGGGTACCGGGGAAGATGCTGTTGATCCCTCTCACGATCATGCTCGCTACCTGGTCGCGATGTATGTGGTTCCAGGGGGCGAACTGGGTCTGGGCCGTGTTGATACCGTAGGTGATGCCCTTGTCGAAGGCCGCCTGTACGAAGATGTGGGGATACCCCTTGGCGTCGGGAGAGCCGAGATCCGTGAAGCGCGTCTGCGTGGAGCTGTTGGGGGAGATGCCCAGGGTGCCGACGATCATCTTGGCGAACTGGGCCCTCTTGACCGGGTCTTTGGGACCGAACTCGGTGCTGTTACTGTAGCCACTGATGATGCCTTTATCGGAGAGTCCCCCTATCGCATCGGCGTAGGGGTGATTGCTGTCTACGTCTGAGAAGGCCAAGGCCGGTGACGCGAGAAGAAGCGCCATGACCATCGCCAGCAGGAGGATGGATAGCCAACTTCGGTGTACACGGCGTGCCGGGCGCGCTGTAGTGCGGGTGGTGTGCCTTCTGTTGGGCGGTGTGACCATAATCCTTCCCTTCTTCCTTGGGTCTTTCTCAGGTATTGTCGTGAATGCAACACTCTGAAGGTAGGTGGGAGCCGGGGCAATTGCAAGCCTCTGCCTCGGATTCGGCGACAGGAGGGGAGTAGCATGAGGTACCGGGCTTTGGGTCGGTCGGGGATAGAGGCATCCGTAGTGGCCTTCGGTGCATGGGCTGTGGGCGGCTGGTTCTGGGGAGGCGCTGATGATCGGGTCTCTGTGGCCGCCATTCACAGAGCCCTTGATGTCGGCGTCACGCTCATAGATACGGCTCCGGTTTACGGGTTGGGGCACTCTGAAGAGATCGTTGGCAAGGCCATCCGGGGACGGCGCGATCAGGTGGTTTTGGCTACCAAGTGCGGACTGGTGTGGCACACCGACAAGGGTAGCCACTTCTTCGACGAGATGGGGACTCCCATCCACAGGTATCTCGGACCGGAGTCCATCCGCTATGAGGTTGAGCAGAGCCTCCGGCGTCTGCAGACCGACGTGATCGATCTATACCAGACTCACTGGCAGGATAAGACCACGCCCATCGAAGACACCATGGCTACGTTGCTCGAACTCAAACAAGAGGGCAAGATACGTGCCATCGGGGTGAGCAACGCCACCGTGGCGCAGATGGATGAGTATCGAGTAGGCGGCTCGGTGGACAGCGATCAAGAGAAGTACAGTATGTTGGAGCGCCGTATCGAGACCGAGCAGCTTCCCTACTGTCTCGAGAACAACATCGCGATGCTGGCGTATTCGCCGCTGGGGCAAGGGCTTTTGACCGGCAGGGTGACCGTCGACCGGCAGCTCGCCGAGGGGGATCAGCGGGCACAGGACCCGATTTTTAGCCCGGCGTCGCGCAGTAAGATCCTGGCATTCTTGGAGGACATCCGTCCTATCGCCGAGGCCTATGACGCCACGCCGGCACAGATGGCGATCGCATGGGTGCTGGCGCAACCAGGAGTGACACACGCTCTGGTTGGTGCGCGCACTCCGCAACAGGTGGACGAGAACACTGCGGCGGGGGACATTGTGTTGGCCGGATCGGATGTGTCGGCCATCACTGCTGCCCTTGAGGGGCTCGAAATTGGAACCGGAACCTGAGGCCTCGTAGAGGGCCACGCGGCGTTGTCGCGCTACCGGGACTGCTACCGGCGCAGGGCCGGATGGCCCCCGGCGGGCTCCTTGAGTTCGATGGCTAAGGTATGAGTCTCGGAGGTTCCTATGTTCTCGGCTGCGTGTGCCTCCGCATCACTCCACAGCACCTGCCCCGCCTCTAGGGCTAGCTCGTGGGTCCGCCCGTCTGGGGAGGTTATTTTGAACGTGGAGTCTGCGACGACGTAGAGAACGTGATCCGGGTGTCCGTGCATGGCCGCGATCTCACCGGGCTGCAGTCGGACATCGAGTACTCTGATCCGATCATTCTCGAACACCGGCTTGTAGATGCCGGCGGCTACGATCGCTGGATCGGGCCACGTGGCGGTGCTTTCGTCTGCAGACATAGAATAACCTCCTCCGGGGCTGAGAGGGTTGGTATGCGTAGCGCTGTCCCTCCAGAATATCGTTGTTCGAGTCGAACATACTATCAATCAGAGAGTAGGGAAGCACGTACGCTCTTGCCGGAGGTGTCTGGCCGAGGGCGCTGCACCAGGTGGCATGGCCATTCTGCGTCCAGCCTATGCAGGAGTCTGACTTTCTGGGACTCCACGCTGAAGTCTGCGCGATCGCCGCGTCGATAGGCATCGTCCTGTTCACCTAGGATGCGGAGAAAGGTGTCAACCACTCCAGGATCGAATTTCGTGCCCTTGTTTATCAGCAGCTCCTCTTGGGCCTGCTTGGGGGAGAGTTTAGGACGGTGCGGTAGGTCACTCACCATAGCCGAGTAGCAGTCGGCCACGCATATTATCCGGCTGCTGAGTGGGATCATGTCTCCGGAGAGCCCTAATGGATATCCTTGGCCGTCGTAGCGTTCATGGTGGGAGAGCACTACTTCAGCCAGTTCATCGAATTGATCTATACCGCTCAAGGTGTGTCCCCCGTTCTGGGAATGCGTCTTGATTATGGCCCACGCAGCGGGGTCCAACTCTCCCGGGGGGTTCATCGCCTCGTCTGGAATCGCCATCATTCCTATATCGTGTAGGAGGGCGGCCAGATAGGTGATGCTCACTTCGTGCTCGTTGAGGTTGAGGTCTTCAGCGATGTCGATGGCCCACCGGGCGGCTGCCGCCGAACAGCGTGCGGTCTGTTGGTCGGTGAGTACCAGGGTCGTGAACATGCTGACCACGGCTTCGCGGGCCAGGATGTGCAGGAGGAGCTGTGAAATCTTGCAGTCCGTCTCCCGTTCATGTCGGGGCTCTAGGGTGGTTTTCTTGTTCAATGTTGTCTCACCAGCCTCACCAGTCACGGGTCGAGCGGGTTTTCCACGAGGGCCATTATCTATAGTGTCGGCAGAGAGGACGCTTTAGGTTAGTGTGCGTCGGGTGCCGGCAGCCCGCCGTTCGGGCACGGTGGGCGCTTTAAGTGCTGGAGAAGGTGGTATGGCGGCAGTGCTCAGTGCAATCCGGTGACTGACGGTTACGATGGCCCTCGCGGTTCGCACACGCGCCGAGTCAGAAGAGGTTTGGGCTCCTCTTGCACCGAGTGCCGTCTACGGAGCGCCCATGGCGTAAGAGCGAAGAGAGAGATGGCGCCGCCGACAATCGCGTCCACCACATAGTGGTTGCCGGTGACGATGATGGTTAGGCCCATGACCAGGGGCAGCGCGAGGACGAGGATCTTACTGCTCTGTCGCTTGAAGACCATAGAGAGACAGATGCTGCATAGAAGGACCCAGCCGAAGTGGAAACTGGGCATGGCTGCGTTCTCATTCACGATCCCGCTGGGTCGAGCCACCTCCTCCAGAACTGAGCTGGCCATCTTGACGGTGTCGAAGATGCCCATAGCCGCCAGACGGGGTGGGGCTACGGGGAAGCTCGCGAATATGAATACGCCGATAACCCCGGAGACGATCATCGCGTTGCGCAGACCGCGGTAAAACTCATGGAATCTCACATATAGATAGCTAAGGCTTCCAATTAGGATCAGCCAGTAGCCCCAAGCATAGATAAAGTTGAGTACGTGTATCAGCAGCTCTGAGCGGTGGAGGAAGGCGCGCTGCAGAGGTACTTCCCAATTGAGATGGAGGGAGGCCTCCAAGCGCAGCAAGGCGGCCGCGTTATCTAATGGCTGCGTCCCTACATCGCGCACGAGACAGCGCACAACAAAGTAGACGCCCAGGGCGACTCCGAGAAACAGTAGTTCCCCGAAAACGCCCTTCGCTGTGATTCTGTCGGAGCTGCTTCGGATTGCAGGGAACCTCACGACTTCGACGCTTCCCAGGGTGGCGCAGGTCAAGCCTGGAGCCAGAACATGTGACTGATCTGCATCAATATTGCATCAATACTGCACCAATAGTACCAGGCTCCGTTAGACGTTCAGCTGTTGCGGGTTGTCGTAGTACGATAGAACACGGTAGGCGGTGACGACCGGCCTGCCGCGCGGAGCATGTCGCCGGGGCCTCGTTGTGTCGCCGGGGCTTCGTTTTTTTAGTAGCCTATCTGCCGCATAGCCGGCCAATTTTTTCCATCCAGAGGTCTCCATGAGGATATTGAGGTTCGAAAAGTACGGTACACCGGACGTGCTACAGCTCGAGGAGGTCCGCGAACCTGAGCCCGGCGCGGACGAGGTCCTCATTCATATCAAGGCGGCGGGTATCAATCCGAGCGATATTAAGAACGTTGCAGGTCAGTTCCATTCACCCATCCCCCGCATTCCCGGCCGGGATTTTGCGGGTGTGGTGGCCGGAGGCGGGGCCGAGATCGGTCTGGATGTCTGGGGCAGTGGTCCCGGCTTCGGGGTCCTTCGCGATGGGGCGCACGCCGAGTACATCACTATGCCCGTGGAGTGGATTGCAAAGAAACCTGTGTCGTTATCCATGGAGCAGGCGGCCGCTGTCGGTGTACCGTATCTGACTGCCTGGTCTGCTCTCGTGCAGGCCGGTGGCCTCGAGTCGGGAGAGACGGTCCTCATCGTAGGGGTCTCCGGCGCCGTCGGCCGGGCGGCGACGCAGATCGCCCACTGGAAGGGAGCTCGGGTGATCGGAGCCTCTACCAGTGCCCACAATCCTTCCGGAGCCGATGCCGTCATCGATACAACGGCCGGTCAATTGGATGTGGAAGTCCGCGCGCTCACCGACGGTAAGGGTGTGGACCTCGTGCTGGACGCAGTGGGCGGTCGGATGTTCGAGCCTGCGCTGCGGTCGCTGCACGCCGGAGGCCGCCAGATTGCTATTACCACTTCGGTGGACAGAAAGGTGTCATTCGACCTCATCGACTTCTATCGCAACCGCTTACATCTCATCGGGGTGAACACCATGGTGCTGACAGGGGTGGAGACCGTGGAGATGCTCAATGGGCTAAGGCAGGGCTTCGACGAGGGCTATCTGCATCCGCCCGAGGTGTTAGCGTGGCCTCTGGAGCGCGCCGTTGAGGCGTACGAAGTGGTCGCCCGGGGTGGAACGCGCGTGAAGCACGTGCTAATTCCACACCCGACTGCTGAATAACGAAGCTACGGCGACAACAGGGCGCTTGGAAGTCGGGTGCCCTCCCGAAGAGGCGCTCACTTCCGCGCCTGCTCACACCTTCTTGCGAGCGGAGCGCCTCTTCGGTCACACCTCAGCGGATGAAATTGGTTCTGACCGATGGCTCCTTCTCGGGATAGGGAATGGTGTCCTTTGCCGCCTCGATGCATTTGAGCAACCACGCCATGTTGCGACCGAGGGTGCGCATGATCTGCATGCCTTCGAGGTCTTGGTGCACCTCTTCAGGTGTAGTGCCGTGAGTGGCATTCCAGTACTGTGAAGAAACGACAGGCATGCAGGCGATGGTGAAGTACTTGTTGAGCCGGTCGAATGCGGCACTTGCTCCACCGCGGCGACAGTTGACGACGCCGGCCGCCGGCTTATAGGCATAATGCGCGGTCTTTGCGAAGAACATCCGGTCGAGAAACGCACAGAGGGAGCCGTTCAAAGCAGCGAAGTACACGGGGGAGCCGATCACGAGGCCGTCCGCCCGCTTGGCTAAGTCGATGCATTCATTCACGGGGTCATCGTTGAAGACACAGTGGCCACTCTTGATGCAGCCACCGCAGCCGACACATCCTTTGATTGCATCGCTACCGATATGGAAGATGTTGGTAGCGATACCTTGCGCTTCGAGTTGCCCGGCGACTTCTGAGAGTGCCGTATAGGTACAGCCTTCCTTGTGTGGACTGCCGTTGATCATGAGTACCTGCATCGTTCTACCTTCCTATGCCGCCGTCCATGGTATGTATGTCTGGGCGTGGTTTTTCTGCCTGCGGCGCGGCGAGCCATGCTCTGAGGTTCGGGAGACGTTCCATCGTCTCGTTGTAACCTTGACGATATAGTGCATCGAGTTTCGCCGTGTCCCTTTCCAGGCGCTCTACAGTGAGTGGTCTGATGGGGCGGAGGAGGAAAACCGCGCCGCTCTGCTCCAATGATGCCAGTTTGTCGAGGCAGGCGTTGTACTTGATGTCACGATCACGTACCGCGCGTTGTACAGCCGGATAGCGGGCCAACGCAAGACGCAACGCGATCCCCATCCGCTGGGGATCTTTCCGGTAGTCGGGATTGCGGGTGAGGACGACTACGTTGCGGGAGTTGCCGTCGGCGATGGAGCGGTCGATGGGGATCGAGTCACTCACGCCTCCGTCGTAGTAGTGCCGCCCCTCGATTTCGACGGGCGGTGAGAGGGCCGGTAGGCTGCATGAGGCGCGCATCACCAAACGCACGAACCATCGAGGGTCATGATCGTGTTGACGATAGTAAACTGGGCTACCGTCGACACAGTCGGTGACGCCCACAACGAACGTTCGCGGGGAAGAATTAAAAGCCTCGTAGTCGAACGGTGCCAACTCGTTGGGGAGTGTCTCGAATATGAAACGCATGCCGAACCAACTGCGCTCGCGTAGGAGGTTGGTGAGCCCCGCCTGCCGCCGGTCGGCGGCGAACTCCACAAAAGTTCTGTAGTTGCGTTCGCGTTGGCCGGAGACATAGGCGGAGCCGGCGTTGGCTCCGGCCGAGACCCCAATCACGTAGGGGAAGTCGATCCGCTCGTCGATGAACGCATCAAGCACTCCTGCGGTATAGGCCGCCCGCATGCCTCCGCCTTCGAGGACGAGACCGACCCCCGGTGTTGAGAGGGGCTCAGGAGGAGAAGCGGGTCCGTTCAATCGGACCCCGCGGCACCGTTGCAACAGTCATCCTCTGCGTCAAAGAATTCTGCCAGTCGTGAGTCGACCTCGTCCAACAGACCATCTGCGATGTGGGTGCTCTGTGGCTCGCCGGGGAAGGAGCGTTTGCGTACATCGTCGGCGTAGGTACTCATCGCGCGTGTGATCTCGTCGTCGAGGCTCGCGTAACGTTTTGCATGTTTGGGCACGAAATCACCCAGACCGACCAGATCGTGAAAGACCTGTACCTGTCCGTCACAGCCCACGCCGCCACCAATGCCGATTGTTGGTATGGAGAGCATGGCGGTGATTTTGTCGGCGAGTTCGGCCGGTACGCACTCGAGAGTGATGGAAAAGCAACCCGCGGTCTGCAGTGCGAGGGCATCCAGGACGAGCTCGGTTGCGCCGGCGGCATCCTTACCCTGCGTGCGGTAGCCGCCGAGGGTGTTTACAGACTGTGGTGTCAGACCGATATGTCCCATGACCGGCACACCGGCTTCCACGAGTCCACTGATGAGCACCAATGTATCGTCGGTGGCCGTCTCGATCTTGACGGCTTGGGCCCCCCCTTCAGATAACAAACGGCCCGCGTTGCGCATGCCCTGTGCGTAGTCGGCCTGGTAACTCATGAAGGGCATGTCGGCGACCACCAACACACGCCGGGTGGCCCGTGTCACCGAGCGGGTTGCACGTACCATGTCGTCCATGGTGACCGGTAGCGTCGAGTTCTCACCGAGGACGGTCATACCGAGCGAATCACCCACCAAGATGGCGTCGAGGCCGGCAGCCTCGACGAGGCGGGCTGAATGGAAGTCATACGCGGTGACCATTACGATGGGTTTCCCAGTTTCCTTCATTGCTCGAAATGATGCGCTCGTCACACGGGGGGCTGTCGTCGGTTGGTCCTGGGTGCTCATGACGTCTCCTTCAGGGTCTGGTGGGACGCGGTCCTGCTCCTGCGGGGCTCGAGGGCTGTCAAGAAAGCGAGGTCGCGCCCCACTCGACGAAACATCCTTTTCAGCAGCCTGTCAAGTGGAGCTGATACTAATATGCAGTCTAGCACTCTCTTCCCCACCCTCTCCTTCATCGACCGCGAAATGGGGTCGGTGGGGGCCTCTGGGGTGTCCATGTGCTGAGACTGAAAGGATCTCGGCGGCCGGCCTGGCATCTGTGTGCGTGGGCGTGCCGTCTTGTGTCTGGTGTTCGCTTGACACGAGTGCTAGGGTGAGAAGCATTGGGGGGCTGCCGCGAGACGGAATCGCGGCTGCAGCAACTGGGTGTCGGGTGCCCGTTGGGCGGGTTGGGGTGGAGTCACCAGCCGTCGTGTTTGGGTCACGCTATCGGCGCCGTTTGCAGCAGTTCTTGCATCCTCGTCCTGCGCACATCGACCGGCGCAGCGCCGCCGCCTTTTCAGTGGCCCCAGAGTCCTGAGTAGTGTCTAGATTAGCTTTGTATCCCCCGCTACGGTCTGTCTGGCGGGGTGGAGTGTTCGCCGGTTGGCTCACGGCGGGAGGTGCTTCGCTTATGAGCGTGAAACAGGATACGTCGTCGGCTCATGGACCGGACCCGGGTTCGAGCGCCCCGACGGTTTCCAGGAGAGAGCTGGTCGTCATACTGTCTGGGTTGCTCATCGCGGTCCTCCTGGCAGCCCTCGATCAGTTGGTTCTCAGTACCGCTCTTCCCGCCATCGTGGGCGATCTGGGCGGGGTTGACCAGATGCTTTGGGTGACGACGTCGTATTTGATAGCGATGACCATCGTCATGCCGGTATACGGCAAAGTGGGTGATGTCATTGGTCACAAAGTGCCCTTACTGACCGGCCTTCTTATCTTCTTGGCGGGGTCTGTCCTCGGAGGGTTGGCGAACGGGATGGGTATGCTCGTCGCCGCGCGGGCTGTACAGGGACTCGGCGCGGGTGGGTTGATGATCCTTGCTCAGGCTGTGATCGCCGATTTGGCTCCGCCCCGCCAGCGGAGCAAATACATGGGCATAGTAGGGACTGTGTGGCCGGTTGCGTCGGTGGTGGGGCCGCTGCTGGGCGGGTGGTTTGCCGACGGCATCGGTTGGCGTTGGGCCTTTTGGTACAACCTGCCCTTGGGTCTGATCGCTATCGCCGCCGCCGCCATCTTCCTCAAGATGCCTCTGAAGAAGCCGGAGCGATTCAAGATCGATGTGGCCGGCATCAGCACTATGGCGATCGCCGTGACGGCAGTGGTTATGGTCACGTCGTGGGCCGGAAGGGAGTACGCCTGGGGGTCGCCTATCATCCTGGGGCTCATAGGTCTGGCCGTTGTGGCCGCTATCGTGTTTGTCTTGATGGAGAAGCGGGCCGTCGAGCCCGTTATGCCTTTACATCTCTTCCGTGACCGCAACTTCAACCTGGCTACGCTGGGGGCCCTGCTGGTGTCGGTACCCATGTTCGGACTCATAGCCTACATGCCTAGTTATCTGCAGATGTCTGCCGATTTGAGTGCAACCAACTCCGGCCTACTGCTCGTGACCCTCGAGGCGGGTATCACCGGGGCGGCGCTTACCACCGGATTCCTGGCCGCCAGGACCGGCCGGTATAAGTGGATGCCTATAGCCAGCTGCTTCATCATGGCGCTGGGGCTCTTCCTTCTTTCCAGATTGGTGGTGGGCAGCGCGCTCGTGGCCATCGGCGCCTACCTGTTCATCTTCGGTGCGGGGATCGGTCTGAGTGTGCAGATCTTTGTTCTCATCGTTCAGAACTCATTCCCTCTTGCCCAGGTTGGTACCGCCACGGCGGCCAACAATTTCTTCCGGGAGATCGGGGCTGCGCTCGGCTCGGCCGTCGTGGGGACCTTGTTCACCCATCGCCTCATGAGCCTGTTGGGCGAAAGATTACCTGCTGCGACGGGAGGGTCATCGGTGGTGGTCGACGCCAAGTCCCTCACACCGGCGCTGGTCGACCGGTTGCCGGCCGGAGCCCAGGAAGCCGTTGTCACCTCGTATAGCGACGCGCTCACCCCGGTCTTTTTGTACCTCGTGCCGATGATGATCATTGCCGGCATCATGCTGTTTTTTATCCAAGAAAAGCCGCTCGCGGTGAGTAATGTGGCGCCGGAGGAGGCCCGGATGGGTGGGTGAGGACCGGGCCGAGCGGTCGTCAATATCATGATCTACCATCCCGTGAGGAGGTCCAGATGGTCAGAACGATAGCGGATCACGTCTCTGCCGAGGTACTGCAGGCGGACCTGGAGTCACTCCGGAAAGAAGCGGTGGAGCTGGGTGCTACGGATGCCAAGATCATCAGTACCGGAGAAATCATAGTTGATGAGCGGGTTCGGGCCAAATGTATCAACCCTAAGTGTATGTGGTACGGCACCAACGCCAACTGCCCCCCTCATTCACCGGATTTGGATTTCGTGAGAAAGACAGTCGGTCGGTTTCAGTTTGGGATCTTTATCATGACCAAGTACCCGAGGGAAGATTTCAACGGGAAATATGACGATGCTCCTGCAAACAAGGATAGGCTGGACAGTCATAGGATAGTCGCTAAGATAGAAGCCGGGGCGTTTCATCGTGGCTACCATATGGCATTGGGTTTTGCGGATGGTCCGTGCAAGTCGCGTTACTGTCTGGACCGAGAGTGTAGTGTTCTGACGGGAGCGGGGTGCCGCATGGGTCTAAGGGCGCGAGGGGCCATGGAGAGCTGGGGGATGGATGCATACCTCATGGCCACCCGGGCCGGGTGGGAGGTGTATCCCATCGGGGTGAACACGCGGACCGACGATGTGCCGTACCGAGTGACGTTGGGGTTGGTGCTCATCTACTGACGATGGGGCCTACCCATCGATTTGCAGAAGTATCAGCGGGGGGTTCGAAGTGGGGTTGTTCAGACGCAAGGTCGTGCGGTATGAGATCGAGGCCCGGCCCGACATGGAGGTGTGGGGTGAGGGCTACTATCAGCGCACGCTTAAGACGCTGGCCGAACTACTGGCCGATTATAGATTGATCAACGGCATGTATGAGCCGCACGGTCCTCATCCCGACATCCCTGTCATGATCGAACTGAGGCGCAATCCCGATAACCTGGACGATGTCAAATGCATGATTGATGGGCTCATGGTGGGGCACTTGAACCCTGAGGCGGCAGCTAGGCTGCAGGACGATCTCCACGAGGCTGAAGAGAAGGGACTAAAGGCGGAAGTCAAAGGACGTATGAGCGGTGGAGTGCCTCCCGAAGGTACCTGGAGCGTGAAGATCGGTTGGCGTTCGCGCTGAGCCGGACCAGCGTCGCCCGCCCGCCGGGCAGAGGGGGTTTGCATCTGTGGCAGAGGAGAATCCGACGAGAAAGATCGTCATCTACAGCGACGGAGCATGTTCCGGTAATCCCGGTCCCGGCGGCTGGGGAGTGGTTCTCCTTTCGCGTGGGCATAGGAAGGAGCTGTCCGGTGGCGAGGCTCAAACCACCAATCAGCACATGGAACTCACGGCGGTGGTGGCCGGACTCAAGGCTCTGAAGGTGACCGGCTGGGATGTCGACGTCTACTCGGACAGCGCCTACCTCGTCAACGCCTTCGCGCAGAGGTGGCTGGACAAGTGGCAGGCGAACGGCTGGAAGAACAGCAAGAAGGATGCCGTCGCCAATCAGGACCTATGGATGGAGTTACTGCATCTGACCGGCAAGAACAGAGTGACTATGAGGAAGGTCAAAGGCCACGCCGGTGACGAACATAATGAGCGTTGCGACCAGTTGGCGCGGCAGGCCATCAAAGACCTGGTGGGTCGCTGACGGGATCTTGTGCACCGGCGCGCCTTCCATGCAGGCCGTAGTACAAGGCTAGACACGCTGCTGCAACGATGGCCACGACGACAAACATACCCCTGTAGCCGGTAAGCGGGATGATGAGCCCCCACAGCAGGGGGCCGACACCCATGCCGATGTCGGAGAACATGTAGAAGGTCGAGGTGGCGAGGCCGCGTCGGTGCGGCGGAGTGATCTTGACGGCGATCGCCTGGCTGCTGGTATGTGCAGCCCCGAAACCAAAGGCGATGACGGCCGCGGCCAGCAGTAGTACCAGACCATGGTGCGCCTGGCTGAAGATGACGAAACCTATGGCGAAGATGGGGAGTGCCATGTACATGACCGAGTTCTCGCCCTTGTTGTCGAACCGTCGTCCGACGTACGGTCTTGAGATGAAGACGACCGCGGCATAGACGATAAAGAACACACTGGCCGCCTTCTCCAGGTGGATCTCCTGAGCATACAGGGCCATGAACGAGACCGTGCTCGAATAACAGATGAAGGTCACCAGAAAGACCGACGAGATGGGAATCACCTTGGGTTCGATGAAGCTGCTGAGCTTGAGGCCCCTGGCTTCCTCAGCTTCTTCAGCGGTCAACTTGAGGTTACCCACGCCTAGGAAGGGGAGGAGCAGCAAGCCGAGGGCCGAGGCGATCGAGCAGACTATGATGACGGACCGGAAGGTGCTGTGTTGGATGAGGAGCAGGCCGATGGAGGGGCCCAGGGCGGCTGCCAGAGTCTGGCTGAGTGCATAATAGCCGATTCCCTCGCCGTACCGTTCCTTAGGTACGATGCCGGCGACGATGGTTCCTGTGGCTACACTGGCTGCACCGAACGCGACGCCGTGGAGGAAGCGTATGATGAGCATGAGGGCGGTGTTGACAGCTGCAAAGTACAGTAAAGCTAGGACGAGGCATACGAAGAGGCTTGCATAGAGCATCGTCGTCTGGCCGATGCTGTGGACCCACTTGCCGGCGAAGGGGCGGGCCACGAGTCCGCCGAGGGCAAATATGCTCGCTGCCAGACCGGCCACGGCAGCCGAAGTATCGAACCGGTCGATGGTGACTTTCGATACGACGATCATCAAAAGGTAGAAGTTCATGAAGATCAGGAAGTTCTGCACAGAAATAATCATGAAACTTCTCGTCCACAGCTTCTGTCCGGTCACGCTGCATGCCCCCTTTGTCTTTTATGTCGTGAGCGTAGGTAAAGAAACACGGCCGCGCCGTCTCCCGACTGGGGGCAACCTCTATTCCGGGCGAGGCTGTCGATCATGTTTTGGGAGATGGTCTGTGCGCTTCATACGGTGAGATTAGCAGCAACGAAGTATCTTCGCTTGACAGCCTCTAACACGGCAGGTGCGCAATGGCTCCCAATCCTTTGGTAGTGCAATTCAGCCCTCTTCTGCAAGACGAGGGCCTGGAAGGTCCCATCTTGGATCTGGCCTGCGGGCGGGGGGAGAACGGGCTCTTTCTGGCCGGCTTGAATCTGCCGGTCACTCTTGCCGATCGTTCCTCGGAGGCACTGAAAGAGGCCCGGCGCTCGGCGGAGGAACGGGGACTCCACGCGCAGTTCTGGGAGGTCGATCTGGAGACCGGGGAAAATCTTCTCGAAAAGGAATGCTACCGGGCAATCCTGGTCTTTCGCTACCTCCATCGACCACTTATTCCCCACCTGCGGGAAGGCATTCGCAAGGGGGGCATCCTCATCTATGAAACATTCACCATCGAACAGCCCCAGTACGGCAAACCTCACAACCCCAACTTCCTGCTGCAACCTGGAGAGTTGGCCGGCTGGTTTCGGAACTGGGAGGTTATCCACTACTTCGAAGGCATCTTCGAGGATCCCCGGAGGGCTATGGCTCAGCTGGTGTGTCGGAAGCCCAGTGCATGACCGGCTAAGGTCGCATCTCCCATGAATGTCGGAAGCGCGGTTTGCCGTCGTCTTAGTGGCGCTACCCTCGTAAGATCGTGAACTCTCTCGACCGTGTATCATCGACAAATCGCGTGTGTGCGCTCTGCAGACTTTGTCAGCCGGCCGGGTTGTGCGCAAGGAGGTTTCATGGACTCACAATCTGGGCGGCGATGGGTGCGGCCGGTGATCGGGCTGTTGCTCACCCTCGTATGGATCGCCATTGCCGGACTCGGCGGCCCGTATTTCGGCCGCATAAGCGAGGTTACGACAAGCGACCAGTCCTCCTACCTGCCCGGCAGCGCTGAGTCCACGCATGTACAGGAGCGTCTGACCGATTTCTACGGTGATGAGACCATCCCTGCCGTCGTTGTGGCGGAGCGCGCCGGTGGTTTGACCGCCGAGGATCTGGCCTGGCTCGCGGCGCAGCCGGCGCAGTTGCCCGAAAAGGTTGACGCCATCTCCGGCGGTGTGTCACCCGCTATCCCGTCCGAGGATGGGGTGGCGGCTCAGATGTTCGTGCCCCTGTCGACCGATGCTGATATCAAGACTGCCGTTGGGGGACTGCGCGCGGCTCTGCAGGGGGCTCCGGCAGATCTCCGGGTGTACGTGACGGGCGCCGCAGGTTTGAGCGCCGACCTGAGGAGCGGATTTGCCGGTGTGGATGGACTGCTGCTCGTTGTGGCGGTCATCGCCGTCTTTATCATTTTGGTGATCGTCTACCGGTCGCCTCTCTTGCCCATCATGGTGCTGTTGGCTTCGATGAGCGCGCTGTGTGCAGCTGTATTGACCAGCTTTTACTTGGCCAAAGCAGGCGTCTTTAAGATAAACGGCCAAGTACAGGGGATCCTCTTTATCTTGGTGATCGGGGCGGCTACCGACTATTCGTTGCTGTATGTCTCCCGTTTCCGGGAAGCGCTGCGCGCGGGTGGATCGGTCCGGCGTGCGACCAAGACTGCCTGGAAGGGGTCGGTGGCGGCGATCCTTGCTTCAGGAGGCACGGTCATCGCCGGTCTACTGTGCCTACTTCTCTCCGATCTGGCTTCTAACAAGGCCTTGGGGCCGGTGGCCGCTCTCGGCGTCGTCTTTGCCGTGCTTGTTGCTCTGACGTTCCTGCCGGCGATGCTCCTTTTGGCCGGACGCGTTGCCTTTTGGCCCCGACACCTGGGTCGCCTTTCGGTGCGGTCCGGCCGGAGTCAGGAGGGTGTGTGGGGGCGGATCGCTGGGGTTATCCACGCGCGCGCCAGACGTGTATGGGTGATCGTCGGGATCGTGCTGGCGGTGGGCTGTGTCGGCCTAGTCGGCGTCAATGCGAGTGGCGTCCCGGTAAGCGAGTTCGTGCTGGGTAAATCACCGGCCCGCGATGGACAGAACGTCCTAGCCGCACACTTTCCCGGAGGTTCGGGCCAGCCCGTGCAGGTAATCGTTCCCGAAGCGAAGCTCGCCGAGGTCGCGGGTGTCGCTCTCGACGGGGCGGGGGTCAGCAGCGCCTCGGTCGTCTCAGGGGATTCGCCGAGTGGCTCCATCCCCATCCCCACACCGACGGAAGGACCGTTTGCGCAGGCCACCCCAACCGTCGTCGACGGTGATGTCATGCTGCTGCTTACTCTGGCCGACAAGGCAGATTCTTTAGAGGCCGAACAGACGGTCACCGGTCTGCGCAGTGCTTTTCAGGCGGTCGATCTATCGATCATCACGGGAGGATCGACGGCCATCGATCTCGACACCAACCTGACCAGCACGCGTGATCGAAGCCTGATCATCCCGCTGGTGCTCGTCGTTATTACGCTGATCCTCATGGTGCTGCTGCGCAGCATCCTGGCGCCTCTGCTCCTGATGGCCACTACGGTTCTCAGTTTCGGCACAGCCCTCGGCGTTTCCAGCCTGTTTTTCAATCATCTGTTTCATTTCCCCGGAGCTGATCCGTCGGTTCCGCTCTATGGGTTCGTGTTCCTGGTGGCTCTGGGCATCGACTACAACATCTTTCTCATGACACGCGTACGTGAAGAGTCGTTGCTGCGTGGAACGAGAGAGGGCGTGTTGCATGGTCTGGTCGCCACGGGTGGTGTGATCACTTCGGCAGGCGTGGTGCTGGCCGTGACCTTCGCCGCTCTAGCCGTGATTCCCATCCTTTTCTTGGTACAGTTGGCCATAATCGTCGCTTTCGGGGTGCTGCTTGACACCTTGGTGGTGCGGGCTTTGCTCGTGCCGGCACTGGTGTACGATGTGGGCGACAGAGTTTGGTGGCCGTCGAAGCTCGGCCGAGGTAGACGGTGGGTGGAAGACGTGGCGCGCAGCGCGAAAAGGGGGGCCGCCGACTGACGTGTGCTCCGCCACCGGTCCGTCAATTATAATTGGGTGGCAGCTCTACTGCGGCTTCACGAGTCACCGGAGAGTGCATGAGAGAGTGCATGATGTAGTGCACATCACGGCGCGATCTATGATACAAAACTAATGAAAGATGAAGGACCAGCCCGGGTTGTCTCGTCACAAGGGGGGAACGACAACGGGAAAAGGCCGACTCTTCAACCGTCACTACAGCCGCTCCAGGAGTGTGCGGCTCCGTCACGTTTTCCAGCGCACTTCCCGCCAAGAGGCACCCTAGATCTCAAATATCGCGGGTGTCCAGGGCATGTCATCATGCCAATGGGAAGGCTGGTACGCATAGACAGACGCAACGTCCTGTCTTATTGACGTACTGCGAGGTGATCAATCACCGTATGAATAAGATAGAGATCCGAAACCTCTATAAGATATTCGGCAAGAATAGCGTCCGGGCTTATGAACTGCTGCGGGATGGTGCGCCTCTAAGCGATGTACGTGATCGCTTGGATGTGGTCCCGGCCGTGGTCGACATCTCCCTCGATGTAAAGGATGGCGAGATCTTTGTTGTGATGGGCCTATCGGGTTCGGGCAAATCGAGCCTGGTTCGGTGCATGAATCGTCTCTATGAGCCGACCGCCGGGTCCATTATGGTGGACGGCGTCGACCTGACCAAACTCAACAACAAGGAACTGAGGCGGTTGAGACTCGAGAAGGTCAGCATGGTGTTCCAGCACTTTGCCCTCTTTCCGCACTACACCGTTCTTGAAAATACGGGTTGGGGCCTAGAGGTGAAGGGAGTGAGCAAGGCCGTGCTTAGATCCAAGGCTGGGGAGGCCTTGGAGATGGTGGGGCTGGCCGGCTGGGAGGACAAGTATCCTCATCAGCTGTCGGGTGGCATGCAGCAGCGTGTAGGGTTGGCCCGAGCCGTGGCCACCGGATCGGATATCCTCCTCATGGATGAAGCCTTCAGCGCCTTGGATCCGCTCATCCGTGGCGAGATGCAGCAGCAACTGGTCGCTCTCCACGGCGATCTCAAGAAGACGGTTGTCTTCATCAGCCACGATCTCAACGAAGCCATGTACCTTGGCGACCGCGTCGCCATCATGAGGGGTGGCCGTATAGAGCAGATCGGCACCGCGGAAGAGATTCTCAGGAATCCCGCTACAGAATACGTAGCTGCCTTCGTCCGGCAGGTCGATCGGTCGCGTGTTATTACGGCCGGCTCGGTTATGGAGGAGCCCGTCGCCATATTGGCCGCTTGGGAGGGGCCATCGGCGGCGCTGAAGGCTATGCGCGAGAAACAGGTGTCGGCTCTCCATCTCGTTGGGCACGGACGAAGGCTCCTGGGGGCTGTTTACGATGACGAAGTCCTTGCGGCTGTGAGAAGGGGAGAGTCCACGCTCGACCCCCTCATCCACCCCGAGACGTCCACGGTGACTCCGGATACACCCATCTCCGAACTGCTTCTTCCCTCAGCCGAATCGGTTTTGCCGCTGCCGGTGACGAAGGACGGCCGGTTCGTGGGTGTTGTGCCGCGGGTGGCTCTGCTCATGGCTCTGGGGGAGACTGCGAGGGTGAATGGTGCCGGAGATGATACCAGTGGTTCCGTCGAGACCGGTAGTGGGACCGAAGAGGGGCGACTGGTCGGGGCGGAGAAGTCCGCTTCGATGTGACGAATGGGAGGATAAGCCGTAAACGGGAACGTGCAACAGAATCAAGCAGAGGAATACCAGTTGTACTATGAGCCCGGCAGGCGCCTGAGATTTTTGGTGCGGGCCGTTCTGGTCATCCTGCTGACGGTTGTCTTCGCCGCGCTCTTCGTTGAGTTTCGCGTACCGGCAGGGGATTGGGTGGAGTTCGTTGTCAACTGGCTCACCAGTTCTGTCGGTTGGCTGTTCGATTTCATCAGCGCCGTGGTGAACTGGATGACCGGCGGTTTGGAGCGCGTGCTCCTCTGGCCGTCGACGTACGTGATGGCGGCAATCTTCGGTCTAGTGGGTTGGGGGGCTAAAGGTCTCGTCTTCGGGGCTTCCTCGTTTCTAGGTTTCATGCTCATCCACAGCATGGGGCTTTGGGGCGACGCTATGTCGACGCTGTCATTGGTGGTGGTCGCGGCCTTCTTCGCAGTCCTCATCGGGATTCCCTTGGGGATCGTGGCTGCAAACAACGAGGTCGCCAGTGCCCTCTTCAGGCCCATCCTCGACTTCATGCAGACGCTGCCCGTCTTTGTCTACCTTATACCGGCCATCATTTTCTTCGGCATCGGGACGGTGCCCGGCGTGTTTGCCACCGTGATCTTCGCCATGCCGCCTGCTGTGAGACTGACGGAACTCGGTCTACGCCAAGTGGATACTGAAGTGGTTGAGGCCGCCGAGGCGTTTGGTGCCTCAAGGTCCAAGATACTCAGGAATGTGCAACTGCCCCTGGCCATGCCGACCCTTATGGCCGGCGTCAACCAGGTAATCATGTTGGCGCTCTCCATGGTGGTGACGGCCGGCATCGTGGGGGCGGGTGGTCTCGGAGCCGTGGTCTACCGAGGTGTGACGAGGCTCGATGTGGGCTTGGGTTTTGAAGGTGGTCTGGCAGTCGTGATCCTGGCCATCTTTCTAGATCGCTTGACGGCGGCCTTGAGTATTTCGAAGGGCGCCCATGGGAACGAAACATCCTGACGAAAGGAGTCGATCGATCAGCGGTACTGAGAGTAGGGTACGCCAGAAAGGAAAAGGAGTCTCCATGGATTACCAAGAACGGAAGAAGACGGGTCTCTCCAAGAAGCTAGTGACCGGCCTGTTCGCCGTGTTGTTGATGGTCACCATGTCGTTGGCCTTAGCAGCATGCGGTGAGAGTGACGATCAGAGCGCCACCCCCACGAGTCAGCCTGTTGCTTCCGCGACGTCCGACACCACGACTGCGCCTTCCGGAGCGTCAGACACGATCAAGATCGGTTGGATCGCCTGGGACGAATGTATTGCCACAACACACCTCTGGAAGCATATCCTTGAAGGCAAAGGGTACAGCGTGGAACTGACCCAACTCGACGCTGCACCTTTGTACGCAGGGTTGGCGGCAGGAGACCTCGATTTCTTCACGGACGCGTGGCTTCCAACCACTCACGAGGACTATTGGAACACATACAGCAATACTCTCGAGGATCTCAGTATCTGGTATGACAAAGGGACGTTGGAACTCGCCGTGCCCTCGTATGTGACTGATGTGAAATCGATCGCAGACCTTGAGGGCAAGGCCGATAAGTTCGGTAGTAGGATCGTCGGCATCGAACCCGGTGCCGGCCTGATGCGACTCACGCGTGAGGCGGTCATGCCCGGCTATGGACTCGATGACTATCAGCTTGTGGAGGGCAGTACTCCCGCCATGTTGGCTGAGTTGAAGCGGGCGATCGATCGGGAGCAGCCCATCGTAGTGACACTGTGGAGGCCCCACTGGGTCTACGCCGCTCACGACCTGAAAGACCTGGATGACCCCCAGGGTCTCTTCGGCGAGGGTGATAAGCTCCACGTGCTGGCCCGTCCCGACTTTTCCGCTCAGTTTTCAGAGGTCGCTAAGTGGCTGGCCAACTTCAAGATGGACGATGCCTCCTTGGCTTCGCTCTCCAAGGTCGTGATAGATGAGTACGGAGAAGGTCGCGAGGATGAGGCGATCAAGGCGTGGCTTGGTACGCCCGAGAACCAAGCTTTGGTCGACGGCTGGTTGGCTAAGTAGACCCAATTGCGTGCTGCTGCCGGCAGTAGGCAGTAGGAAAAGGGTCAGGGTCCCGTCGGGCCTAACAGGCCGACGGGACCCTTTTTTTCTCTCCGCCCGTTCACTTCGCCGGTGCCTATACGTGGCCGGCTACGCATCCCGCCCGCAGTTTCTTGATCTGCGTCTTCAACTCTGCCTCGCTCATGAACTCGTCGTCCTCGGCGCGGTCATGGTGGACCATCTCATCCAGAGAGCGTACCAACCTGGCCGGCAGAGGGCCCTCCATAGCGCTGTGGCCGATCAGCAGACCGTCGTAGAGCTCGATGTGCGCAGGCAGATTGAGGACATGCTTGACTAGCCCCTGGAGCTTCGGATATTTGACTGCCGAAATGGGGCACGCGGCGAGTCCGAGGCTGTGTGCGGCCAACCACGCGTAGGCGAACCCATTGGATAGCGAAGACTCGAATATCGAGCCGCCCTTCTCACTCGACAACCGTGCTGGCATGGGGAGCCCGATCTTCCTACGTGTGTCTCCAAGAAAGAAGACGAAGACGGGTGCCAGGGGAAGGTCGTGCTTTCCATGGGTCTCCAGTGTCCACGGATAGCCCTGCCACTCTTCGCGGGTGGCCTCCATAGGGAAGAAGTCGTTGTTCTTGTAGTCGTCAACCATGGTTTTGATGGCCGTGCGTAGCTCCAGGTTTCTCACTACCAACAACTCGAGTGGCTGCATGTTGAATCCGGTTGGAGCCCAACGGGCCGCCTCCAGGATCTTGTCCACCGCCTCATCCGATATGGGATCCGGTTTTATCGCTCGGATGGTCCGGCGGCTCTTCAATAGCTCCAGCAGCTCCTCGTACTCCATGGCGACCTCCTCGTGGGTCTGTTCGTGTGTAGCTGACCAGAGGATAGACCATGGTGTCTGGGCATACGGAATCAATCCGGTCCCGGCCGAGCCGGGAGCGCCGGTAGCATAACTACCGGCGCTCCTGCGAGATTCTTAACAGGCCCCCAGATCGGGCTACGCCTTCCAGAGGCCGTGCAGGTTGCAGTACTCGCGAGCCGTCACGCCGGCCGTGGCTTCGATTTGGAACGTTGCCATTGGCTCTTGGCCGGGCTCCAGGAACTGTCGGTAGGCCCTGCCGTCGGCGATTAATTCGATCCACTCGATGTAGTGCGCCTCTTCCATGGGGTGGGATACGCTACCCACTTTGACCTGGTAGCCACCTGCGATCTGCTCGATCACGGGCACGTGCTTCTCATTAGCCGCGTCGACCGTGTTTTCGGTCTGCAGGTCCATGGGTACGCCACAACAGACCAGTTCACCCTTGCCGCCATGGATGACCTCGACAATGTTGCCGCAGCGCTCACACTTGTATATCTCCAGTTTCTGGACCATTCCATCCTCCTTGAATGTGTTGGGGAGTCAACTCCATTATCGGCCAAGAACGGGGGATCTGTAACCAAGGTTGTGCTGAAAGCGCGTATACGGTCGATCCAAGTGGGGCGGCCGTTCTTCGTCCTCCTCCGATAATCCCAGGCTATCGAGCTCCCGTTGTAGCCGCCTCGCAGCTCTTTCCAAACATTCACTGTTCCTTCGCGCTTTTGTAACACGGTGCTTTTCTAGCGGCTATACACTGTTGTTACGTATATTCATGTAGTTTAATAAGATCAAGGGTATTAGTAGCCATGTAAACAGACATGTATTACTTGATCTGATTTCTTTGAAACTAATTAGTTGGTTGGCAAGATGTAGTCGAAATATAACTCACCAGTGGGGTGTCACGACTTGCGAGTGATCATTGCCGGCCCCGTTCATGTTCTAGTGGGAGCGGTCCGATCAGGATGCAGCGTGATCGGGCCTCAGCCTACGTAGCTTTGTGGCTTTGTTCACTACCAAGGCTGCAAACCCGGTCTACCGTGAAACCTGCGACGCTGCGGACCCCCCCAAGGCGGACGCCTGGTTGTAGCGGATCACCGGGGGTCTTATGTGAAGGGGGTGACCAATGTCCATTTTTCGAACGATATTTCGTAGGAAGCTTCGCGCCTTTTTGACGATCTTTGGTATTACCATCGGTGTCTTTGCCCTCGTAGTCATGGGCAGCATGGCTGAAAAGATCAACCACATGATAGATGGCGGTGCCCGCTACTACAGTGGCAAAGTAACCGTCGTTGACAGTTCAGTGGCTATGGGCGGTGTCAACGCGACTCCCATCTCGGTCGAACGGATAGGTGAAATCGAGGGCGTGGAGGGAGTGGCCAGGGCTTCGGCGAGCATCTATATGCTACTTGACGACGAGCAGGGCATCAGTATGGGGGTGCCCCAGGGGATCGTGGGAAGTGATCTGCGCTTTGTGGGCTATGAGGGTTTCAAAATATCCATGGCGAAAGGGCGCGACTTAACGAGCCAAGATCGAGGCAGAGCCGTCGTGGGGTCTGACATTGCCAAGGCTTTGGACGCGCAGGTGGGCAAAACAATCCGGCTCCGAGGCCGGCCCTTCGAGGTGATCGGCATCTATGATAAGACCCTGACTGCTCCTGACAACACGGTCGTTGTGAGTCTCGCAGACGCTCAGCAACTCTTCTACACGCAACTACCCGCAATCGTTCAGCAGCAGGTGGATCCCAATCAACTCGCGACGGACATAACCGCCTATCCCGACGCCGGGGTCGATGCCGACCGGCTGGCTTCGACCATCCAGGATAGCGTTCCCGGCATCAACGCAAGTGGTCCGCAGGCGTTCATGGACCAATTCAAAAATGCAACCCAGATCTTCAACAGCATTATCTTTGGAGTGGCACTCATTTCCTTGCTGGTCGGTGGTCTCTCGGTTGTCAACACTATGACCATGTCTGTGTATGAGCGGACGCGCGAAATCGGCATCCGTAAGGCGATTGGTGCTTCTCACGGCCAGATTGTAGGTCAGTTCCTGCTCGAATCAGCTCTCATCGGTTTTCTTGGTGGGGCTTCCGGACTCGCTATCGGCTGGATAACGACGCTGGTGGTGAACAGCGCGCTTGCCGGTGGAGGCACGATCCTATTCCTTGTCACCCCAAGGCTGGTGATCGGTTCACTCGCCTTCGCAATCGTCCTCGGGGTGGCAAGCGGCTTCTATCCCTCCCTGCATGCATCACGGATGAAACCGGTCGTGGCCCTTCGCTACGAGTAAGTCTTGAGCGGTGAGCTCAAGGACGCGAGAAGAGGGCCGGCCCTCTTCCAATCGATAGAAGGAGTGGTGTACATGAAGGAGATAGTAAGCGCCCGTGGTCTGACCAAGCGCTATCAGTTGGGCAAGAACAACTACGTGGATGCGCTGCGTGGTGTCACTATGGGAGTCAAAGGCGGTGAGATGGTAGCCATCATGGGGCCGTCCGGGTGTGGTAAGTCGACTCTGCTGCACATACTGGGATGCCTGGATAGCCCCGATGGCGGCGAGGTTTGGTTGAACGACCGGAGGATTGACAATCTGGGATCCCGGGCGGTGACCAAGCTGCTGCGTGAGGAGATCGGTTTCATCTTTCAGGGCTTCAATCTTGTGCCGAGCATGTCGGCATTGGACAACGTGGCACTGTCGGCGCACTATGCGGGGAAGTCGCGACGAGAGGCCCAGAGGGTCGCGGAAAAAGCTTTGGACGGCGTTGGGTTGGCCGATCGCTATGCCCATCGACCGAACGAGCTCTCGGGTGGACAGCAGCAACGAGTGGCCATTGCGCGGGCATTGGTCAACGAGCCCCTGATGATTCTAGGAGATGAGCCGACCGGTAATCTCGATAGCACGAGTTCGTCGGAAGTGATCCGCATGATGCGGGACATCAATCTAGCCACCGGGACCATCTTCATCCTTGTGACGCATGATGCCGATGTGGCGGAGGCCTGCGACCGAGTCGTTCATATGCGCGACGGCTTGGTGGCGCTGCGCGATGGCCTGGTGGCACCCGACGACACTTCTACTGGGGCACGGGCAGAACCGGCAGTGTGCGGGAGGATTATGCGGGCAGTATGACCCGGCAGACGAATACCAACATGCATCTCATGCGACACCAGCGGGAGGGGGGAGATCGAGTCGCCATTATTATATGAAGAGAAGTTATAATGGGTCCTACAGATTTCCTGCCGCCCTTGACACGTTCGTGATGGTGCTCGGACACGTGCTTTCGGCCCTAGGTGAGTCTACGTACGTGGCGGCTGCTGATCCGACAAACGATGCCGTGGTGCTGAATCTCATCACAGTCTGACTCCATGTCAACCAACGAACAGCTCAAGTCAAGCTTCGCCAACGCCGAAGGTGGTCATAGAATCGCTCGTGGACGGGTAGGACAGTATGACTTGGCAGACGAATACCAACATGCACCTCATGCTGTTGGCCGGCGTGATATCGATCACTGTGGGTGTGTTCGCGTTACGACGCAGACATCTAGCCGGCTCGACTGCGCTGGCGGCGATCACCATAGGCGGTGCGATATGGGCCTGGACGACCGCACTGGAGTTGATCTCGGGCAGTCTGGGAGCGGCCGTGCTCTTTCGCAAACTCTCCTTCATCGGCACGAGCACCCTTAGTGTCGCCTGGCTCATATTCGCGGCCCAGTACTCGGGACGAGTCCAACCGAGGATCTCAAAGTCAAAGATGCTGATGGGGCTCTGTGCCCTTCCGGTCGTCACCCAGATCCTCGTATGGACCAACGAGAAACACGGGCTCATCTTCAGCTCGCTCGCCATGGACAGGGTCGGAGACCATCTGCTCCTACACGGCACCCGGGGCATATGGTGGTGGGTCGATTCCACCTACAATTACACCCTGATGCTGGCCGGCTTCGTGGTATTAATCGTGCTGTTTGTCAGCGAAATCGGTCTCTACAAGCGGCAGTCCTTTGCCCTGATGGCAGCCGCGATCGTGCCTCTGACGGTGGACGCCATCTACACCTACGGCATGCCGCCCAAATCCATCAACTATGCTCCCGCCCTTTTCGCTTGGGTAGGAATTGTCCTCTATTGGGGCTTTATCCGCTACCGGCTACTGGACATCGCGCCCGTGGCCCGAGAGTTCGTGACCAGACATATGAGCGATGCCCTTATTGTCACCGACACCATGCAGCGATGCGTTTACATCAATCCGGCGGCTGAGGTGTTGCTGTCCACCAAGCTGACTGATGCAGCGGGTATGCCGTTGGATAAACTCATGGCCATGGCTCCCCCCTGCTCGATGTCTACGGGACAAGCCCCCGAAGGGAACAACGACAAAGTGCGCGAGTGGAAGCACGAGGGGGAATACTACGACAGAAATGTCTCTGCGCTCCGTGACAGCCGAGGCCATATCTGCGGGGCCATCTTGGTACTCCGCAACGTCACCGCCCATAAAACGGCAGAACTGGCCCTGGAAGAGTCCCACAATGAGCTCGAACATCGAGTCATCGAACGAACGGCAGAGTTGATCGCCGAGAAGGAATGCCTGACTTACATAAGCACGATGGCGATGGTAATCACCCGTTGCACCACCAGTATCGGGGTGTTCCATACCGGCACGAGACTGGCCTGCAAGATCGTGGGTGCAGACGCCGGTACTCTGTGGATCCGCACCGACCAAGGCGAGGCGAAGCTTCTCGAGAATGACGGTTTCTCCCACGCATCCTGGGAGACGCTCCGAGACCTGCTGGAAACCTCGGAGGAGTTGCAGGTCGCCACGACCGAGCAGTCAGTGGTTTGTCTCGACATCCCACATATCACCCGAGGGGAAGATCACTCCAGTATTCCCCCTCGTCCCAGCGTCGATTTCGAAAGGGTGATCGTGGCGCCGCTCATCTCACGAGATGTCAATATGGGAGCCCTGTGTCTAGTCAGCACAGATCCCGACTTCGGTGCAAAGAAGGAGGTGCGGATGCTGGTTAACACCGTCGCCTCACAGATCGCCGGAGTCCTGGATAACGTCCGCCGCTATGAGCACGCTCAATTCTTGGCCGAACACGACTCCGTCACCCGCCTTCTCAATAACCGTGGCCTGAACAGATACTTAGATCGGGAGGTGGAACGTTGTAGCCATTCGGGCTCAACCTTCAGTCTGATCATAATCGACATCGACGACTTCAGGCGCTTCAACGAGGCTTACGGACACGTCGTCGGCGACCGAGTGTTGCAGAGCATAGCCGCTATTCTCACCACCTCACTCCGACCCAATGACATCATCGCCCGTCTAGGTGGAGATGAATTCATCATCGTACTCCCCGATACCGACACCGATGTCGCCCTCAACGTGTTGGCCCGCCTCCGTACCACTATTAAAGACAGCCCTTATATTAAAGACAGCCCTTACATGGTCGATGATGGCCGCACCACATCGATCCAGATGAGCTACGGTGTGTCGACCTTCCCCTGTGACGGGCAAACCCCGGCGGAAATATTGGCCGCCGCAGATGCCAACCTATACAGCTCCAAGAAACAAGGGAGGGGCTTCGTCACGCCTTCCAGCGACGACGACATTGACCACAAGACGGCGCTCGCACGTTTCTCCGTACTCGACGGGCTGGTGACAACCGTAGACAGCAAGGATCACTACACGCGTCGTCATTCTGAGGATGTGGCCGTATACGCCGTAGCTCTTGCCGCCAAGCTGGGGCTCCCCCCCGACACCCAGCACTTGTTGAGAACGGCTGCACTCCTCCACGACGTGGGTAAGCTGGGTGTGCCGGATCACATCCTGCGCAAACCCACCAAGCTGAGCGACACGGAGTTCGAGGTGGTCAAGCACCACGTAACCTTGAGTGAACTCATCGTCCAGGGGATGCCCAACCAAGAGGAGGTTGCCAGTGCAGTGGGTGCACACCATGAACGCTACGATGGTAAAGGATACCCGCGGGGCCTGAAAGGGGAGGAGATCCCCCTGCTCGGACGGATTCTGGCCGTCGCAGACTCCTACTCTGCTATGACTACCGACCGCCCTTACCGCAAGGGACTCTCGCCCTATCATGCAAAGGCCGAGCTCAGGAGAGTGATGGGCACCCAGCTCGATCCACATATGGTCGAGGCTTTCCTCGGGGTCCTTGAGGAAGAAGAGGCGGCCATCCAGAGGCATCACATGCTCCTTCCTACCCCCACTCCCTTCTAGTTTTTGCACCCAGCCACCGAATCGCCCAGAAGCGAGCGGCTGTGACACTCGGTACCCTTCGGCAGCCTCTAGGCGGAGCGACACTACGTACGCGGCTGTTCACCTCTGGGATGCTGGAGTTCGTTCGTACTGTCGAATGCCCCGCCCATGACTGCCCTACGATTTCCTTAATCTCGTCACAATAGTGTTCTTACTCGATGACACCGGCGCGGCCCCCTGTCCGAAGGGACTGTCTTGCTGACGCCTGCACCCTCGCGGGCTCGGAATCTCCTCCAAGGCCCTGCTGAGAGCTCCTGCCTTTAATATCGGCAGGTGACTTTTGGGTAGGTGGTGACGAGGCGGAGAGGGGGGGATTCGAACCCCCGGGACCGCTTGCACGGCCCAACGGTTTTCGAGACCGCCGCATTCAACCGCTCTGCCACCTCTCCACATGGGCGCCTGGCGGGCCTTTCGTACAGCCGCGCGCAACGCAGAGCGATTGTAGCCGATTCGCGGTTGAAGCGGCAGGACTCGAGCATCAGACGGGGCCTGCGCATGGACTGAGGGACCGACCGGACGGACCAGGCGGAACTTTCAGATGGTTGCCACGGCGAGTCCCCGTTGCGCGACTTGGCAGTCCTCTTCACTTGTGCGCGGTCTGGCTGGAGCCGCGGACATTCTATTGAGAGGCGACATGTGAGGGTCCCTTGTTGTCTCGTTTACTCTCGAAGAATTCTCGTAACACGGCAGCACCCTCGGCGGCCATGAAGCCGGCTCTGATCTCGGGGTGATGATTGACGGCTGGATGCTCGACGATGTTGAAGATCGAGCCGGCCGCTCCGGCTTTGGGGTCGTCGGCTCCGTAGACAAGCCGCTTGATACGGGCCAAGACGATGGCCCCGGCGCACATGGCACACGGCTCGAGGGTCACGTACAAGGTGGCCTCGTGGAGCCGCCATCCCCCAAGTCGCTCGGCCGCCTGTCGCAGCACTAACATCTCTGCATGGGCCGTGGGATCGTGGCGCCGTTCGCGCTCGTTTCCGGCGGCAGAGATCACTGCTCCATCGATGGTGAGGACGGCTCCTACGGGGACTTCACCTTGTTCAGCGGCCCAGCGGGCTTCCTCGATGGCGAGTGTCATGAAGCGGGCATCGTCCGCGGCCTGCCTAGTGGGGATCGCCGCTGCGCGTGGCGATCCCCCTCTGTCTGTGGGTGGCATAGGTCCGGTCAAGCCCGGCCCGTGTCCATCTCGCCGCCGCTCGTGCGCTCTGAGCGTCGGATGGGGCAGTAGCGCTTCGCGAGGGTCACCAGCCCTTCTTTGCGGCCGATGGTGAAGTAAGCCAGCGGACCGAACCAATTGATGAACGCCAATCCGACCCACATGCGCCTGTCTCCGCGGACTTCTGCAGAGGATCGGTGTGCGATGTCCCACAGGGTTCCCGCCAGCAGGCCTACCTGCAGTGCGCCCGTCAGGACAAGGGCCACTTTGCTGCCGACCGAGAGGGTGGCCCACCGTTTGGTCTTCATGGTCTCTCCTTCATTCTTTCTCGGCCTGGACTCGTTCCAATAATACCCCTGAGGGGAGAGACCTAACTTCACATACCCCTCTGTCGGCGTAGACGATGCAGAGTTCCATTGACACCAACGGGAGGGCGTGAAGAGATTGGATCGCCGTCGTTATATTAAGCGAGGTATAATGCGGCTCTGCCGGTTGTCTCCTGCTGCCCTTGATACGCGGGGGATATGTCGGTGGACAGAGAACAGCGCCGGGTACACGGATGAATGAAGGAGCTTGAGGTGAGCAGAGGGGGCAGCAGCGTCGGTCGGCGGTTTGTCGCGTTGGCGGTGCGCGCCGGCGGCGCCATTTTGGTTGTGATGCTCGTGATGGTACTTGGACACGTGCCCTCGGCTCTAGGTAAATCTACGTACGTGGCGGCTGCTGATCCGGCGAACGATGCCGTGGTGCTGAATGTCGGCATTGGAGACGTGGTACTGCCTTATACCTGGGGAGATATGAACGGGGTTGCGGGCTACAAGTTTGCCGGCAGATGGGAAAGCCAGGTATATGCAAACGTGGATACTGAAGGTGGCGGCTGGGCCATAAGGCTGGACAGCTGCTGGGGTATAAGGCTGGGCGATGTGTTATCGAGCATCGAAGAAACACTGAATATGACGCTACAGGATGACTACCGCATCACGGTTATCACCGACGATGGTGCTCAAAACGAGGCGTTTTCTGTGGGTGAGGCAAAGGACTACGCACGTCATCATTACATGCTGGCAACGAGAGTGAACGACGTATCGGAGGCGAGGCTCAGTACTGAAGACCCCGACTCCTCTGCTGCGTACGCCGCCTCGTATCTGCGCGTTGCTCGAAAGGGAGGTGGGGACCAAGCTGCAGGTGCCGGTGACGGTGCGGTCTACATGGAACGAACAACCGCTCTGCGGATAACCCAGGCGGATGGGTCGGCAGTCCCGCTGCCGAAAGTGGAACTGGCGCGTAGCAACGGTGTGGATCTGGGTGGATTGTCGCCGGCGACGGCCGGATTGGTGATCGGAGGGACCGGGATAAGTCAAGGAAAGGGGCTGCTGGGCAGTTTTGTGTATCTCGATAAGGCGCAGGTGGACTTCATCAAAGCTACGCGGAGTGTGAACGGTTTGGGGTTGGGCAATTCGTGGACTGAAAAGCCCATCCTCTACTCCTCCTATCACAACCACGGCACCCCGGAGTACACATATAGCCTGGTGGAAGGTGTCGATCTGGGGGTGACCCTGTCTGCCTTAGGGGTCGACGTGGCTGGCGGTCCCATGGTCGTGGAGGCGGTGGCGGGAGGCCGCGCGTACGCCCATCTTGTCAACGATGCCTTCGGTGTTAGAACAGGCCGCAACTACATCGCGCCGGACGGAACCGTGGGTGCCGCCGTGGGCCCGATGCTGGTCTTCTACAGCGCCGAAGCAAGGACGGCGCTGCATCCCGACCCAAGCGTGGTGCTTCCCACCGCAACCAGCGCCGTGGCTGAGCCGAGTCCTCTGTTTGTCTACGGACAGACGCATGCCACGGAGGCTAACAACTGCGGCTTTGTCAAGGATACGTGCAAGATTCGAGCGGGGTCGGATGTGCCCGCCTTGAAAGTCACCGAGGGTAGTACGAGCAAGACCATCAGTCTATCGGACATAGCCCTCCTGGGCATCTATCACACATCCTACTTCGGGTCGGAAGGCGATGCCCACTTCACGCACAACGTGGTTGGTGTTCCGCTCACCAAGGTGCTGTCGTCAATGGGATTTGGTGCCGCCGGCGGCCGAGGGGTCACTGTTCATGTGGATGATGGCAACGGAGTGATTGACAGCAGTCGCGTGATCGGCCCCGAGGAGCAGGATAGGTGCTTCGTGGCCTATGACGCCTTCGAAAGCGGCCAACGTGTCGAAGGGAGTGTACGGCCGCTACGCATCTACTGCCCGGGCCTGACCCGGTCTGACGTTGTGATTGAGAATGTTGTGGGGGTCACTATTGCGGTCGCTCCCTCCTGGTCCGACCTCTCCGCAGACACCCTCTCCGGCTACGGTGTGAGCTTGTCCCAGCTGGCGGGGATCTCCCGTGGCTATGAGGACGGCACCTTCCGGCCGCACCAGAGCATCCTCCGCTCCCAGTTTGTGAAGATGGCCACCGCCACCTTCGCTATCGCAGAGACTCATCCCACCACCGCCACCTTCAGCGACGTGCCTGCGGACCACTTCTACTTCGGCTACATCGAGGGGGCCTACGCCTCACAGTTGGTAAACGGCATCGGTGACGGTCTCTTCGCTCCCGATATCACTATCACCCGAGAACAGGCTCTGGCCATCATCGCCCGCCGGGTGGCCTCCCAGGCCGGCTTCGACCTTGCCGCCATGACCGAAGCCGAGATCACCAGCACCCTGGCCACCTTCGGTGACCACGCTGCCGTGAGCAGCTCCCTGCGTGATGAGATGGCCTTCGCCGTACGTCAGGGCATCACCCGCGGCACCTCCGCCGGCAACCTGGCTCCCCAGGAGGCCATCAGCCGCTTGGCGGCGGCTACGATGCTTATTAGGGCGGACGGCAGCTCATGGAGCTGACGGAGGAGGCTGCATGAGGCGACAGAACAGGTGCAGCGCCGAGGGGCGCGGGGCACAAGGTTCCATGTTGGGCTACCCGTATCGTTGGTCTATCTCGCCGCATCAACCGACACCACGGCTCTGCTTTTGATGTGAGGCCGGGTTTTAGTTAACACTAAGAGGCCGACCGGGCGCTGTTTACTTTGTTGTGCTGTCGGTGTAGCATGAGTAGCTAGGATATTGTCTCTTGGGACCGGATTACCAACGAGTGGAGGAGCTGGTTTCTATGAAAAAAGCTTGTCATTGGATTATAGCTGCGGTTGCCTGCTGCACTATGTTGCTCTTGAGTGCTTTTGTTTTCGTTCAGCCGAAGGCTGAAGCAGCTTCCATGGCGTCTGCCGGTACCGTACCTCACTCTCTCATTAAGAGCTTTGAGTCTAAGTTATCAGCGGTTTCTGATCATCCTGGAGTTTCCAAGCTATCCAAAAAGTCAACTCTATCTGCCCAGAACAGTATACGGTATATCCAGGAGGACTATCAGGATATCCAGGCATACTACGATTCTGATGGAGACGTCTCCCTGGCACTAGACTTTAGTAGTCTGGAGATTGCTTACGATAAGGATGATTCTACATATAACTTTTTAATCGAGTTTGCCGATCCTTTTGTTGGGATTGGAGATAATGAATATGTGGATATCTGTCTTGATGTTGATAAGAACCCCCGCACTGGCGATTATTGGCCGTCAATAAATCTGGGTTCTGACTACTCCATTTTTATAGAAAGTGACGGTAGTGATGGTGATTGGATTGCCACTCTAGTAAAGACTCCTTCAGAAGACGATAATACCTGGTCTACTGTAGGAGAAGTGGGGTACACGGAACTCTCTGATGGTCATTCCATTTTGATTTGGGTGCCGGTTTCCTATCTGGGGTCGCCCCTTAGTTTTAATTTCTTTATGTATAGTTTCTACGAAGGTACCAATAACTACTATTCGGATGATCTGCCAGACGATGGGTACGCGACCTACTCAAGATCAGGATCTACATATCAAGACGGTCAGTTCAGCGACGTAACTTCTCAGCACCGCTACTTCCGGCAGATCAATGATCTGGCGGACCGCAAGATAATCAGTGGCTTTCCTAATGGAACGTTTCAGCCCAACTCGTCTGTCACACGGCAGCAGTTCGCAAAGATGATCGTGAAGACCATGGGATACCCGGTGTCTCAAGCGAATGCATGTCCTTTTACCGATGTGCCAAGTGGACTTGACGCGAACGACCCACTTTATCCCGATAAATACGTGGCGGTGTGTGCAGCGCGTGGCGTTACTGTCGGCAAGACCCCGACAAAGTTTGATCCGTTCGGCAACATTACTCGGGCGCAGCTCATTACTATGGTAACGAGGGCTGCCGGTATCGCGGATCCTCCAAGGGACTACACGCCTCCGTTCTCAAGATATGACAACACCCATTACCCGTTCTCCCGCACTGCCGCTTATGCCGGACTGCTTAACGGCCTGGAGGGTATTGGCCCTAACTACAATTTCTTTAAGTCGGCTACCCGTGGGGAGGTATGCCTGGTGCTCTACAATTTGCTGCATAGGTAAGGGGGCTGGCCCGGTTCTTGCCACTTAGGAGGCTGCTGAAAATAGGGGGCTGCTGGAAAACAAAACCCCGGCCGTCGGAACACACTGAGCAGCACGATAGTACGTCATCGGTCGCGCGAATAGCGCTGCTATTCGCGCCCCCTCTCTCCTCTTTTCGCGCGTGCTGATGCGTGCTGATCGTGTTCCGGCGGCGAAGCGTCATAGTTCAGCAGCCGCTTAAGGCTATGATTCGATGATTTTTTCAGGCGGGAGCAGTGTAGGGGAAGGGTGCGTGAGCTGTTCAATCTAAGATGGTTGTGCGGCGCCTTTGTTTCCAGCATTGCTCTCGCCTGCCTGCTGGCTATCACAGTGGCGGTGTGCGGAATGGCCGCGCCTGCTTTGGCTCTATCTGTACCAAATCTGGCAACCCTACCGGCACGAGATATCCCGGCTGGTGAAGCTATCACCAGCGTATCGGGGCAGGTTGCCGATTTATCTGTTCTTCGCGACTCCCCCAGTCGCTGGTGAGCGCGCAGCTCTACTCGGCTGATGAGCCAGCGCCGGCCGCAGCAGACAGGTTGGTGGTCAAGTTCACCCCTTTTGTACGCCAAGCAGTGGGGGCCTGCCGCCATTGGTCTTCCAGCGGCATGGGATCTTACGACCGGTTCTACCTCGGTGACGGTGTCCGTCATTGATACTGGCCTAGCCCAACTCACCGATTTTGCCGGTCGGGTGGTCAGTCCTTACAGCGTCTATTATGGTAGCTCTGCCTACCAGTATTGGAATGACAAGGAAGGCCACGGAACGGGCTGTAGCCGGAATCTTGGCTGCGACAGGGAATAACGCTATCGGTATAGCGGGGGTTGACTGGAAGGCGAAGATTATGCCGGTTCACAGATTGAGCACGCGCAACGCCGCGGAGCCATAGTTGTAGCTGCAGCGGGCAACGATGGCTATGGTTCGGAACTCGATCTTGTGGCGCCAGGCCAGCACATGGCGACATATGACAAGGGGAGCGGTTCCCGGTGGGACATCGGCTGTTCTAACGGCACCTCTTTCGCTTCGCCTGTGGTTGCCGGGGTGATTGCGCTCATGCTTGCTCGGAATCCGCCCCTGTCGGCCGGCGAGGTTGAGAACATCCTTGCGTATACCGCTGACGACAAGGGTAGCGCCGGGTGGGATGACGAGTAGTTTGTCTCCTGCTTTATAACCTGCTGTGCGTGCTGTGCGTCTAGGGAGGGCCTGCGGGGCACGGGAGAAAGGCCTCTGAGGCAAGGGGTCGAAGGGGTTGACGGCGGGTCTGCGCGCTGGTAGGTTTCCCGGGTTCAACAGTGACCGAGGGGGGCGAGACGAAGAGGCCAACCAACAAGCAACTCGACCGCTTGGGCGTCTTCCTTCTCATCGTCGGAGCGGTCATTGGGATGGGAGTGGCGTGGATCGGTACTCTGCCGATCAGCCTCTCTATAGGTATGATTGTGCTCGCTCTTGTGTTGGTCGCCGCCGGTTTGGCCCTCAGTCGCAAATACAAGACCAAGGACGACATATAGTCGGCATGTGCTGCCCCTGACGATGTGATCGAACGGCCGGCGATTCACTCGAGATCACGGCTGCGCGGCTGCGGACTACTGCAGGGGCTTGAGTGATTCGGCGATCAATGAAGGAGGTGTGGGCACAAATATGGGTAAAAATGGAGAGTCCCAAGTGAACTCGCTTTGCATCTGTCGCTGTGTCGCTGAGTCTTACTTTGCTCCCGCTTCTGCGTACTTTGCGGCTATTTGTCTCCGCATTTCCTCCACGGGCCCCTTTTGTAAGCTTGTCAGATGCTGCGTCTGATCTCTTGGGACTCCTTATATCAGTATACTCATCCACATCCGCCTGTCAAGTATCTTCCTGCAGATTTGCGAATAAAAACATCGGATAGTGCATAAAGTCATAGCGGACTCTCGTACGCTGTGGGCAGATAGTCCTGTCAGCAGCATCCTAAGGTGCGATGATAGTCCTGCAGCGAACAGACCTGCCGCCTTTCTGCGTTCCTGCGGGCCTTGATGCCCATGGCGGCTGCTGTGGCTGCGGCGGGTGTTGTTATGTAGGGTACTTTGTGGCGGATGGCGGCCTTGCGGATGTAAGAGTCGTCGTACTCACTGAATCTGCCTGCCGGTGTGTTGATAACCAACTGGATGGAACCGCTCTTGATCGCATCCTCGATGTGCGGCCGACCTTCGTGGAGCTTGAGTATGGGGTCGGCGGGAATACCGTGCTGAAGCAAGAAAGCATTGGTGCCCGTGGTGGCCCGGATGGTGAAACCAAGCGCGTGGAACTGTTGCGCTGCCTGCAGGATCGATTCCCGATCGCGTTCGGCCACAGTGATGAGTACTGTGCCTTCGAGGGGCAGGGACTGTTGCGCCGCCTCCTGGGATTTTGCGAAGGCGAGTCCGAATGAATCTGCTATGCCCAACACTTCGCCTGTCGAGCGCATCTCGGGCCCCAGGACCGGGTCGACCTCTGGGAACATATTGAACGGGAATACCGCTTCCTTGACCCCGTAGTAGGGGATGGTTCGGGATTCGAGGCCCAGGTCGGCCAACTTGGCTCCCAACATAAGTTCTGTGGCCAGGCGGGCCATCTGGATATTACAGACCTTCGACACCAGCGGGACCGTGCGAGAGGCCCGTGGATTTGCCTCAAGCACGTAGACGGTACCGTTCCGGATCGCGTACTGCATATTCATAAGGCCCACCACGCCCAGCTCGGTGGCGATACGTCGTGTGTAGTCCTCGATGACTTCGAGGTGCTCTTTGGGGATGCTCACCGGAGGGATAACGCAGGCCGAGTCGCCCGAGTGGATTCCTGCATACTCGATGTGCTGCATGACTGCGGGTACGAAAGCGTCGGTGCCGTCGGCCAGAGCATCGGCCTCACATTCGATGGCGTCCTCCAGGAACTTGTCGATGAGGATGGGGCGCTCGGGAGAGACGTCGACGGCGGCCGCCATGTACTCACACAGCATCTTCTCGTCGTGGATGATCTCCATGCCCCGGCCGCCCAGCACGTAACTGGGGCGCAACATGACCGGGTAGCCGATCTTATCTGCGGCCGCCCGCGCTTCATCCAACGATACCGCCATGGCCGCCTCGGGCATAGGAATGCCCATGCGGGCCATGATGCTACGGAAGCGGTCGCGGTCCTCGGCCAGATCGATGGTCTCCGGTGAGGTGCCGATGATGGGCACACCCGCCTCCTCGAGCCGGCGGGCCAGGTTGAGTGGCGTCTGTCCGCCAAACTGCACGATGACCCCTTCGGGCCGTTCCTTCTCGTAGATGGCGAGCACGTCCTCGATGGTGAGGGGCTCGAAGTAGAGTTTGTCGGAGGTGTCGTAATCGGTGGATACGGTCTCGGGATTGCAGTTGACCATGATCGATTCGATGCCGGCGTCGCGTAGGGCAAAGGCGGCATGCACACAACAATAGTCAAACTCGATTCCCTGGCCGATGCGGTTGGGGCCTCCACCTAGCACCATGATCTTGCGCCGGTTGCTCACCGGCACCGAGTCGGGGGCATTGTAGGTGGAGTAGTAGTAGGCTGCATTCTCCACTCCGCTCACCGGCACCGCTTCGTAGCCATGAATCAGCCCCAAAGCCGTGCGCTGGGCACGAATGCGTGCCTCAGATACTCCGAGGAGCTTGGCTAGATAGGCATCGGCGAACCCGTCCCTCTTAGCCTTGATCAGCAGGTCGTTGGGGAGGATGGGGCTGGAATCGGCCTCCGTGCAGCCGTCGATGGCCTGAGCATCGCCTTCCGTGTCGGCGTGGGGTCCGGCGGCTGCGTTAGGGGGTCGGTGACGGAGGATGAGTTCTTCGAGTTCCACCAACTCGCGCATCTGGTCGATGAACCAGGCTTTGACTCCTGTGCGTTTGCAAAGCGTCTCCGTCGTTGCGCCCTTACGTAGCGCCTCATACATGAGGAAGTGTCTCTCGCTGCTGGGCTCGGTGAGGGCGGACAGGAGCTCGTCGAGCGAACGGGTGTGGAAATCCTTGGCGAAGCCCAGGCCGTGGCGGCCTGTCTCGAGAGAACGTATGGCCTTCTGAAAGGTTTCCTTATAGTTCTTGCCGATGGCCATCACTTCACCGACGGCCCGCATCTGGGTGCCCAGGCGATCTCGGGAGCCGCGGAATTTTTCGAAGGCCCAGCGGGCGAATTTCACCACTATGTAGTCGCCTGAGGGGGTGTACTTATCGAGGGTACCGTCACGCCAGTAGGGGATCTCGTTGAGGGTCAGGCCCCCGGCCAGTAGCGAACTCACGAAGGCGATGGGGAAGCCGGTGGCTTTAGAGGCCAGTGCAGAGGAGCGGGAGGTGCGCGGGTTGATCTCGATGACCACCACTCGTCCCGTCCGGGGGTCGTGCGCGAACTGGATGTTCGTGCCCCCGATGACTTCGATGGCTTCGACGATGGCATAAGCGTACTTTTGCAATGTTTCTTGCAGAGCGGGGGCTATGGTGAGCATGGGGGCCGTGCAGAAGCTGTCGCCCGTGTGCACTCCCATAGCATCGACGTTCTCGATGAAGCAGACCGTGATCATCTGACCTGTGGCGTCGCGGACTACCTCGAGTTCGAGCTCCTCCCAGCCAAGGACCGATTCCTCTATCAGCACTTGGCCGACCAGGCTGGCACGGATGCCTCGCTCGGCGATCATTCGCAGGTCCTCGCGGTTGTAGACGATGCCGCCGCCGGTGCCTCCCATTGTATACGCGGGCCGGACGACCACGGGATAGCCCAGCTCGCCGGCTACCTCGGTAGCCTGTTCCACTGAGTAGCAGATCTCGCTGCGTGGCATGCCTATGCCCAGCTTGGTCATGGCCTCCTTGAAGGCCAGTCTATCTTCGCCCCGCTCAATGGCGTCGGGCCCCACTCCGATGATGCTCACTCCATGCTCGGCCAGTACTCCCTCGCGGTACAGCTCGGAAGACAGATTGAGGGCGGACTGCCCGCCCAAGTTGGGCAACAGGGCGTCCGGCTTGGCAGTGGCGATGATGCTCGCGAGAGTCTGCAGGTTAAGGGGCTCGATGTAGGTCTCGTCCGCCATCACCGGGTCAGTCATAATGGTGGCCGGGTTGGAGTTCACGAGGACGATCTCATACCCCAGCTGACGCAGCGCCTTGCAGGCCTGCGTGCCGGAGTAGTCGAACTCACAGGCCTGACCGATGACTATGGGACCGGAGCCGATGATGAGCACTTTGCGGATATCGGGACGCCTAGGCATGCGAGCTCCCTCCACGGTCACTGCGATTGAACGAACCGGCGCCTAGACATGGAGTGGCGCCGGCGGTGATTGTATCGTGGGCAGCCGGCCGTGAGGGCGGCGTGATGACCGGCAGGGCCATCTTTGCTCTCCGACTCATCAAGTCTTGTAGACCTTACACAGCAAGGCCCGCAACTGATAGGTTCCCAGCGCCGGATCGTAGGGAGGTGCATTGCTCGTGAGCATGTTGGCGTTGGACTTCCATACGCCGTATTCCGGCCCTTTTTCTTCGGGGAACCACCAGGCGAACTCGACACACACCACCCTGGGATGGATCTGTGTGAGCTTCGCCTTCTGTTGTATCCGACCGCGTGGTGTCTCGATCCACACCCAGTCGCCCTCTTTGATGCCGAGTTCGGCAGCGGTGGCTGTGTTGATCTCCACGAGGGGATCGGGATGTTGCCTGCGCAGACGGGGATTATTGCGATGTTCGGAGTTGAAGTACTGTGGGATCCTGCCCCCGGTGCTGAGCACGAGGGGATATTCCTTGGCCAACTCCGGGGTGCTGAGCGGACTCTCCGGGGGTTCAGCATAGTAGGGGAGGGGGTCGTAGCCATGGCTCTCTAAGAAGCCGGAATATAACTCGACCTTCCCCGAGGGAGTACGAAAGCCGTGCTTCTCGTACTTTCTGTACTCGATGGGGACAGAGACATATCCGACTTTTTTGAGGTCCTCGAAGCTCATCTTCAGCGGCTCCAGTTCGCCGTTGAGGTAGTCCTCCAGTGGCTCGGTGCCCGATTGCAGGTGGAGCCTTCTGGCCAAATCGATGAGCACCTCCTCGTCTTGCCTACACTCCCACATCTGCATGAACTTTCGCTGCACTTGGGCGACATTGTTGGCCACGAACGGGTATCCGATGACCTGGTCGATCTCGAGCCAGGTGGCGGCGGGCAGGACGATGTCCGCCAATTCTGCCGTCGGGGTCATATAGATGTCCATCACGGTGAAGAAGTCCACTTGGAGCAGTGATTCATACACCTCCCTGCTGTTGGCGTACGTCACCAGGGAGTTGTTGCCGAAGACCAGGAAGGCCTTTATGGGATAGGGCTCGCCTGTGCGCATGGCCTTGAACAACGTAGGGACGTGGGCACAGGGGAACATGGCATCGCTTCCGCACATGACCCTGAATGTATCGGCGCCCAGCCGTCTGGCAAGGACTTCCTTGGGCAGAGGGATGTCGGCCGGGGTGTCTCGAAAGAGATGCATCCCCAGCATCCATCCTCCGGGGACGTCAATGTTGCCGGTGATGGCCGGAAGGACGGACACGGCACGGACCGTCTGCATGGAGTTGGGTGTGTGTTCGAGGGCCACCCCCCACTCGAGTCCGGCCGGTTTGGTCTGCGCGTACATCCGGGCGGCAGCTCGTATTTGTTCGGCGGGTATCCAGGTAATCGTCTCCGCCCACTCAACCGGGTATTCGCGAACCCGCTCGGCCAAGGCATCGAAGCCGATGGTCCATCGCTCGACGAACTCCCTGTCGTATAGTCCCTCTTTAATGATGATGTTCAGCATGCTCAGGGCGAGGGCGTCATCTGTGCCCGGCCTGATGCGAAGCCACATATCCGCTCGGGAGGCCAATCTGGTCTCCCGAGGGTCGATCACGATGAGTTTCGTTCCTTTGGCGAGGCTGTCACGTAACCCGAATCGGAGTTCACCATCGGGATTCGACGCCATGGGGTTATGACCCCACACCATCATGCAGGCGGGGTGCACGTCGCCGTAGTAGTCGTTCACGGGCAGATCACCGTAGGCCTGCAGACAGGAGAGCAGCCTGGGGACGAAGCACTGTGCGGCGCCCGGTTCGCACCAGTTGGGAGTACCAAGAGCGTTGGCGAAGTTCACCACGTGAGAGAAGTGGTGCCTCTGCGTTCCCTGGCCTATAGCGATCGATTCAGGGCCATAGGCTTTACGGATGTCGTCGATTCTGTCTGTGATGGCATCAAGGGCTTCGTCCCATGAGACCCGTTCCCACTTGCCCTCACCTCTCCTGCCGACGCGCTTGAGTGGGTATTTAAGGCGGTTAGGATTGTAGAGGTGCTCAAGGCTTGCTACTCCCTTAGTGCACAGTCTGCCTTTGTTGAGAGGGGCGTCACGATCGCCTTGAATCCTGACTACCTTCCCATCCTCGACGTGGACAAGCACCCCGCAGCCTCCGTGGCACATGCGGCAGGTGCTCTTGTATACCTGGGTACCTTCAGCCATGGTGAATCCTTCTGTAGGAGTTCGGCCCTGTCTGCCACACCGTCCGATCTGCATGCCGGGACGGAATGTATAGATGAGTATAGCGGGGCAACACGCAGCGCGCTGCCGCCGCGTGGCCTTTTATAGGGTGAGTCGGCGAGGTATCTACCAAGCACGAGCTTGGAACGCTTCCGAGAAGTAGAGCGGTCGCACTGGGGTGCAAGAAAAGGAAAACCCCACCTTATGCGGGGCTTTCTCTTACGCGCCTGACGGGATTCGAACCCATGACCTTTGGTTTCGTAGACCAACGCTCTATCCAGCTGAGCTACAGGCGCCTAGTGGCGGAGAAGGAGGGATTCGAACCCTCGGAAGGAGCATTCACTCCTTCACTCGCTTAGCAGGCGAGCGCCTTCAGCCTCTCGGCCACTTCTCCGAAGGACGGCCACCCGCCGCCACGCCGAGCCAGTATTCTAGCAGAGCACTCGTCTCGCGTCATGGTGGACGCACGGGAATCGATCGTTGGCCAAAATGACGGTCGGGCGTGGTCCGGTTTGACGCCGTCCGACACGCCGTATAAACTGCCTCGATTCACACTTACAGCCGACTCGAGGTAGCCACGCGATGAGACCCACTATCCGTCCGCAGAACCCCTGTTTCTCGTCCGGTCCGTGTGCCAAACGCCCTGGTTGGAGTCCATCCGTCTTGGCCGATGCGCTGGTGGGTAGATCGCATCGTTCCAAGGAAGGACGTGCGCGCATTCAGGAAGTCATCGACCGTTCCCGCGCGCTTCTCGGGGTGCCTGCCGATTACTATCTGGGCGTCGTCCCTGCCTCCGATACTGGAGCAATGGAGATGGCCATGTGGTCGCTCCTTGGTGCGCGAGGCGTGGATGCATTGGCCTGGGAGAGCTTCGGGCATGGGTGGGTGACCGACATAACCAAGCAACTCCAGCTTCCCGACGTACGTGTGCTCACGGCTGACTACGGAGAGATCGTCGATCTGACCTCCGTCGATTGGACGAGAGACGTTGTGTTCACGTGGAACGGCACCACGTCGGGGGTGCGCGTCCCCGATGCTTCTTGGATAGCGGATGATCGTGAAGGGCTGGCCATCTGCGATGCCACCTCGGCGGTGTTTGCCATGGATGTCCCCATAGGTAAATTGGATGTCGTGACGTATTCCTGGCAGAAGGTACTGGGTGGAGAAGCCCAGCACGGTGTACTCATCCTCAGTCCGCGCGCGGTGGAGCGGCTGGAGACCTACCGGCCGCCGTGGCCGCTACCCAAGATCTTCCGATTGACCAAGGGCGGTGCGTTTATGGAGTCGGTCTTTGCGGCGGACACCATCAACACCCCGTCTATGCTCTGTGTAGAGGATGCTCTCGACGGGCTCAGATGGGCAGAGCGCATAGGGGGGCTGCCCGGGTTGATACGTCGTAGCGAAGCCAACCTGGCTGCTGTGGCCGAATGGGTGGCGCGTACGGAGTGGGTAGACTTCCTGGCCAGAGACCCACGCACTCGCTCCTGCACCTCCATATGCCTAAAGATCGTCGATCCTTGGTTCACGTCACTGGGGGCCGAAGAGCGGGCTGCGGCGGCCAAGCAGGTCACTGGTCTCCTTTCGAACGAGGGAGTTGGGCACGACATAGCCCCCTATCGGGAGGCACCTCCGGGGCTGCGTTTGTGGGGCGGAGCTACTGTAGAGAAGAGTGATCTGGAGGCCGTGTTCCCTTGGATCGACTGGGCCTACGCAGAGGTCAAGGGCTGCTGACCGGCATGAAATAAATAATGCGCGACCGAAACGGGTCCGACGGAAGCGGAAGGTGAGAAGTATTACCGGGCCGGGCCCGGCCCGGTAATACTTCCGGCGGGCAGGGCCGGTGTCACCTGCGCGAGAGCACAATAGGACTCCGGCCGGAGTCCTATTGTGAAATAAGGCTCGTCAGACCCTCGTCAGGCTTGAGGCTTCTCAGATTGTGTGGCTTCGGTGGCCGCCGTTGTAGCGGTCGTCGTTGCTTCTGCCGTGGTCTGGGTTGCGGTCTGAGCCTTGGCCTCAGCGCCACTCTCGACGGTCACATCTTCCTTGATGGCCGCCTGGACATCTTCCTTGGTCTCCTTCAGGCCTTTCTTGAAGCCGGTTATGGAACGGCCCAGCGAGGAGCCGAGTTCCGGTAGTTTCTTGGGTCCGAAGATGAGTAGGGCCAGAACGACCACTATCGCGATTTCCCACGGTCCGATCCAACTAGGCATCAAACACCCTCCATATGAGCACTTCAGAGTGAGTGACAGTGTCAGCTATTATCGCACGCTCCCTGATGGTGTGCCGAATGGGGATAAAACTCGGTACTAATACCGGGTTCCGGCGCCGGTGGTCGGACGAGTGGTCTCGGCCTCTGCCGGTTTTTTTCGCAGAAGCGTAGTCCCGATCATGCCAAGGAAGGCCATGGCGGCTATCACTAGGTAGGTCGTCTTGAAGGTGGGGAGACTATCCCCCAGGGCGCCGCCGACGTAGGGCCCTGTCGCCTGTCCCAAACCCTGCCAGGCAGTGAGGAAGCCGAAGGCGGCGGGGGCCAACAGCGGTCCGACGAGGTCCCCGCAGACGGTGGCCATGATGGCAGGGACCGCCCAGGCTGTTAGGGCGAAGATGCACGCCGACAAAGTGAGGCCGGTGGGTTCTCCCCACAGGGCGAAGATGAGGTAGCTGACCATCTGTAGTCCCAGGACTATGGTGAGCGCCCACTTGCGGCCCACACGGTCGGAGACCAAACCCCAGAGCGTCCCGCAGACGATGCTGACAAGACCCATGACCATGAAGAGTCGGCCCGCTCCTGCGTCCGTATAGCCGATATCGGCGATAAGGCGCTTGGTGAAGAAGGTCATATAGGTCATGTAGGCAAAGCCGAAGGCGAAGTAGATGGCGTTCAGGTGCCAGATGATCGGTGAGAGGTAGATGTGTCGCAGACTCCCCCGTGATTCGGCGTGGTCAGGGGCGGCGTGGTCAGGGGCACACTGTTCTGTGTCCGGGCTCCCGTGGGAACGGATGACTGCAAAGGCCAAGAGGGCTATAACGAATGTGACGGCTGCCAGAACGAACCACGTGATTCGCCACCCCGACTCCCCATAGCCGTTGACGAGTCGCGGCACCAGAGGGCCGGACAGGACGAGGCCCATAGAGGCACCAAGTGGAAGCGCTCCCGTGGCCACTCCGCGCCGCTGGGGTGGGAACCAGAAGGAGGGGACCAGGTGGGCCGGAACGCTGGCTGTGGCGCTGCCGATGCCGGTGAGAAAGCGCCCGGCTGCCGCCATCCCGAAGCCGTTGGCGACCCCTGTGATTACCATGCCGGCCGCGGCCAGCAGTAGACCGGCGGTAATGACGCGACGTGGTCCCAGGCGGGTGGCCACTGCTCCTGCGACGGTGGCCATACCTAAGTAGCCCACCAGATTGGCTGTGGCTAGGATACCGGCCAGGGTGTTGTTGATATGGAGGCCTTTCTGCATGGCCGGGAGGATGGCCGGATAGCTGAACTGCGAGAGACCCAGGGCTGCGAAGACCACCAACACTGTGGCCGCCAGAATGACCCACTTGTAATTGGCGCCCTCACTGACCTTGCTCATTGTTGCGCTCTCCCGCCTAGTTTGTGTGCTCCATCTCCGTGCGTTTGGCATCCGGTGGATGAGCCCGCGGCGTCGATGGGGCAGAGCGATGTCGCTGGAGGCGCAGGGAGATAAATACAGTATATCTAGACGGAGCCTCCATTCAGAGGGCCGGAGGCGTCGGCGGATGGGCCTGCCGGCCACGATGCGTCCGTCGATGTAGTAATCTCTCTTGGCTGAACACCTATGAGAAGGGACTTCGCAATGCAAGCGACCCGAGGCGCCGTCGTGAGCTTCACCTACACGCTCACCGACGATGATGGAAATACTATCGATTCGAGTGAGAACGGAACTCCGTTAGTCTATCTGCATGGATACGAAAACATCGTCCCCGGCCTGGAAAAGGCGCTTGAGGGTGTTGGCGTGGGATTTCGGTCTAAGATCGTCGTCGAAGCGGCCGAAGCCTATGGTGAGACCCAACAGGACGCCATCTTTGAGGTGGGCAAAGACAAGTTTCCGCCGGATATGCCTTTGAATGCCGGGATGCAGTTGGCTGCAGAGACTGTCGACGGCACCTTCCCCCTGACTCTCGTGGAGGTGAAAGAGAACACCGTCGTGGTCGACGCCAACCACCCTCTTGCCGGTAAGAGGCTGCACTTCGACGTTGAAGTCGTCGACATCCGGTCGGCGTCCGAAGAGGAATTGGCTGCTGGGCGCCCTCAGTAGGGGGACCGATGCGCAGGGCTGTGATCGAGGGGCTCGCGGAGCCCGGAGCCCGTCCATTGCGGAGTCCGCTGGGGGGTAAGATTTTCCAGCAGCCTAGTGGAGGCGGACAGCCTAATGGAGGCGGACGATGAGAGTGTGGTTGCCGACCGGCAGGATGGCGTCCGGCGTGCGGCCGTTGGGCGGCATGGTGATGGTCCTGGTTCTTGCTCTGCTTGCGGCCGGTGTTGTCGGTTGCGGTGGTAATGAGCAGGGTCTGGATCGGGTCCAGGTGGCGAGTGGCCCTATTACGGGTGTGCACGAAGGGAAGATCTGGTCCTTCAAGGGTATTCCCTATGCCGCTCCTCCGGTGGGCGATTTGCGTTGGAGGGCTCCGCAGCCCGTAGAACCATGGACCGATGATCGAGCCTGCACGGCGTTCGGTCCGGCCTGTCCGCAACCCGACCAGGCCGGCGTGGACTACCTCGCCGTTGGGCCGACGAGCGAGGATTGTCTGTATCTGAACGTCTGGTCTCCGGCGAAGGCGTCTACGGAACGTCTGCCGGTGATGGTGTGGATTCACGGCGGTAGCTTCGAGACCGGGGCCGGCTCCATGGCGGTCTATGACGCGACCACATTGGCCGGCCGTGGTGTGGTTGTGGTGACCATCAACTACCGGTTGGGACCGCTGGGCTTTTTGGCGCACCCGGCCTTGTCCGCCGAGCCGGCCCAGGGAGGCTCAGGCAACTACGGCCTGTTGGACCAGATAGCCGCGTTGCACTGGGTGCAGAAGAACATCGCCGCCTTTGGAGGCGATCCGCAAAAGGTGACCGTCTTCGGCGAATCGGCGGGCGCCATCAGCATCCTCGATCTACTGGTGAGCCCGTTGGCCGACGGTCTCTTTCAGAGGGCGATTGTACAGAGCGGCATCCTGATCGATCAGGGTTTTGGTGTGTCTACCAACGGCACTCTCAAGGAGGCGGAAGTCGCCGGTGAGGCTTTGGCCGGGCGTCTGGGTGTGGCCGGTGCGGGTGATGTCGCCGCCGCGTTGCGGAGCAAGACTCCCGAGGAATTGCTGACCGCCGTACTCCCTGCCACGAATGTCCTGGAGCAGGGGTTGCACTGGAAGCCGGTGGCCGATGGTTACGTGCTTCCCGACCTTCCCACTATCCTGTGGGCCGAAGGCCGCTATCAGAAGGTCGACCTTTTAATAGGTTCGAATCGGGACGAGGGCAACATCTTTCTGCAGGGTCTCACTGGAGATCCGACTGCATACAAAGGACAGATGAAGAAGGTCTTTGGAGCCCATGTCCAGGAGGCGCTGACGATGTATCCGGTCGACGGCGCGCAGGACATCAGCGGAGCATTCAGCCGTATGCTCACTGAGGTGGGTTTTGCCTCCAGCGCTCGGTTTGCCGCTCGGGCTATGAGCGCTGCGGAACCGGCGACGAACGCTCAGCCGCCGGGGGTCTTTCTCTATCAATTCAGTCGCGTGCCCTTTAACAACCCCCTGGGCGCCTTTCACGGCGTTGAGATTCCCTATGTATTCGGGAATACGGAGTTGTTTGCGAAGATGGGGACCATCGAACAGACCGACCGCGACCTGTCGGCGGCGATGATGGATTATTGGACGAGGTTTGCCGCTACGGGTGACCCGAACGGCGAGGGCGCCGTCTCTTGGCCCCGATACGACGCGCAGTCCGACCGGCACCTGGAGTTCGGGGACAGCATCACTGTCGGGTCCGGCCTGTATCGGGCGGCCACCGACTTGGCCGACCGGGTGAGGGGCCTCCGCTAGAAGGCATCAACGGTGTTCGGTTGCGCGTCCGTTCGCATGTCGCACGCCGGCGGACGCCTTGGCCATGCATGCCACCTCCACAGACCGGGAACCGCAGCTTCACTCACTCAGAGAGCGAGAACGGCGGGTATTCGTCAGTCACCAACAGTAGGGCGTAGGCCGCTACACGTAGTGCCCAGCGGTTCACCCCGACCACAAAGTCGAAGAGCGCACGCGGGTATCTGCCTGTGAAGAGGATGGCGAACCAAGCGATCACCACGCACACGAACACAGCGATGTAGAGAAAATAGAGGATCACCCAGTGAGGGATGGCTAAGAACCACTTCACCAGAGGGAGCCAGCGATTGAGTTGCTGGGCGTCCGGATAGGGGAAGTCCAGGTGGACGGCCTGCTCTTCGTCGGTGGAGGGGTACTCATCACGAAGCAATTGGCCGTATGCCCCCACACGCGCCAGAAAGCGGGTGAGTTGCAGATTCCAATCGAACCACCAGCGCGGGTACTTCTGACGAAAGAGGATCATCAGGAGCGCAGGTAGGAAGACGACTCCACTGGAGGCCCATTGCCATGACCAGTATATGTTCTCCCCAAAGATGGTTCCGGTGGCGAGCAGAGACGCTATCACCCCGATAGGGATGATCCAGAGGAAACGCAGTCCTGTAGTAAGCCGGTCCAGCTGACGGTCTGGATAATCGACGCTGTAGGTGAGTGGATATCCGATAAGATGTGGCGGTGACTGTTGCATCTGGGGCCTCTAAATCTTTCGTCGATTCACGTCACAGGTGGTTCGGGCTGCTTGAATGTGTATGCAGCGTTCTCGATAATACGCGACTCCACGAGACATCGTCGCGTCGTCGATGCCGCCACGACAGTTCTCGTAGGCACTCTCGCAGGCACCAGTGGTGTCCACCCGGTCCTGTGCGAAAATGTTGGGATCACTACTGTTAGGAGGCTGCTGAAAACGAAACCCCAGCCCCCAGAACGCGCTGAGTAGCACGATAGTGCCTCATCGGTCGCGCGAATAGCGCTGCTATTCGCGTTTCCTCTATCCTTTTTTCGCGCGTGCCGACCCGCGTTCCGGGGGCGAAGTGTCATATTTCAGCAGCCTTTTGGTCGGGTAAGGAGGTGTCTCTGTGCCTGATGACGTGATCAGAGACCAGATCGCCAGGAGCCTGCGCGAAGCCGGCTACGATCACCGTCTCGTCCGTCCGGAGCTGACAGCCGATCTGGAAGCCATATTGACCGGCCTGTGTGAGCAGTGCCTGCTGAGCGACACTGTGTATGGCGAGGGTGGGCATCGTGAGAGTTTTACCTTCTCCTGCCCGGCTGAGGTCTCCACGGTGCGCACGCTCATAGTGGTGGCGTGGTCTTCGCAGCCTGTGAAGGTACGCTTTCATCTGGAGGGCGGTCCGTTGGAGGCCGTCATCCCGCCCACCTACATCCACACCCAAGAGCGGGAGCGCTGCATGGGGGTCCTGCGGTCCATCCTGGAGCCCGCGGGTTTTTCCGTGGGGGTGGCCACCGGTCCTGCCAAGTTGTTGGCCGTCTATTCCGGCCTGGCTCGATATGGACGTAACAACCATACCTATGTTAGAGGCATGGGTACGTTCGCGCGGCTGGAGGTTTTCTGCACCGATGCCGATCTGGGGGCCGTGGATTATCAACTCGCGGGCAGTCCGCGTTTGAGTCTCTGCCCGGCGTGTTGCAACTGCAGTCACGTATGTCCGACCGGTTGCATCCCTGAGAACGGCACCGTGATCGACGGGGCGCGTTGCCTGGCTTTCTTCAACGAAGGTGAGGGTGAATGGCCCGAGTGGCTCGACATCCGTGCTCACAATAGCCTGGTGGGCTGCATGCGCTGCCAGGCTCTGTGTCCGGCCAACCGCACCTTCAGCCGGTTGCCTAAAGTGGTGGCTGAATTCGATCGCGCCGAGACCGATGTGATTCTCCAAGACCTGCCCGCCGACGAGTTGCCGGAGGCGCTACGGACCAGGTTGGCCGCACTTGATCTGGACGGCTACTCTAAGGTATTGGGCCGGAACCTGCGCGCGCTGAGTGAGGCGGCGGCTGCTGGACCCTTGTATCCCCGCTAAGAGGTCGCACTTCTGCAGCGGTCACCTTCTCCTGGAGTGTCTGTCGCGTACAAAGGTGCTGGCGATGAAAGAGACGATGCTGATGATGATAGAGCCCAGCAGGGCGTTCCAGAAGCCGTCGACATGGAAACCCAGCCCTAGGCCCTCAGCGGCGATCCACGAGGCCAGCCAGAGCATGAGAGCATTGATCACCAGTGTGAATAGGCCAAGTGTCAGTACGGTGAGACCGCACGTCAAGACGGAGACGAAAGGACGGATGAGGGCGTTGACTAAGCCTAAAACGAGTGCCACGAGCACGACCGTCCAGATGCGGTGAGGCTCTTCCACGTAGATGCCGGGTACCAGCCAGGCAGCCACAGCCACTGCTGCCGCGGTGATTGCCCAGCGAGTGAGAAGACCGCGCATGCCCTGTCCTTTTCTGTGCCTCGGATCTGGTTGCGACTCAATCAACTATAGACATTATGGTCTATCCCTGCGTGGACTGCCCGAATACCCCACCGTCTGATACAAGTCACCGTCTGATACAAGTGAGCCTGCCGGACAGAGGGGGCGCGTGGGTATGGAGGTAAGGTGTGGGGTGTGACCCATGACGGTGGTGCGGAGAAGTCAAAACCGGACAAGAAGTTCTTGATTCATGGAGCTCCTGTGGCTGTATCGGCTGTATCGGTGTACCTGGTGGCAGGATTCGGGGTGGCTCAGCTCTTCGGGAATCCCCCTAGGGGCTGCGGGGATGGTGCGTGAAGGCAGCCGTTCCTCGTGGGGTCGCGACCGGGTGCCAGCGGGGTATTGTAAGGTGGCAGCGTCGCGGCAGGCGTGGTAAGGTTCTTGCGGCTGGGAGCGCCGTTGTCAAGAGTATGGTCCGGCCACTGATCCTGCGATTCTGAGCAGGGTGATGCCAGCGGAGGGAAGCGAGTCTACCTCTACCATTTGGGCGTCCTGATGGACGCTTTTTTTGATGCCGCACTCCTTCAATCTGCAAGATTGATAGCGATGCGTCTAAAGGTTAAGCGAAAGGGCGGCAATGAAAGAAGAGGGAACACCCAGAGTCAAGATGGGCCTCGCGGAGATGCTCAAGGGCGGGGTCATCATGGATGTCACCACGGCTGATCAGGCGCGTCTGGCTGAGGAAGCAGGCGCTTGCGCCGTCATGGCGCTGGAGCGCGTTCCGGCCGACATACGTAAGGAAGGTGGGGTGGCGCGTATGGCCGACCCCGAGAAAATAGTGGAGATCCGGCAGGCGGTCGGCATCCCCGTCATGGCCAAAGCACGCATCGGTCACTTTGTGGAGGCCCAGATACTCGAGGCCCTGGACGTTGACTACATCGACGAAAGCGAAGTGCTCACGCCGGCCGATGATGCTCACCACATCAATAAGTGGAAATTCAAGGTGCCCTTCGTCTGTGGAGCGCTCAACCTGGGGGAGGCTCTGAGACGGATCACCGAGGGGGCCGCCATGGTCCGCACCAAGGGAGAGGCGGGCACCGGCAACGTGGTCGAGGCGGTCCGACACATGCGGGCCATTACAGACCAAGTCCGCGCTTTGGCCGGTATGGATGAGGACGAGCTCTTCCGGGCGGCCAAAGACATGCAGGCCCCCTACGAACTGGTCGCCTGGGTGGCCAAAAATGGGAGACTACCTGTGGTCAATTTCTCGGCCGGAGGGATAGCCACGCCTGCGGATGCAGCGCTCATGATGCAGTTGGGTGCCGACGGTATCTTCGTCGGTTCAGGAATCTTCAAAAGTGCAGATCCCAAGCAACGGGCTAAGGCCATCGTTGAGGCTACTACCCACTATCAGGACCCCAGCATCCTGGCCCGTGTGTCGCGCGGATTGGGGGAGGCCATGCCAGGCCTGGAGATCGGCTCTCTGCAGCGTGAGGATCTTGTCCAGCATCGTGGGTGGTGATGTCTCTCTTCTCGTGAGCGACGAGCTGCGCCTATGGCTGAGGTGAAGCCGTGCCCGTGCGCGGCTTCACCTCAGCCTGTCAACATCATCTGTGTGCGGGTCGCGCTGTTACGTTAGTTTCCGAGCCAACTCATGAATCAGCAGGCTGTTCCATGAGTTTTCGGCCGATGCTCCAAGCATCACCGATGTGCTCGCCCAATGGCCGATAGGAGTTACCCGGCATGGTCAGCACGAATGGACTGAACTTGGCCAGGTCCACCTGGTCGTCGCTGAGGATCCTTTCACTGGCATACATGTGGGCCACCTCACCGATGAAGAAGAACTGCTCGCCTAGGTCGACGGTCTGTATGAGACGGCATTCCAGGTTGACAGGGCATTGGCGCACCATAGGCGCGTGGGTGAGGGTTCCTTGGAAGATGTCGATGTGGCCGGTCTTGTCCTCATCGTACCCGTGTACGAGCCCGCAGTAGTCGGCCAACTCCATTTCGTTCACGCTAGGGTAGTTCACGCTGAACTCTCCGTTCTGGCGAATGCCTTTGACGGAGTGCTGCTTGGCGCCCACCGAGATGCCCACTAGGGGCGGGTTGAAACTGAGCTTGGTGATCCAGGCGACCGTCATGAAGTTTGGTTTGTCGTCGACGAGCGTGCCCACTATGACTACGGGCATCGGGCAGATATCGAAATTCTTGCCAATGTTCTTCTTGACCATTGGTCCTCCCTTGAAGGCTACGTGCGCCCACTACACCGTATTATGCCGGATAAGTGCCGCCCAAGGGGCGCGTCTTCCAGCATAGGACGCTGACACATCGCTCCACCTCTTATCCACCCCTGAGGACTTAACCGATCTCTCCACTCTCGCGACATCGCCACCAGCATGGACGACTTGGGCTCCGGGCCGATAATGTTTTCATCGAATGATGACGACAATATCGACAATATATTTGTCGAACGACAACCGTTGATAATCGTCGAGAATCGTGGATAATCGTCGAGAAGCGTAGAAAAGCATCGAGAAGCGTGGATAAGCGTGGATAAGCGTGGAGTACGAGGGAGTGCATCTTAAGGGAAGCGAGAACATCACTGAGGTCTGTCGAGAACTTCCGCCCCGCTTCGATTTCTACACCGTGTGGAATAGACACCAGGGGCTCAACAAGCGAGCCTCGAGTGAGTTCTGTCTAGATGTACTAAGATCGGAATACCAATCCGTCTTGCGAGCAGATCACCACGCAAGAATCTGCTTGTATTGTCTTAATGAATGCGGCTACTTATATGATTCTCCACTGAATCCAAGACAGTTCAGATAGTAAGATAATGACCACCGGCTGTTGCCCCTTTTCCTAAGGAAAGTGATCTTGACAATGGAGAAGTGATGTTATTACAAGCTAACTTAAAGAGAGCACCTGATAATGAAGAAAATACCGCCGTAAAAACAACAAGGATGAGTTTGCTTAAAAGAGTTCTTCAGTTTTTTGACACTAAAGATTTGCCTCTAGAGCACAATATTTTTCTATACACTGCCGCTGCCGGTCTTCTTATGGTCATGATCGGAATCGGCTATAATATATTGAATGATCTAGGCATACTTATATTGCCGGTATACGTGTTGTACATCTTGATGAACATCTCATGCGCTATATATAGTATAGTCACAAAGCGCTGGTATAGATCTGCCCTTATTGTTGTAGGCTCCTCTGTTTTTCTTCTGATTCCTTTTCTATGGTTCACGATTGGTGGGGCGACCGGCTCCACTGGTCCTGTACTGCTCGTGGGAGCTTTGTGCGTAGCTTTCGTTTTCAAAGGAGCAGTACGCATTGGTATGCTGTCTGCATTATCGATAATGTCGATTGTATTTGTCGTGCTGGAATATCATTATCCGGATATCATTATACCGTATTCCGGCCGTGAAGAACAGTTTGAGGATCTGGTGTTTACCTATGCCATGTGTATAGTGGTTAGTTCTATTTTAGTTTACAGGGTTATGAATGCGTATACGAAGTTGCATAATGAAAAGATGAGATTGGTAAACCGCTTGGAGCATATCTCACAGACCGATGCCCTGACCGGCCTATACAATCGCCGCTTCTTATCAGCGAGCATCGACGAGGAAATGCGCCGGTCGTACGATACGGGATCGCAATTGACGGTTTGCATATTGGATATCGACTATTTTAAGGAAATAAATGATACATATGGGCACGAGTATGGTGACAATGTTCTAATCAATATTGCGCAGATCATGAGGGACAGTCTGACAGAAGAAGAGATCTTCGGTCGATATGGCGGAGAGGAGTTTGTGGTGCTTTCGCCGGGCAAAACTGCGATGGAAGCACTGCCCATAGTGCAGGCACTTTGCGATCGGGTGAGGGCGCATGCATGGAGCCACGGTAAGCCGGTAACACTTTCCGGTGGACTCAGTAGTTATGTAAAGGGCATCTCTTACTCTGAATTTCTGGAAGCTGCGGACACAAACCTCTATTTGGCTAAAGGAGAGGGGAGAGACAGGGTGATATATCGTTAGATATGTCGATAGCATAGTAATGCTGGTAAGTTTGTCGCCTTTGATCCTCACTATGGTTGGGGCCGGCGCGTCGCACTAGCACCACGATCACGCTCGCGGCGAGCACCAACACACTCCCACCCTTGTGTCTACGTCTTCTTGTGTCCAGCATCTGAGTTGCACCCGTCTCTTCCCACCTGTGCAATGGTCCCGGGTTAATCCGCTTGCTCCTGGGCCATCCTGGCTTTAGTAGAAAATCATTTGCGCCGGCCCCCTTGTCTCCTATGAGGGGTGTTCAGGGTAGAATATCTCTTCAAATAGCCTTTTCTTTGCATATCACGGCTAAGGAGAGTGCGATGCGGGGAGATGGAGGGTGGCAGGAGAACATGGTCATGCTGGCTTCGCTCGATGATCGGGTGCCGGCCGACTACCCGCTACGCTTCATCCGTCGTATGGTGAACCAGGCGCTGTCTGCGATGAGCCCTCTGCGTGGCAACCTCTGTGCCGAGTGGGGCCATATCTTCACCTTCAGCCGCAATCGAGATCGGTTGTTCTGTAGGGAGGTGACGGAGGTGTTCTTTGAGTGCGTGCGCGGCCGGGCCGAGCCCCGTCGACTCCTCTCTCGTGAGCACCTCCTCTGCCGGCACTCACGTAGGCCGGTGGAGCAGCCCTTTGGCTGGATGAAGGGCTGGGGCGAACTACACGGGCTGCGTCATCCGGGCATACCCGGGTTAAGGCCATCTTCACCTGAAGCTACTCTGCCTTCGACCTGCTGTGCCTGCGAAAGCTCAGGGTGGAGCCGGTTTCGATATGAACCAAAGGGGGAGACCTCAAACGAGGAAACTGAAAGTCTCCTGGGAGGGAATACCCCTTCCAGCCTGCATCGTTCATCGCCACAGCCTCCACTCTACTTGCCGGGACGTGATCCTTCTTTAGTAGTTCAGGCTCCTTATTCTTTAGAGATGAACTTATGAAATACAGCTTAATTATGTCTGCTGTGTACTATGCTTGCGCTTGTTTTTACATGCTCTTTGGTCCCTATGCTATAGTTTCCAACATAAAAAGCAGTACCAATAGGCTATTTATGTTATTAACAAGCTCAATGGCAATTTGGGCATTCACGTACTCTATTTCAAACTCAGCAATGACGGCGGAATCGAGTGCTTTTTGGAGGTGCCTCTCTGTTTTTGGATGGGGAATCTTCCACAACCTGTTACTTCACTTTGCGTTGATACTAACAAATAATAAACATCAAGTAAACAATTTTAAAAACTTTATAATTGTCTATTTTCCCACTTTCATAAATATATTCCTGTTTGCACCCTTTGGGTATTTAGCAGAGAACCAATATGAAATGGTACCGAGCGATTTTGGATGGAGAAATTCTCTTCCCGCAAATATTGGGCAAATATGGATTAATTTTTACTACATTGTATATACAGTCGCTGCGGTTATATTAATTATTCGTTGGTGGAAAAAACTTGATCCTCAAAACCCTATGAAGCGACAAGTGCAGTACTTTTTAATAGCCATAATGCTTCCCCTCGTTGTGGGAACAATAAATGATATTTTACCCGGTGCATTGGGGTTATACCAAACTCCTAGAATTACGCTTATACTTTTAATCTTTCCCACAATAGTCTTATTTCAAACCTTGAAGAAATTCGGCTTTATTATTGAAAAACCCAGGGCAACATATTCGCCTATGGGCTCCACCATTGCTCTAGAAAAAGGCCGATTGCGTTTGTTTCAGACGGCAGCAGTAATATTTATGGCAGGTGGGGCAGGGTCCTTCTTTTTAGGATACTTTACTGCGAGTGGGAGTTTGGCAAATGAACTTCCACTCGCTTTGACTGTGATAGTTATAGGTGCATTTTTAATATTTATACCTTATATATCAGCAAAAGACAACATTCAGAACACTCTATTCCTTGTAGTAAGCATAGTTGGCATGTCTTTTTTCATAATTAGAGATGCTGATATTGGAGGAGTAACAATATGGGCAGTATATGTAGTGTTTCTTTTATATACAATTATTCTTAATAGCAGAATCCACACACTACTCTTTTTAGGAATAACTCTGATAAGTCAAGTTATTCTTTGGATAACTCATCCGAAAGCTTATACCGTTATCGATGATACTCAGTATCTGAAAAGAATAGTTATTGTTGTACTTTCTTATGTTCTTGTCCGATATTTGACAACTGAATATGATTCAAAGTTAAAAGGATATCAAAGATTTGCGAAAGAACACGAAGTGCTTGAAAAAATTTCAAGCTCCTTTATTTCGGTTGATAATGAAAATATAAAAGCAAAAATCAGTGGAATGCTAAAATCAACTGCTGAAATACTTAAAATTGATCAAATATATTTGGTTGAGTTAGGTTGGGATTACGAATATGCAATGATTATTGATGCGTATACGGCGGATGGATCTACTAAATCACTTCCTTTCCCCCCGGGTGTGAAGGTTGAAGCTGCGGCTTTCCCCACGGTTGAATCTATGATTGAGCATAAACAACCTATATCATGCGAAGACATCAAAAATGTTTTCGTTGATGAAGATGGGGATGAAGGAAAATTCTTCACATCAAGAGGAATAAATTCCTATTATATGTTGCCAATAGAGCTTGATGAAAATATAATAGGAGTGCTTGTCGTTGAACAGTATAGTAAGATTGACGAAAAGCTCAGAGAGAGTCAAGCATACTTCTTAAGCCTTATAGCGAACATACTGGGAGATGCGAAGAGAAAGATCCTAGATGAAGAAAAACTGTATAATTTTGCTTATTTCGATGAAGATACAAAATTGGCAAATAAGAATAGGTTGATACAGGTACTGGATCAAAGAATATATAGCAGAAGAGATTCAGGAAAATTAGCAGTATTAAGTATTGAAATAGATAATCTGAGGATTATCAAAGATACCTTTGGTCATAGTATAGGTGAGCAGATAGTAATAAAATCTGCAACAATGATCGAGAATCTACTGGAGGAATGTTGCGATATCTCACGGTCATCTGAAGGAGAGTTTGCTATTGTTCTGCCTACTGTAGAAGATACTAAGCAGGTAGAGAATTGCGCACAGACTCTGATTGATTCTTTCTCTCATCCCGTAGTTGCGGACACAGGAGTAGAAGCACTCTTTGCTGTTATCCACATAGGTATATCTGTGTATCCAGATGATGGAAAGGATGCATATACTCTTTTGAAGAATGCCGACATGGCAGGATTTCAAGCGAAAAATACGAGTAAAGATATTGTTTTCTATAGTAAGAAATTGGAAGAGCATATTGCTGAAAATACTCTTTTCACAAACCGGCTTTTCCGGTCACTGCAGAATAAAGAGTTTTTTCTGGAGTTTCAGCCTCAGGTTAGTTGTGACACAGGAAAAACCGTCGGGGCTGAAGCCTTACTCAGATGGACTATTGATGGGAATAAAAGAGTATCACCGGATAGATTTATATCCATACTAGAGCAAACTGGATTGATTTATGATGTGGGGCTCTGGGTGTTTGAGCAGACACTACAAGAGCACAAGAGACTTATTTTAAGAGGATTTCCACCTCTTCGTTTTTCTGTAAACCTGTCTATTGTGCAACTACAAGTAGAAGATCTCATTCTTGATTTTGCAGAAATTATAGGTAGAAATCGTGTAGACCCAAAGTATATTGAGTTGGAGATTACAGAAAGCGTATTCTCTGAACATCCTGAGGATGTAATTGAAAAACTATCTAGCCTAAAAGAGCTGGGAGTAGGCATTGCGTTAGATGATTTTGGTAAGGGGTACTCATCATTACATAGGCTGGAATCGATACCGTTTGACAGAATAAAGATAGATAAAAGTATCATAGATGATATCTATTTAAAGGAAAAGAAAGCTGCTATAGTGGAGACAATTATTTCGTTGGCCAGAACTCTCATGGCGGATATTACAGCAGAAGGTGTGGAAACAAAGGAGCAGGTGGATTTTCTGAGAAACATAGCTTGCGATGAAATACAAGGGTACTATTTTTCAAGGCCTCTGTTACCAGAAGCGCTGGAAGAATTCCTTGATAAAGAAGCATATAGGAGCCCTAACTAATTACTCTCCAAGATTTGTTTCTAGCTGAGCCTTCCCCGGCTACTCAAACCCTCTCACCTGACGAGCGCGACGGAGCGCGACGAATTGTTCCAATGCGTGTTGATCGCCGTTGCGCGTGGAGGCCGACGGCGTCGCCTAAGGGTTGCCGGCCTGAGCATCTCCCATAACGGATTCCCCACAACGGATACTTGACCGCTTTTCGAACCGCCCTCCGATACTTGACTGCCCTCCCTTTGCCTGGATAAACTGTAATGGCTGTCGGCGTGATTTGTGGCCTACGCTTCACAATTCACACGGGAATCCGGTGCAATTCCGGAGCTGCCCCGCAGCGGTAAGTAGGAACGAAAGTCATCAGTTAAGCACTGGCTCAACTAGGGCTGGGAAGCGATGACCAGTAGAACCCCTCGTCTCACGACGGATCTGCCTACAAGCCCGAAGACCGGCCGAGAGTATGCACTGCTACCGCAACTTCGAGGGAGAGAGGCGGTCGGCTCACTGGTGTCCTGGTTCCTAGTGCCCTGGGAGCTTGGTTTACCCCTGGCCTTCCCGCCTCTGCCTCCACAACGACGGAGAAGGCTATGACGGCATTTGGTACATCGGACCCAACCTGCAATGATCTGCCGGCCTGTGCGCCCTCTCGGGCGGAGATACATCACTTACCTGCGTTCTCCGAGATACGCAAACGAGACGGGCGGCTGGTTCCTTTTGACACAGCCAAGATCACCTCAGCGATACTCCGGGCGGGCAAGGCCACCGGAGAGTTCAGTGAAGACAATGGAGACGTTGCGAAGTTCCTCTCAACCCGAGTAGTTCTATTGGCTCGAGACATGCTGGGGGGTGAGACTCCCACGGTGGAGGGGGTCCAGGACTTGGTCGAAGAGGTATTGCTTGCCTCCCCCTACAAGAAGACTGCTAAAGCCTACATTGTTTACCGGGACCAGCGCGCCCGCGTACGAGATCTGACGCAGAAGGCCGACCTTGATCTCGTCGATAACTATTTGGACAAACTCGACTGGCAAGTTAAGGAGAACAGCAACATGGCTTTCTCCTTACAGGGTCTCAACAATTATGTGTCCAGCGAGGTCAGCAGGGTCTACTGGCTGAACAAGCTCTACTCCTCGGAGATTAGAGAGGCCCACGAGTCGGGTGACCTTCACCTGCACGACTTGGGTACTCTTGCTCCGTACTGTGTAGGCTGGGACCTTGAGGATCTTCTGCGAGAGGGTTTCCGGGGGGTGGCCGGCAAGGCGGAGAGTCGTCCTGCCAGGCACCTGCGCACTGCCCTCGGGCAGGTGGCCAACTTCTTCTACACCCTCCAGGGTGAGGCCGCGGGGGCGCAGGCGTTTTCCAGCCTTGACACTCTCCTTGCGCCCTTCATCCGATATGACGGTCTCACATACTCGGATACCAAGCAGGCTCTTCAGGAATTCGTGTTCAATCTAAACGTGCCTACTCGTGTGGGCTTCCAGACTCCTTTCACGAACATCTCTCTGGATCTGCGCCCGCCGGAGGGGCTCCGCAGCCGGCCGGTCATCATTGGAGGAGAACTTCAGGAAGAAACCTACGGTGAGTTTCAGGCGGAAATGGACCAGTTCAACCAGGCTCTAGTGGAAGTGTTGGCTGAAGGAGATGCTCGAGGCCGGGCATTTACCTTTCCCATCCCCACCTATTCCATCACCCCGGATTTCGACTGGGACAACCCTCATTTGGAGGGACTGTGGCGGGCAACCGCTCGCTACGGCATCCCGTACTTCGCTAATTTCGTCAATTCCGACATGTCTCCCGATGACGCTCGTTCCATGTGTTGCCGTCTCCGTCTCGACCTTCGCGCACTCGAGCGTCGAGGCGGGGGACTATTCGGAGCGAATCCTCTTACCGGCTCCATCGGGGTAGTCACAATCAACATGCCCAGAATTGCTCTTCTGGCCGACGACGAGGAGGATTTTCTTTGGCGTCTGGACCGGCTGATGGATATTGCCAGGTCCAGCCTAGATATCAAACGCAAGGTGCTCGAGCAGTACACGGAAGCCAATCTTTATCCCTACTCCAAATTCTATCTTCGCGATGCCAAAGAGCGTCACGGGTGCTATTGGCATAATCACTTCTCCACAATTGGGCTCGTTGGCATGAACGAAGCCTGCCTCAACCTGCTGGACGCAGACATCGGCACACCTAATGGCCTCGCTTTTGCAGCTCGAGTACTTGACCACATGCGCTACCGGCTTGCCGGCTTCCAGCGAGACACCGGTCATCTCTACAACCTTGAAGCTACTCCGGCTGAGAGTGCCGGTCATCGGCTGGCTTGTCTTGATGCGGTGTTGGTGAAGAAGCTGGGTCTATCGTTACCTCAAGACCCGACGGATTCTCAGATCGATACAGGTCCGGCTCTCTACACAAACTCTACCCAATTGCCTGTGGACTACTGTGGCGACGTATTCACCGCTCTCGACCTGCAGGACGGCCTTCAGCGACGCTATACAGGGGGAACGGTCTTCCATGTCTTTCTGGGAGAGGCTTCACCCGACCCCGGAGCAGTCAAGGCTTTCGTGCGCACGGTGTGCCAAGAATATTCTCTTCCGTATTTCACGATATCGCCCACCTTCTCTATTTGTGCTGACCACGGTTATCTAGTGGGTGAACAATCCGTTTGCCCCCAGTGCGGAAAGACAACGGAAGTCTACTCGCGAGTAGTGGGATATCTGCGTCCTGTGAGTCAGTGGAATGATGGAAAACAGGCTGAGTTTCTGAAACGAAGAGAGTATGTGATTGGGCAAAAGAGATGAACATCGGCGGATTCCTCCCCTTCTCTCTCACCGACTTCCCCGGTCGAGTGGCCGCTGTGATATTCGTTCAGGGCTGTAATTTTTGTTGTCCCTACTGCCACAATCGGCAACTCATCCCACGACACTCGCATCACAACAACTTTCTGCACGAAAGCAACATACTTGCCCGCCTGGAGACACGAGTCGGAAGGCTGGGGGGTGTGACTGTGAGTGGTGGAGAGCCTACTCTGCAGGAGGATCTACCTCGCTTTCTCCATCTGATTCGTGCGCTTGGTTTTGATATCAAACTGGACACGAATGGGAGCAGGCCGGAGCTTCTCAGGCAACTGCTATCCCAGGGTTTGTTGTCCTACATAGCTATGGATATCAAAGCTCCACTTGACAAATATGATCTTGTGGCAGGAGTAAAAGGGATGGAAGTCCCTATACGCGAGAGCATCAGCCTCATAGCCCAGAGCGGAATTGAGCACGAATTCCGGGTCACTTGGGATAGGTCGCTTCTCTCTTCGCAGGACATCGGAGAAATCCGAACGCTTGTTCCTGCCGAATCGTTCTTGGAAATCCATAACGCGGTTACACCACCGCACCCGTGGTGTGCCCAGTCATCGACATTGGCCTCACACACAGAAGGAGATTTTATTTCATGCTAACCCACACACTCGGCTTTCCCCGCATCGGTAAGAAACGGGAGCTGAAACTGGCTCTAGAAGCATTTTGGGCGGACGAGATCTCGGAAGCCGACCTGAGGGAATCTGCCCGTATGGTGAGAATGCAAAATTGGCGACTCCAAAGAGAACATGGAATCGATCTTCTGCCGGTTGGTGACTTCTCGCTCTACGACCATGTACTCGATACGGCGGTGATACTGGGTGCCGTGCCTGAGCGGTATAGACGGCGCGACGGATTGATTGATCTGCACAGCTACTTCCGTATGGCTCGGGGCGATCGGGACTCCGATGGTGTCCACGCTCTACAGATGACCAAGTGGTTCGATACCAACTACCATTACATTGTTCCGGAGCTGGACTCTCGAGGGCACTACCAACCCGACTGCCATTCACTGGTCGACCAGATCGACGAAGCCGTAGCTGCAGGCATTCGCGTCAAGCCTGTGCTTCTCGGCCCCATGACTTTTCTGCGATTGAGTAGGGTTATAGACGAAGGCCGCGACGCTATGGGCCATGTCGAGTCGCTGGTTGCAGCCTATGAAGAAATACTGGGAGTTCTCAGTGACAAATCGGAATGGATCCAACTCGACGAACCGATCGTGACCATGCACATGTCCGTAGAGGAGCGGGCCTGCTTCTCCTCGATTCTGGATCGTCTGATCAGGGCCGCCTTCCCCGCGAAGCTGATGCTGGCCACCTACTTCGGCTCTTTGGACGAGAATATCGACGCGGTTTGTAACCCAAGCCTGGGTGCACTTCATATAGATCTCGTCTCAGCTCCGGGACAGCTCACCGAGACAATAAACCGGCTACCAAGCGGACCGGCGCTATCCCTTGGTCTCGTTGATGGCCGGAACATATGGAAAGTAGATGTGGACACGGCCCTTCGGCACATTGACCACGCTGCCCAGGCGCTGGGAACCGACCGCGTCATGCTTGGCACGTCGTGTTCTCTCCTCCATGTTCCCGTGGATTTGGGCGAGGAGACCGAAATCGAGCCTGCAATCAGCGCCATGCTGGCTTTTGCCGTGCAGAAGTGTGCGGAACTCAGAGCTTTGGACAGTCTCTACCTAGGAGGCGGGGCTTCCTCCGAAGTCTCCTCCGCGAAGCCGGAGGCCGAGTCTTATCTACAGAAGGCGGCAAACACAATCGATCCACATGTCAGGCAGAGATGTGAAGCCGTCACTGCAGATATGCTCCACCGCAACCAGCCCTACGCGGTGAGACGTCCCCTGCAACAGGCAGCTCTTCAACTGCCCCTTCTGCCCACAACAACCATTGGATCCTTTCCCCAAACCCGGGAAATGCGCAGCATTCGCAACGCGCACAAGACCGGGAAGACGCTGCACGCGGACTACGAGCAGGCCATGTATGACTTCATTCGCGACATCGTTGAGGCCCAGCTTCAGGTTGGTGTGGATGTACTCGTTCACGGCGAGCCGGAACGCAACGATATGGTCGAGTATTTCGCCGAACACCTGAAGGGATTCTGCACGACCCGGCACGGGTGGGTACAGAGCTACGGCAGTCGATGCGTCAAGCCCCCGATCATCTATGGAGACGTTTCTCGCCCGGAGGCTATTACTCTTGGTTGGATCACGTTCGCCCAATCACTTACGAGCAAGCCGCTCAAAGGTATGCTCACAGGTCCGGTGACAATGCTCCAGTGGAGTTTCGTGCGAAACGACATCGACCGGCAGGATGTGGCACGACAGGTTGCCTTGGCCGTTCGAGACGAAGTCCAAGACCTGGAAGCCGCAGGTATTCGTATCATCCAGGTTGACGAGCCGGCCCTACGAGAGGGGCTCCCACTTCGTTTTTGTGACAGAGACGCATACTTAAGATGGGCTGTTGACGCATTCCGAATAGCCACATCAAGTGTAAGAGATGAGACGCAAATCCATACCCACATGTGTTACGGTGATTTTGGTGACATTGCTTCTTGGATCGTTGAAATGGATGCCGATGTCATTAGCATTGAGGCGTGTCGTAGTGGTATGCAGTTGCTTGGGACATTCCTAGATCAAGAGTATCCGCGTGAGATCGGTCCTGGTGTTTGGGATGTTCACAGTCCTCGAATCCCTTCGGTTGAGGAGATGGCGGAACGTATCCGCCGAATTCTTGAGGTCTTTCCGGCGGAACGGGTATGGGTAAACCCAGACTGTGGATTGAAGACGCGGGGCTGGTGTGAAGCTACCGCTTCACTAGAGAATATGGTCAAAGCTGCCGCACGTGTGCGCGGAGAAATATGTTGACGTATCAGGGAATCAGAGCGGTCGGTGGGTGCCGTTGCCCATGATTCAGATCTTCACCTCGAACCGGTCGTCTCCTCTCGCAGTGACACCTGCCGTTCATGGAGGCATCGACGAGGCTGAGTTGCGGGCGCTCGGTCTTGAGCGGACCGAGGTGATCGACTTCAGTGCTAATCAATCCCCACTGGCGGTCTCGCCGAGGATTCGAGCAGCCATTGCGGGCGCTGTTTTGGAGGCCTACCCGGATCGCGACGCGCGGGGTTTTGCCGGCGCGGTCGCGATCCGGCACGGCGTAGACCCTGCCCAGGTGGTGGTGGGCAACGGGAGCACCGAACTCATCCGCCTCCTCGCCCAGATTATTCTCCGCGAAGGAGATGTGGCTCTTTCCCTTGCCCCCTCCTTCGGCGAGTATGAGGTCGCCTCCGTGATTGCCCGCGCGTCTTTTATAGAACACCGCCTGTTCTTGGAGAAGGGCGCGTTTATCTATCGAGAGGATGCGTTTGTGCGCGCGCTCGAGCAATTCCTGCCCAAACTCTGCTGGCTCTGCTCGCCGAACAACCCTACCGGCACGGCTGTCCCTCCGCAGGCCATCGAGGAGCTGGTGGCCTGCTTTCCGGGGATCGTGTTTGTTCTTGACGAAGCCTACTGTGACCTATTGGAATATCCCCAGTGGACTGCCACCACGCTGGCTCGTGGGAATTTGGTTGTCCTTCGTTCTATGACCAAGGCGTGGGGATTGGCGGGCCTGCGCCTGGGCTATGCGTTGGCCCACGACTCGATGGCTGCGGCTCTTCGCGCTGCAAAGCCTCCCTGGAGCGTCAACGCCTGCGCGCAGGCTGCTGGGGAAGCCGTTCTCAATGATCCGGCTGCGTATTATGAGGCCGTCCGGCTGTTGCGTAGCGGCCGGGACGACCTCGTCTTGGGGCTGTGGGCTCAGGGGTGGACGGTTCTCCCCTCAGATGCCGGATTCTTCCTTGTCCGAGTGAGGAATGCGGCTTTGGTGAGGAGGCGTCTGCTGGAGCAGGGGTGCCTGGTTCGTGACTGCTCATCGTTCGGGCTTTCTCAGTACATCAGGATAAGTCCGCGGCTGCCTGCGCAGAACCGGCTTCTGTTGGCGGCGTTTGCGAAATTGGAGGAACTGCGTCCGGATGGGGAGCCCCGTTGAGGCGGCCACCGGCAGTCGTTATAGCGGCTCCGCGCAGTGGCGACGGCAAGACGACCGTCGCTCTGGGCATCATGGCCGCGCTGCGACGCCGCGGTTTGCAGGTGCAGGGGTTCAAGGTGGGGCCGGACTACCTCGACACGGGTTACCAGCACTTCGCGACGGGTCAACCGGGTCGTAATCTGGATCTGTGGATGATGGGCCGCGAGGCGGTGCAGGAGGCCGTGGCATCGCAGACAGGCGTGGCCGATATGGTCGTCATCGAAGGGGTGATGGGACTGTTCGACGGCCATCGCGACGGAGTTACTCCAACCAGTACTGCCGATATAGCAGCCCTTCTGGGGGTGCCGGTGGTTCTGGTGGTGGACGCATCACGTACCGCGGCCAGTGTGGGTGCCCTGGCCCTGGGCTTTCGGACGTACGACGACCGTGTGGATGTGCCGGGGGTTATTCTCAACCGCTGGGGGTCTCATCGTGACCTAGGCGCAGTGGCCGCGGCTCTGGATCGGGCCGGGGTGGAGCTCTTGGGCCTCGTGCCGCCGGCGCCGGAGGTCGTGCTGCCCACACGCCATCTGGGGCTGGTGGTTGCCGGGGAGCTGGGTAACGAGGTAGAGGTGGTCATGGGGAGGTTGGCCGAGCTTGTCGAGGCCCACGTGGACCTCGATCGTCTGCTGGAGGTGGCGCGAGAAGGGTGTTCGTCGGGTCTATGTCCGCCGGACTTATGTTCGTCGGACCCATGTTCATCGAGCTCGAAGGGGGAGCGGGTCGACGGCACGACCGCCTCGGCTTTCTCCCCAGCGCAGCGTCCAGAAGCGAGTGGCCTCCGGATTGCGGTGGCTCTCGATGATGCCTTTGCCTTCTACTATCAGGACAACCTCAGGGCCCTGGAGCGCGCCGGTGCTACCCTGATCCCCTTCAGCCCCCTAACGGCGGAGGCGCTTCCTGAGTGTGAAGGCCTCTATTTGGGGGGCGGGTTTCCGGAGCTGCACGCCGGCACCCTAGCAGCCAATGCCGGCCTGATCGAGAGCATACACACTGCTATCGCCGACGGTCTTCCCACCTACGCAGAGTGCGGCGGGCTCCTCTATCTGTCCGAAACGCTCGCAGATCTCGAAAGCGCAACCTATCGGTTGGTGGGTGCGGTTCCGGCGAGGGCCACTGTGTACGGACGCCTGCAGTCGGTCGGCTATCGCGAGGGAGTGCTTGCTGCGGATTGTCTGCTGGGGCGGGCCGGTGATGTGCTGCGAGGGCATGAGTTTCGCTACTCTCGTTGCATTATCGACCGGAGTAGGTTTCACGGATGCTCACCGGCCTATATGGTTGAGGGGTGCCCCGAGGGTTTTGTGAGCGGCGATCTCTTCGCCTCATGCATACACCTTCACTTCGCCGGCCGTCCTCGGGCTGTGGATCACTGGCTGGCCAGGTGCGCGGTCTACGGAGAGTCGAGACCGGGAGGTCTGCCAATACAACGATCAAAAGAGAGGGGATGAAAGACGCTGTGCTGGGTCCCGAGGACATAGAAAAGCGCAGTATGGAGATCGTCGCTTCGCTGCTGCCGCCGGATTGCTGTCGCCCCGAGGAGTTGCCGGTGGTGATGCGTCTCGTGCATGCCTCCGGCGACCCGTTGCTTGCGCCGATGGTGCGATTCCATCCCCGGGCAATGAGAGTGGGGGTGGAAGCGCTCTCTCAGGGCGTCACTGTGATCACCGACACACAGATGGTGCTGCTGGGTGTCAATCGGGGCCGGGTGGAGCGCCTGGGAGGTCAAGTCTTGTGTGCCATCGCGGACGAGATGGTGGCGAAGGAGGCCGGTAGGACGGGGCGGACTCGGGCCGCCACTGCCATGCGGGCACTGGTCCACCACCTTGATGGGGGGATAGTGGCCATAGGCAATGCTCCCACGGGTCTGCGCGAGGTCCTCGCTCTGGCGCGCGAGGGTGTCGCCCGTCCGGCCTTGGTGGTGGGGATGCCGGTAGGCTTCGTAGATGCTGCGGAATCGAAGAGCGCTCTCATGGCCTCGGACTTGGTGTGGATATCGATCGAGGGTGCTCGGGGAGGGAGTCCGTTGGCGGCGGCGACGGTCAATGCACTGCTGCGGATGGCAGACAAGGAGTGACTACAACGAGCAAGAACCGAACCGGTTACTCGACTGGGACCTGTGCTGCGGCGGCGGCCAAGGCTGCGGCTTTGGTCCTGGCCGGTGTAGCGGTAGAGGCGGTCGATATCTCGCTTCCGAGCGGCGAGCGGGTCGTTCTGCCCGTGGAGGCGGCAGGGATCACGGGTCCGGGTCGAGCATGGGCGGAGTTGGTCAAGGACGCGGGGGACGACCCGGATGTCACGGATGGAGTGACCGTGCACGTGGACTTGGAAGTGACGGAGGGGCTGGGCGTCGGACCGGGCGCTGGACTGAGCGCCGGATCGGGAACCGAACTCTGCGCCGGGTCTTGCAGCGATCCGGAGTCTGCCGCCTTGAGATCCGTATCCTCCCGTCTGCCGGCGGTACAGTTCGTGGCGGGAGAAGGGGTGGGGACCGTGACCCGAGCCGGTCTGCAGCTCGATGTGGGCGAGCCCGCCATTAACCCGGTCCCCAGAAGGATGATCGCCGAAGCGCTTCAGGAAGCTCTAGATGAGGCACATTCTTTGGGTGATGGATCCCCTGGGATGGAGAAGCGCTATCGCGTTACCATCACCATCCCTGGAGGCCGGGAGTTGGCGGAGAGAACATTCAATCCGCGCTTGGGTATTGCAGGAGGTCTCTCTATCCTGGGAACCAGCGGGCGGGTGATTCCCCGCTCCGAGGAGGCTTGGTTGCGCTCGCTCATCCCCCAGGTCGACGTGGCTCTTGCTGCCGGTGTAAGCACTGTTTATTTAGTTCCGGGTGGGTTTGGCGAGCGTGCAGCCCAGAAGGTACTGGATGCACCGGAGGTCGCCATCGTGCGCTGCTCTAACTTCATTGGGGCACTGATCGATGTGTGCGCAGAGCGCGGGGTGGAGCGACTGGTGCTGGTCGGACACGTGGGGAAGCTGGTGAAGGTGGCGGCGGGCATCTTCGACACGCACAGCCGCCACGGTGACGCTCGCCTGGAGACGGTGGCCGCGCTGGCGGGGGCTGCGGGTGCACCCGCCGGTTTGGTTGGACGCCTGTTGGAGCTGCCCACTGTGGAGGCCGCCATACCTGCGTTGGCTGAAGCGGGGCTGACCGACGTTTGGGATGATATTGCGGAGCGGGCCGCCCAAAGGTCGGAGGCACGCGCCGCTCTAACTGCGCGAGCCGCCAACCGGGTGCCGCCTCCGGTCGACTGCCTGCTGGTGGGGTATGACGACCTGGTCCTTGGATGCAGTGGGCGATTGCGTGAAGCGTTGGTGACTTCGAGGTTGGGTGGGTCACCGGGCATCACTGTGGTTGGTGTGGGGCCGGGAGCGGAAGAGCATGCCAGTGCCGCAGCATGGCAGGCCGTCAAACGTGCTCATGTGGTGGTGGGCGGTGCGCGTCACCTGGACCGTTTCGCCCCTGCACAGGCTGAGCGCATCGTTATCGGCTCTGATATGGATGCCGTGGAGGCCGCCGTGCGTGACCGGTTGCATCGGCGGGTTGTCGTGGTGGCCTCGGGCGATCCCAGCTGCTACGGTATCCTTGCTACTTTGCGCCGCCGGTTTCCCGACATCGCTTTGCAGGTAGTGCCGGGCATCAGTTCCTTCCAGCTGGCGCTGGTCCGGCTTGGACTCAGCTGGGAGGCCGTTAGGTTTGCAAGCGCGCACGGCAGGGGCATTGACGAGGTGCTGGCCGCCGTCTGTGAGCACCCCCGCGTGCTCGCCCTTACCGATCTTCCCCACAATCCCCAGGCCCTGGCGGCCGGCCTGTTGGAAGCCGGCATCGACGGTCGGATGACTGTTCTCGAGCGCCTCGGCTACTCCGATGAAAACGTAGTAGAAGGGAATCTCTCCGAGATCGCGGACGGGCGCTTTGACCCGCTCTCCGTGGTTCTCATCGACACCAGCCCACAGGGACCGTTATCCATGGGAACCGTCACCGGCCCACAGGGACCATCACTGAACTACGGGGATCATCCCTACAAGATGGATGATAGGGAGGAGACATGACTGTCGACGGGAAGGCGTTGTGCGACGGCTTTTTCGGCATACCTGATGACCAGTTTGTGCGCGGGGATGTGCCCATGACCAAAGCCGAGGTGCGGGCCCTTCTCATGTCTAAAGCGCGCCTGCATCCAGGCGCCCGGGTGCTGGACGTGGGCGCGGGAAGCGGCAGTCTGACCGTGGAGGCGTGCCTGCTCTGCCCGGGTGGTGAGGTCGTGGCTATCGAGAGAGATCGAGAGGCGCTGGCCGTCCTGCAGGCAAATCTAGAGCATTTTGGCTTGGAGCATTTTGGGCTTCTTCATCAGTCGGGACACTACGGCCGGCCGGCATCCGCGCGTGTGCAGGTGATCGCGGGAGAAGCGCCGGATGCCTGGGCCGGATTGGGCTGCTTCGACCGGGTCTTCGTGGGGGGAAGTGGCGGTCGCCTGGCGGAGATACTTGCTGCTTTGCCGTCAATCCTGTCACCCGGGGGTATGGTTATCTGCCCGTGCGTATGTGTGGAGACCCTGTCCTCTACCGTTTCGTGTCTGCGTGGAGAGGGGTGGCGGGGATTCGATTGCATTCAGGCGAGCATCGCTCGTGGCGTGGCTGTCGGCAGACAGTTGCGTTTCGATGCTTTGAACCCCGTTTGGATTGTCTCGGCCGAACTGGCCGGGTCCCTCAACGATGGCGACGCCTTCGAGGCCCGGGAGGGTGGTCCCCGATGACCGTGGGGATGGTCTACGGTGTGGGAGTGGGGCCAGGCGACCCTGGGCTGCTCACCGTACGTGCGACTGAGGTGCTGGCTACGGCAGATGTAGTGGTTGCTCCGAGTGCACGTGGGGACGGGGTCAGTCTGGCTCTCGACATAGCTCGGCCCTATCTGCCACCGGACTGTGAGATCGTCACGCCCGAACTCCCCATGACCGAAGTGCGAAGCACGCTTGAAGCGGCATGGGCGCGCACGGCGAGATCGTTGGCCCGTGAGGCGCTCGCCGGTCGCTCGGCAGTCTTCATCACTCTTGGAGATCCCACGCTCTACTCCACCTGGGGGTACGTAGCCGCGGCTCTGCGCGAGGAGGTCCCCCAGGTGCCTGTGGAGACCATCCCGGGCGTCACTTCCATCTCCGCCTGCGCTGCATCCGCGGGTATTCCTCTTGCTCAGGGGCGTGAGCCTCTGCTCATCTGGTCAGAGGCTCCCAACGACGACATGGAGCACTGGTTGGAAACCATCCCCAATGTGGTGTTCATGAAGGCGGCTGCTTATCTCGACTGCCTTGCCGATCTGGTCTCTGGTTTGGAAATCGATGCGGTGGCAATGCGGAGAACCGGTCAGGCAGCGGCGGACCACACCAGCGACCTGCGTTCGTGGGCCGGGTCGTACGATTACTTCACGACCGTATTGGCGAAGCGCAGGGCTGCGATAGAGGGGGAGAAGGAGTGATCTGGTTCGTGGGAGCGGGTCCGGGAGACCCCGAACTCATCACGGTGCGGGGCAGGCGGCTCCTCGAGGAAGCCGATGTGGTCATCTACGCAGGGTCGCTGGTGCCGAAGGAGGTGCTCACGTGGGCCTCATCCGGAGTGGAGATTTACGACAGTGCGGGGATGCATCTGGATGAGATCGTCTCCCTTATGGTGGACGGTCATAGGTCCGGGCGGAAGGTGGTACGGTTGCATACCGGCGACCCCGGCCTGTTTGGCGCCATAGGCGAACAGATGGCGCGGCTGGACGAGGAGGGGGTGCCCTACGAAGTGGTGCCCGGGGTCAGCTCCTTCTCTGCTGCGGCAGCTGCCATCGCCACTGAGTTGACTCTGCCCGGGGTTTCGCAAACAGTGATTATCACGCGCACAGCAGGGCGGACCCCCGTACCCCAGACCGAGGCACTGGCGGATCTGGCCGCCCACCGGTCCACCATGGCCATCTTCCTTTCGGCGGACCATATGGCCGACATCGTGAGTTCCCTCCGTGCGCACTACCCGGAAGAAACTCCTGTCGCCGTAGTGTACAAGGCCACGTGGCCCGAACAGCGCATCGTGCGGGGCACGCTGAGAGACATCGCGGCTTTGGTGGCTGAGGCCGGCATCGATCGCACCGCTATGATTCTCGTCGGCGAGGTCTTGCGCAATGAAGGGGGGCCTTCGAAGCTGTACGATCGCAGCTTCTCGCACGGATACCGGGCCGGGGAGGGAGAGGCTAAGGAGGAAGAGGCTGGGAAGGAAGAGGCGCTGTGACCCGCTTCGAGCGACCTGGGGCCATCACGATCCTGGCTGTGTCCGAGGAGGGGCTGACTCTAGGCCGAGAGTTGGTGCCGAGGCTGTGCCGGGAGACCGGACGGGAGGAGATCACCCTGTGGGTTCCGCAGAAATCGATATCAAAGAGCAGGTCACCGGAGGTCAGGACGTATGAAGGAGGGCTGCCCAATTTCGTGGGCACGCTCTGGGATGATCACGCCGCCATTGTGGGGATCATGGCCAGTGGGATCATGGTTCGGGCCATCGCGCCTTGGGTGAAGTCCAAGCTCACCGATCCGGCCGTGGTTGTGGTAGACAATAGCGGCCGGTACGTGATCAGCCTGCTGAGTGGCCATGAAGGAGGAGCCAATCGGTTGGCCGAGTCGATAGCCGGTATTACCGGCGGGACGGCAGTGGTGACTACGGGAAGTGAGGCCCGCCGGAGGGTTACAGTCGGCATCGGCGCCCGGCGCGGGGTGACGGCTGCGTGCGCTCTCGCGGCCATCGACGAAGCGCTTGCCGGCTCGGGTCATTCACGTGCAGACGTGCGCGCTCTGTCCACCATCGACCTCAAGGCGGACGAGCCTGGGCTTCATGAGGCTGCGCGGGTACTGGGTGTCCCCCTTAACGTGGTGTCCCGCTCACGCATCCGAGATCTGCAGGAGTCTCTGCGCCACCCCAACTTCGTGGAAACGACGACAGGAGTAGCGGCAGTATGCATACCGGCGGCATTGCTGGCCGGGTCCGAGATGAAGCTGCTCGGGCCGCGGACGGTCCGGGAGGGAGTCACTGTGGCTCTCGCCCTGGATGTCTGTGGCTCGTGGGCATTGGCCCCGGCGGAAGAGATCACCTGACACCGGCAGCGGAGGCGACCCTCAGAGCGGCCGATGTGGTGGTGGGTTACCAGCCGTATCTGCAACTCGTGGCTCCGTTGATTGCCGGCAAACGCACCATCAGCAGCGGCATGCGTAGGGAGGTGCAGCGGGCGACCTTGGCGATTGAGGCGGCTCTGCAGGGCTCTCATGTGGCCATGATAAGCAGCGGCGATGCCGGTATCTACGGCATGGCTGGTCTTGTGCTGGAGTTGCTTCCGGTAAAGTCTTGTGTAGAAGTAGAGATCGTTCCTGGGATCACCGCTGCCTCTGCGGCAGCCGCCTGCCTGGGCGCTCCTCTCATGAACGACTTTGCCGTGATAAGCCTAAGTGATCTTCTCACGCCGTTGGCGGTGATCGAGCGTCGGCTGAACGGCGCTATTGCCGGCGACTTTGTCATCGCCCTCTACAACCCGCGCAGCAGCCGGCGGGTGGAGCCGCTCAGGCGCGCTCTGGCGCTTCTCCGCGCGGGTAGAGCCGCAGATACGCCTGTAGGTGTGGTCCGGGACGCTCTGCGTGAGGGCCAGTCGGTGAGGGTCACTACCCTTGAGTGCCTGAAGGAGGACGACCTGGATATGAGGACTGTGATCATCGTCGGCAACACCGCTACGATGGTCCGCGATGGGCGCATGGTGACTACGCGGGGTTATTCGGTAAAAGATGCTGAGTTTTTGTCTGGGAGACAGAAGGCATGATTCTTCTTCTGGGTGGCACTTCGGATGCCCGCTTGGCGGCCTCGCTTCTCCAAGAGCGAGGGTACGACGTCCTGCTCAGTGTGGTCAGCGAACACGGCGCGGACCTCGCTCGTAACACCACAGCAGAGGATTTCCCCAGGGCCTCTAAGGTCTCCAAGGGGGATCTCCGGCGGGCGGATGCCTCTCGTTTGGGGCGGTTGCGGGTGCGCGTCGGCGCGCTTGATGAGATCGGGTTGGAGACGCTTCTGGAGAGCAGCGAGGCGGTGGTCGACGCTACCCATCCGTTTGCCCAACAGATTTCTGCATTGGCTCGTGGAGCATGCGATCGTTTAGGTGTCCCCTACGTTCGCTTGGAGCGTCCGAGAGTGGTGCTTCCTGAGGACGCGATGCTTGTACCCGATGCCGCTACTGCCGCGGCGCGTGCAGTTGAAAGCGGGGGTGAGAGTGCGATCCTGGTTACCGTCGGCACCCGCACGCTTCGTACCTATGTAGAGGCCGTTCGAGCAGCCGGCAGGCGTCTCGTTGCCCGGGTGATGCCGGTGGAGGAGTCCATTGCGCACTGTCGCGAACTTGGACTGGCTCCCGCAGATATTCTGGCCATGCAAGGGCCGACCGGAGCAGAGTTAGACGCCGCTCTTCTCCGCCACCTTGGGGCAGGCGTGTTGGTCACGAAAGAGAGTGGTGAGGCCGGTGGGTTGAACGCCAAGCTCGAAGCGTGTCGCGCGGCCGGGGCCGCCGCCATTGTAGTGGCGCGGCCTGAGGGCGATGCTGTTGACACCCAGGTGGCACCGGGAAGGACCGTCAGGAGCGTTGAGGAGCTGTTGTCTTACTTGGGGCGCCACTTGGGGTGCCGGCCGCACTCCACGCAGTCCCTCGGTTCTGCTTCTTTGAGCGGCGCCGGGTCATCCTTACTTGAACCAGGCGCAGCCGGCGCTGAAGCGGACGGCCGTCAGCGCTTGAGCCGGGGTCTTCTCCAGGTCTATACAGGAGAGGGTAAGGGTAAAACGACGGCTGCGGTAGGGCTGGCGCTTCGTGCCCGCGGTCAAGAACTGACGGTGGCCATGGTCCAGTTCCTCAAAGGCGGGACCGAAAGCGGTGAGCTGGCCGGGCTGCGTCTGGCCGGAGTCCATGTAGTCCGTCCTGCCTCGCGTTCGACAGGGCTTCTTTGTGGGGCGGCGCACAGTGAAGATAAGCGGGGGGTGGTGCAGGCCTGGAACAGTGCGCACGAACTGATGTTCTCGGGCGATTGGGACCTTGTGATTCTTGACGAGCTGAATGTGGCTCTCCATTACGGTCTTCTCGATATCGTTTCGGTGCTCTCAACGCTGCAGGAGCGGCCGGCTCATGTGGAGGTGGTTGCCACCGGCCGATATGCGCCGGATGAGCTGTGCGCCGCCGCCGACCTTGTAACGCAGATGGTTGCTCATAAACATCCCTATCCGGACATCTGGGCGCGCCGGGGGATTGAGTACTGATGGCGATCGAGTACTGATGGTCGCCCCCGCGCAGGTGGTCATGGTGGCCGGCACGGGCTCACACGTCGGCAAGAGCGTTCTTGCCGCCGCGCTCTGTCGCATGTATGCGCGCCGTGGCTTACGGGTTGCCCCCTTTAAGGCGCAGAACATGGCCCTTAACTCCTTCGTCACGGCCGAAGGCGGTGAGTTGGGTCGGGCTCAGGCCTACCAGGCCGACGCGGCCGGTATCGAGCCGCACGTGGACATGAACCCCATCCTCCTCAAGCCCAGCTCCCAAACCGGCAGTGAGGTGATCGTTCTCGGCCGGCCGGTGGGGCACATGTCGGTGCGGGAGTATCACGCCTATCAAAGACAGGTCTGGCCGGTGGTCACCGCTGCGCTGGATCGGCTGCGGGCGGCCAACGACCTGATCGTGGTGGAGGGTGCGGGGAGCATCGCCGAGATCAACCTGCGCGACCACGACATCGTCAACATGAAAGTGGCCCTGTATGCGCGGGCTCCAGTACTCCTGGTCGCCGATATCGATCGGGGCGGCGTGTTTGCTTCACTCTTCGGGACGGTCGAACTCTTGGAACCGGAGGAGCGCGCGCTGGTGCGGGCTTTCGTGATCAACAAGTTCCGGGGTGACGCGTCCCTTCTCGATTCCGGCATTCGCTTCTTAGAAGAACGGACGGCTATCCCCACCCTGGGAGTGATCCCCTATCTGAGTGATTGGAGAGGAGACGAGGAGGACTCTCTGGGTATCGAAGACCGGCAGAGACGCACGAAGCCTAATGCCGCCGTCCGTATCGCTGTCGTGCGACTGCCCTTTATCTCAAACTACACGGACTTCGACGCTCTCTCCGACGAACAGGATGTCTCGGTGGTTTTCGTCACCTCTCCCCGTGAGCTCGAGGGAAAGGCCGCCATCATTCTTCCGGGCACCAAGAGCACAATCGACGACCTACGCTGGCTACGGGAGAGCGGGTTGGCGGACGCGATCGTTGCAAAGGCGGCGGAGGGGGTGCCGGTGGTGGGCATCTGCGGCGGCTATCAGATGCTGGGCAAGGTCATTCTTGACCCTAATCGAGTAGAGTCAACGGTCTTCTCGGCTCAAGGACTCGGATTGCTGGATATAGAGACGGTCTTCGGTGGCGACAAACGGACGGTGCGGGTGACCGGTGAGCTTACAGGAGCCGGCATCGGCCCGGAAGGGACGCCCGTGAGTGGCTATGAGATCCATATGGGAAGGAGCCGACGTGGGCCAAGCGCCCGCCCGCTTCTTCGTCTTAAGAAGAGAGGCGGCCACGTCGGAACTGCAGGTTCGGACAGGGATTCTCATGACGAAGGTGCAGTGTCGCTCGATGGCACAGTCTTTGGCTCGTATGTCCATGGTCTGTTCGATCATCTAGCCGTGCGAGACCGGTTCCTCAATAGTCTCAGGAGGACGGCCGGCCTGCCGGAGAAGGCGAGAGCGGAGGCTCAATCCTCCGGAGAGCCGGTCCGGGCCGGCACGGCCTCCATCGACCGCCTCACCGACCACATATCCGATTATCTTGACACGAACCTGCTGGCAACCATCGTTGGGATGGGATTGTGACTACCCTATGCGCCTGCCGGGCGGATTCATATTTTCATGGAGCGGCTGGGGGCGCGTGGAATATTGACGCACTGCAGACCGCATGTTAATAATACGCGTGGCTACGGGTGGCTGGAATACAGCCACAAGGGAAGACGGTGAGAGTCCGTCGCGGTGCCGCCGCTGTGATCGGGGACGAAGGCTGCTGATGCCACTGTCCGCAGGGATGGGAAGGCGCAGCCGGTAGAGTGATCCGGGAGCCAGAATACCTACCCGTAGGCGAGAGGCTAAGCATACCCTCGAGATCAGGGGTGTGGTACTAGGTGACTAGGGCAGAATACGGCGCTCTTGGGATGATATTCCCAAGGGCGCCATTTTTTTAATAAGCTGCTGAAATATGACGCTTCGCCGCCAGAACACGATCAGCACGCGCGAGAGAAGGATAGAGGGAGCACGAATAGCAACGCTATTCGTGCAACCGATGACGTACTATCGTGCTGCTCAGCGCGTTCTGGGGGCCGGGGCTTCGTTTTTCAGCAGCCTCTTAAGGCGGTGACATCCGGAGAGTGGTTGTTGCCGTAAAGACGTTGCTCAGTGCCGCCGAATCCCCCCCATTACCGTCCGTTTGGCAGCCGGGGCTTCGTTTTTCAGCAGCCTCATAGGCATGATCTCGAGCTCTTCAGTTTCGTCTTGGTTCTTCCAAGCGCATTCCTGATTTTTGCTTAGCAACTAGACACAGGAGTTGCTCAGGTGGGACGGATCTGGCACAGACACCGTCGAAAGGAGGGACTGACGCACGGACGCGTGGATTCCTACAGAAAGAGTTTAGGCGGCTAATGCAACGTGAACGAAGAAGAGAGGAACAGTGAAAAAGAGAATCATCGCCGGAATCATTGCTGCAATTGCAGTGGTACTGCTCTCCGCGGTTCTCGTGGGTTGCGGCGAGTCGGATAACGGCTCCGCGGTAAAGGACGAGGGCGCCGCGGCGGTAAAAGATGAGGGTTCCACAGTGGTAAAAGACGAGGGCTCCGCGGCTGCGAAAGACCAGGCCATACTGGTGGTCAGTTTCGGGACCAGCTTCAACGACAGCAGAAACATCACGATCGGTGCTATCGAAGCGGCCATCGGGGAAAACTTCCCTGATTACGAGGTTCGGCGGGCCTTCACGGCGCAGATGATAATCGACAAGCTTGCGGAGCGGGACGGGATCAAAATCGACAACGTGACGCAGGCGCTGGACAAGCTCGTGGCCGACGGCATCAAGACGGTGATCGTACAGCCTACCCACTTGATGAACGGCTTTGAGTACGATGACATGGTGGCCGAGGTGGAGAAGTACAAGACCAAATTCGACGAGGTTGCAATAGGCAAACCACTACTCACCAGCGACGAGGATTTTGCAGCGGTCATCAAGTCCATCACTGAGAGGACGGCCTCTTACATGGATGGCAGTACTGCGGTGGTATTCATGGGGCATGGTACGGAGCACGAAGCAAACGCGGTGTACGGTAACCTTCAGACCAAGCTCACCGCGGCGGGACACCCCCACTACTTGGTGGGCACGGTAGAGGGCACTCCTACACTCACCGATGTCGTCGCGGCTGCGAAGACCGGTGGATACAAAAGGGTAGTGCTCGAGCCGCTTATGGTGGTCTCGGGTGACCACGCCAATAACGACATGGCCGGCGATGAAGAGGGATCGTGGAAGACGACTCTCGAGGCCGAGGGCTTTAAAGTCGAGGTCATCCTTGAGGGGCTTGGCCAGTTCAACGAGATCCAGGATATCTACGTTCAGCATGTCAAGGATGCGATCCAGGGCGTGAAGTGATGTAGCCGGCACTAGCTGGAGTATTGGCGGCTGGTTGGAGTATTGGTGACCAGGGCGCACACCTCGGAATATGGTGTGCGCCCTGGTATTTCAGCAGCCTCTTAAGGAGGGGCAATGAGAAGACGGGCAACCATACAGAAGATACTGACTCCCATACTGATCGTGCTGTTGATAGGAGTGTTCGTAGCCGGGTGCGGAGAAGCTTCCTCCACGACTACTACCACCATCACGACTGCCACTACCGTTGCCCCTTCTGTTGCCGATCAGCAGGCGGCGGCATTGGTTCCGATTCATGGGGACCAAATCAAAGATGGTAAATACGCCATCACCGTTTCTTCAAGCTCGTCGATGTTCCGGATCATCGACGCGCAGCTCATCGTGAAGGACGGAAAGATGTCGGCAGTGCTCACGTTGAGCGGCCACGGTTACGAGAAGCTCTATATGGGCACCGGTGAGCAGGCGTTGGCCGACACGGACGACAAGTGCATCTATTACGTCGAAGACGCCAAGGGCAAATACACCTACACGGTGCCCGTGGAGGCACTCGACAAGGAGATCGACTGTGCGGCCTGGAGTATCAGGAAGCAAAAATGGTACGACAGGGTACTGGTGTTCCAGTCCTCCTCGATACCCAAGGAGGCTCTTGCCGCGGGGTCCACGGACGGGCAGAGCGCCGGCGAACAGCCTGCGGATGGGCAGTACATGGTTGAAGTGTCGCTGGAGGGTGGCTCGGGAAGAGCGACTATTCAGAGTCCCACTGAACTTACGATAGAGGGCGGCGACATGACGGCAGTGATCAGGTGGAGCAGCCCGAATTACGACTTTATGCTGGTGGACGGAATTAAATACCTGCCCACCACTACTGAGGGGAACTCCACATTCGAGATCCCCGTCTCTCAGCTCGACTCGGATCTCGCAGTGAGTGCCGACACGACCGCGATGAGTCAGCCTCACCTCATCGACTATACGCTGCACTTCGACTCCCAGACATTAAAGGCGGTTGGCACCAAGTGAGTGTCTTCGTGCGCGCCCGACGCCGGAAAGTACGCTGGGAAGGGAGCGCCGAATCGTGAAGAGAATACGTGTAGCCCGTGCAGCCCGTGTAGCCGTATTCCTAGCCATCCTCATGTTGCTGGGGCTGCTAAGCGCTTGTTCCAGCGCTCCACCGGATGACGGCGCGACAGGCAGAGATCCGCTTGGAAACGGTTGGCAGCCGACATCCACAATGGACCTCGAATATGCACAGAATTTCAGCGTGGACTACTTCAATGGGGGATACGCGTTGATCTCGATATCGAACGGGGATCGGTTCCTGGTTGTTCCGGAAGACGCCGATACCCCGGATGATGTCGATGAGGATATTGTGATCTTAAAGCGGCCCGTCGATCACATCTATCTTGTCGCGACTTCTACCATGTGCCTGTTTGACGCCCTGGATTCATTGGATGCCATTGCACTATCCGGTACCAAGGCCGACGGCTGGTATGTGGAGAACGCCAAGACGGCTATGCAGGACGGAGACATTTTGTACGCGGGGAAATACAGCAGGCCGGACTACGAGCTGATATTGGCGACCGGCTGTAGGTTGGCGATCGAGTCAACCATGATCAATCATACTCCCGAAGTAAAGGAAAAACTGCAGGAGATCGGAATCCCGGTACTCGTTGAGCAATCGAGTTTAGAAGAACATCCTTTGGGTCGTACAGAGTGGATAAAGCTATATGCCGCTTTGATGGGTAAGGAAGACGTAGCAGAGAACATATTTAACGACCAAATTGATTATCTGGATTCCGTATCGAACCTTGAAAATACCGGCAAAACTGTGGCATTCTTCTATATCAACTCTATGGGATCAGCAGTCGTCAGAAAGCCGGGAGACTATGTCACCAAGATGATAGATCTTGCTGGGGGTAACTATATATTTGATGAGTTGGGAGATCCAACGGTAGCGACATCAACTGTTACCATGGAATTTGAGGCATTTTATGCTGCGGCCAAGGATGCTGATTTCATAATATACAATAGTACGATAGATGGTGGAGTTTTCACTATTGATCAACTCATCGGCAAGAGCAACCTTCTGGCTGATTTTAAGGCTGTTAAGACCGGCAACGTATGGTGTACCGAGCAGAACCTCTATCAGGAGACCACAAAACTCGGTTTGATGACTGCCGACATCCACCAGATGCTTGTGGGTGGCGATGATCTTGAGAAGCTGTCTTTCATGTACAAGTTGCAATGAGGCGTGCGAACTCCACTGCGCAGGCCGACATCTCTGCCGTTACTCCTGAGAAAGCGCTGATCCGGTCACGGATCGCCATCGTGTTTGTATGCCTCGTTATTCTGTTGTTTTTGCTGGCGGTTCTTAACATAACCCTCGGCAGTTTCTCGCTATCGCCCAGCACACTATGGCGGGCAATCATCGAGCAGGGGGGCGAATCAACAGAGGGGAAGATCATTTGGCTGATCCGGTTTCCACGGTTGATCGCCGCCGTGGTTTTGGGCGGCGCACTGGCTCTTTCCGGCTTCTTGCTGCAAACCTTCTTCAACAACCCCATCGCGGGTCCTTATATCTTGGGAATCTCATCGGGCGCTAAGCTGACGGTCGCGATCGTCATGATCACGGTGCTCGATGCGTATCAGACGGTCAGCTCCGGATTCTTTGTTCTGGCGGCATTTGCCGGCGCGCTGCTTTCGATGGGGTTCGTGCTCCTGATAGCGAGAAGAGTGGCGAGAATGTCGATGTTGATTGTCTGTGGCGTGATGATCGGGTACATATGCTCCGCCATCACCGATTTCCTGATCACTTTTGCCGACGACGCCAACATCGTGAATCTGCACAACTGGTCCCGCGGTAGTTTCTCCGGCATTGCTTGGGGTGATGTCGGTGTGATGACGGCCGTAGTGCTGGTCACCTCGGTCGTGGTGTTTTTGATGTCTAAGCCTATCGGGGCATATCAGCTGGGCGAGAACTATGCGCAGAGTATGGGTGTCAATGTCAGGGCGTTCCGGGTGATGTTGGTAGTGCTCTCGAGTTTGTTGGCTGCCTGTGTGACTGCCTTTGCCGGACCTGTCGCATTTGTTGGTGTTGCGGTTCCCCATGTGATAAAAGCCGCTTTGAAGACGGCGAAGCCGATTGTCATGATTCCGGCGTGCTTCTTGGGAGGGGCCGTCTTCTGTCTGGGGTGTGATCTGATAGCAAGAACGGCATTTGCTCCGACAGAATTGGTCCTCAGCTCTGTCACGGCTGCGTTTGGTGCTCCGGTGGTGCTATACGTCATGATTAGAAGGCGTAGGGCAAACCGCACATGAGCGAGCAGTATTACTTCTATACGGATCAGCTGGCCGTCGGTTATGACGGAAAGCCTCTGATCAAGAATATAAAGATGCAGCTGAATGCCGGTGAGATTCTCACCTTGATTGGACCGAATGGTTCTGGGAAGACTACGATACTGAAGACCATCACCAAGTACCTCAAGAGTATCTACGGCACTGTATATATCGATAATCGGTCGATTGAGGACATGACCAACAAAGACATGTCCCACGAAGTGGCCGTGGTGCTTACCGAGAGGCTGAGAACAGAACTGATGACCTGTGAAGACGTCGTTGCGACCGGTCGCTACCCATATACGGGGCGCTTGGGCATTCTCTCTGAGCATGATAAACGGCAGACCAGAGAAGCGATGGAATTGGTCGACACCTGGGACCTGCGGGACAGGGACTTCACACGGATCAGCGATGGGCAGCGGCAAAGGGTCCTGCTGGCACGGGCGATCTGTCAAGAGCCGCAGATCATTGTTCTGGATGAACCGACGTCCTTTCTCGACATACGTTATCAACTCGAGCTCCTTGACATCCTCCGCAGCATGGCCAAATTGCGGGGTATCGCTGTCGTCATGTCCATGCACGAACTGGATCTGGCACAGAAGATCTCGGATGTTGTGATGTGTGTCAGGGGAGAGTTCATTGAGCACTATGGTTCGCCAAAAGACATATTCAAGAGAGAGCTGATACATGCGCTATATGATCTGGTAGATGGCAGCTATAACCCACTGTTCGGGAGCGTTGAGCTGGGTAGACCGCAGGGTGAAGCGAGAGTGTTTGTGATCGCCGGCGGCGGGACGGGCATTGAGGAATATCGCGCGCTGCAGAAGCAGGGTGTGCCGTTTGTTACCGGCATTCTGCATGAGAACGATATCGATTTTCAGTTGGCTGCAGAGCTGGCCACTGAGGTTATCAGCGAGCCGGGCTTCACGACGATCCGCGATGAGACACTACAGGTTGCGATAGCCCGCCTTGAGTCGTGCGACGCGGTGATCAACTGCCTGCAGGACTACGGCGAGACGAATGTGAAGAACCGGGTGCTGTACGAAAAGGCCGTCGCGATGGGCCTGAAGACGTGGCGGCATGCGGATGATCTACTTGCAGAAGAGAGAGGATCGTGAAGAGAGGATCGTGAAGCTCTGGGGGAGAGTTTTGTGTGCTTGGGGCTTGGACTTGGTGCTCGGGGATCCTCTCTCATGGCCCCACCCCGTGGAGCTGATGGGACGGTCCGCCGTCGCCCTCGAAGAGCCGATGCGTCGCTGCGTATCTGACGAGAGGAACGCAGGTGTCTTAACGGCTGCCGCAATTGTTCTTGGCAGCACAGCGACTGCTATGGCTTTGGAGCGTGGGGGGAGACTAATAAACCCGGGTGTCGGCGATCTCGTCTCTATTCTCCTGATATATACGGCCATCGCTTCACGCGATCTCGCCACTCACGCGGAAGCCGTCCGCCTGGCTCTCAACCGGGAAGACCTGCCGGGCGCCCGCCGGGCGGTGGCCCGCATAGTGGGGCGTGACACCGACGACTTGGACGAGAGCGGTGTGGCCAGAGCCGCTGTGGAAAGCGTAGCTGAGAACACGGTCGACGGGGTGATTTCACCGCTCCTCTATGCAGCGATAGGTGGAGCTCCCGCTGCCGTAGCCTTTAAAGCCATCAGTACGCTCGATTCGACCTTCGGATACAAGAACGCCCGCTATCTCCGTTTCGGCTGGGCGTCGGCCCGTCTCGACGATGCAGCCAACTATCTGCCTGCCCGGTTGAGCGTCCTGCTTGTGGGGCTTGCCGCCGGCCTTCGCGGGCGAAGTTGGGGTGATGTGATGCGGACGGTGCGTCTTGACGGCAGGAAACATGTCAGTCCGAACGCAGGCTTGGCGGAGGCCGCCTTTGCTGGAGCCCTCGGGGTGCGCTTGGGAGGACCGGTGAGTCGCGACGGCCGCGAGGTGGCGGCTCCGTTCATCGGCGAGTCGGGGCGGCCGGCCGGCTCCGCGGATATTCGGAACGCCGTCAGGCTAATGTGGGCGAGTTCCGCTCTTGCGTTGTGTTTCGCTATGCTTTTGGGCCGCCTTCTGGATAGTAGGCGTCGCTGATCCATTGATGAACCTGCGCCATGTGAGAGCACATGCGCCCTCTTTCCAGGCATCTTCAAGAGCTTCATCCCATCTCGGCGGGTTACTGCGTGGATCCCTCGTCAGGCCGGCTCGGACCGTTATCTACAAGGGCTGCCACCTGGGCCGGTATTACCGGAGGAGCCGTTGCCTCTTTTCGCTGGCGCAGGTCGGGCATATGAAATCCCGGGCATGGTCGCGCTGCTGGAGCGGTCCTGCGCAATTGGTGCAGGTGGCCCACCACGAACTCTGTTCGGTCGCGCTCAGGGAGCGCGGTGCCGTCTCTGCAGTCCTGTGTCGGCTACTGGACTGCGCGGACCCGTCCTGATCCGGACAAGTCGGTATTGAGTTGCGGGTTTCCGAGATAGGTCACATTTGAACTGCCGGACATCTTCACAGTCAGTAGCTCACTGACGTTCAGATGGATGTCGGAGGAGCCGCTACAGTCGATCGTTGCGATACGGGTGACGAGTTCTCGCGCCTGTACATCGGTCGAGCCGCTGGCTTCGATGACTAGGTTGTCGACAGTGCCGGAGAGGTCGACGTCTGACGAGCCGGAGCAATCCAGGGTGAGGCTGCTGGTGTTCACCGAGATGGTCACATTGGAGGATCCGCTCGTGTCGATACTGAGCTTGTCCGCGGCGAGCACGCCTTCCGTCCCAATGACGATGGACCCACTTAGGTCGATGGATGAGAGAGTGGGCACGGTCACGTAATAGGTGATCTTCGGGTCCCCGAATAGGAAGGCGACACCCATCCATCCCCACCGTTCATGAAGGCTCAGCACCTGGCCGTCCACATGTGTTTGCAGCCTTTCAAGAACGCTTTCTTTGGCTTCGACTCGGAGCGCCGGCTTGTCGTCGACCCTGATGACGACCGTACCTCGTCCGTCGACCTTCAACGTGTTGAAGTCACTTACCTCTCTGACCTGACTCTTCACAGGACCCGTAGCCGGCGCGACGAAGAAACCCATGCCAAACCACGCTGCCAGGGCGATGACGATGACGGCCGCGAGAACGAGGAGTGTGCGGGTCAAGCGCCCCATTGTGCCCCTCCCTAACAGGGTGTTAATAGTCGACGCCGATGAACAGCCTCAATAAGCTAACGGGCGGGAGTGATGGCTCCGCCATAAGTGTACCCATTCGCACCAGGTTGAAGGCCATGCAGGCCAAGATGAAGACCCTGCTCACCTTCTCAAGTCCTCAGTGCAGGAGCTTGCGCAGGCCGCCTGTGTTCTTCATCCAGCCTAAGAGTTCCTCACCACTGTGCGCCGACGCTGAGAGATTTGGTGGCCCTCGTGGTTGATGGTTCCCGACCGGGCAGGAGGACGGCCACACACCCCAGGGACTACTAGAGTCCCATGATCTCTTCGTAGACGGGGATGGGGTCACCGGTCAACACCGTGGCTTTCACCACCTGTAGGTCGGGGAACGCGCGGCGGCCGAAGTCGAGATTCTCAGCCGAAGGCTCGTCGCGGTAGGCCTCTACGATCACCCAGTGGCCCGGCTCCATGCCGTCGAAGTTGCTGGAGTTCTGCACGATGAAATAGGATTGCATATCGCCGAAACTCATGCCGGCCTCGTCCAGCAGGGTCTGCGCTTCCTCCTCACTACCGACACTCGCACCCACCACGAAGTACAGCGTCTGGTCCTGATGCGAAGTCCCGCCCAGGTCCTCCGCGTACACCGAAGCTGCAGCCGAGATAGCGACGGTCGCGGGCGGGGTCGTAGGAGGCTCTGCAGCAGTGGGCAACTCAGTCGTCGATGTCGTGCTGGTTGAGGAGGGCTCCACAGCCGTAGTGATCGTGGTGGTCGCCGGTTCGGCATCCTCGCCGCCGCAGGCACAAAAAGCCGTAGCGAGGGCCACCAGGCAGCAAAGGAGCGTCGCACGGATTGATAGACACACTACCACTTTCCTCGGCTTCTGTCCGGTCACAGTAGCCTCCTCTCGACGCCCTGGTCGCTCCACTTGACACCGCTTTCAGCCGGGCCCATGAAGAGCACGTAGCTCCGCACCTGGATGAACAGGTTCTTGAACGGTTCCTCGAAACCGACCACATCCAAATTGTAGAGTGCTTTGGTGAAGAAGCGCGAGTACATCAGATGTAAAATAGCGTGCTCCACATCCCCGATATAGTGATCCTACGGCAGCCGGTAATCAACCGCCTCCGGCTCGAAGGTCACATAAGCTTGGCCGTCCCAGCCGGGCCATTGCCGACGTTCTCTTTACATGACATTGGCGGCGCATTGGCGGCGCTCTCGTTGAATCGAAGTCTGATGCCGAACGACGGCACTGATCGCAGAAGTGAGCATCAAGTGGCCACCTACCCAAGCAAGCCCATCAACCTGACACGCCAAGGCGCTGCGGGTACAATCCACTAGACTGCAGTCCGCGCAGGTTACGCGCGGTGCTTTAGGCACAACCAGGACATTACGGCCAAAGGAGGTCGGGTTGGCGGTTGCGCGGGACAGCGGATCGGATGACCGCCCATCCTCGGTGCGGGCTGCAATCCCGAGCAGGGCGCCCTCTCTTGCACGTCGCATCGCCGCGACACCGTTGTTGGTTCGAGCCGGTCTCTGCCTACTTCTCTTGGGCTTCGTGGCCCTGCTCGACTATTTCACCGGTGAAGAGCTCAGCTTCTCGGTCTTCTATCTGTTCCCGGTGCTCTTCGCAGGCGCCTTCATCTCGCGGAATGCGGGCCGCTTGGCAGCGGTCGCAGGGGCAGTAATCTGGGGCTACTTGGAAGCTACGGGACGTACGTACTCCGCGGAGTGGATTCCTGCTTGGAACACGACCGTGCGGCTCCTCTTCTTCCTGAGCATCAACGAGCTGGTCGCCGTTGTCCGGAGGGCGCATGAGCGTGTGCGTGCGCTCTCACGCAGGGACTCTCTGACCGGCATCGCCAATGCCCGCGTCTTCAGAGAGCGGGTGGAGCAGGAGGTCTCCAGGTCCCGAAGACACGGGCAACCCTTCACCATCGCCTACCTAGACCTGGATCACTTCAAGCAGGTGAACGATACGCACGGACACTCAGAGGGTGACAGGCTTCTTCAAGCGGTTGCAGAGACGATCGAGCGTGAACTTCGCGCTGTCGATACTGCTGCTCGGCTTGGTGGCGACGAGTTCGGTCTCTTGTTGAGCGCAGCGGGGACTGATGAAGCGCATACTGCGCTCTCACGTGTTGCTGGTTCATTCGGTAGGGAGATGGGTGAGCGCTGGAACGTTGGAGCGACGTTCGGAGCGATCACCTTCGTGGAGCCTCCGATCGACGCGGACTTCGCCATCAGGCTTGCCGACGATTTGATGTACCGCGGGAAGTCCCAGGGGCGTGGATTGGTCTTGCAGATGACTTGGCCGACCGACTACGTTGGAGAACAGTGACGCTGGTCGGTGTGCCCAACAATGAGTTTGAGCCGACTCCGGCATGCGAAGCAAGTGGGGGCGACGACTGTGAAGCCGGCGCTGAGCGCAGCCGCGATGAGGTCAGATGCGGTACGTGCGCTTACAAGTCCATAGGTGTTGAGGTAGAAGGCCGGCTTCGTCACCTGGTCAGGCAGGTCCGGTCAGGTAGCGGATGAAACGCTCGGGGATGCTGCCAAAGTCGGCTGCCGCATAGCCCAGCACAGGCAGTGGGCAAGGTCGAGGACGGCGGCAATCTTCTTGAGGGTGTGCCGGCGCGCCGAATGTCGAAACGCCTCACCGCAATCGTTCCGTTTCAGGCCGGGGAACTGGTAGACGAAGTTGCCAGCGCAGGTCGACGAAAAGTCGAGGTGCAACAACGATTCAGCAAACCCGATTTCGACCCTCGCTTTTCGCCTTATATAATAACTCGTCGGCCTTCTGGATGGTTTGTTCGAGAGACTCACCTATTTCAAACGTACTAACGCCAATACTCGCAGTAACATGCCCAACTTCATCAAACTTATGATGGGAGATACGCTTCCGAATTCGTTCGGCAACGGCTCTACCATGTTCTAGATCTGTGTTAGGACAGACAACTATAAATTCCTCTCCACCCCACCGTCCTGGTATATCTGACAGTCGTGTCGCACCTCTCAATACTTTGACGAATTCTACCAGTACCTTATCTCCGATGAGATGCCCGTAGCGGTCATTGATTTCCTTGAAATGATCTATGTCCATAATAAGGATTGAACAGGGAGTACCGTGCTGCTCGAATCTCTGCATTTCGTTGATAAGTGCCCTATCGAGTGCGCTTCGATTACTAATTTGAGTCAGAGGATCTGTTTGGGAAACATACTCAAGGTCAAAGATATTGCTCGACACGTGAGAGGCCATAGCGGCAAAAGCATTGGCTATCATTCCTATTTCGTTGTTTCTGAATTCTCGTGCATCGAAATTATATTCTCCACTATGCATCTGCTTGATCCATTCGGACAGTTTATTAAGTGGTTTGATGATGTCCTTTTTAATCAGTCCGTAACCAATAAATACCATCACGATAATGATAATCGATAGCGCTAGAGCTATCGCCTGATATATCTTTTGAAGCTGCGCTACATCGTTTACTTCTTTCTCTGTACGGTAATCGAGTAATTTATAGAATTGGTCTATTTTCTCCATAATTCTGTATTTTGCCTGATAGTAAGCCTCACCGAAAACGATATTTTGAGCCAGAATGGTGTCAGGCTTTCCTTTTACGCTGTAGATGCCTTCACCATCCTGGTATAAGCCTTGAAGAGCATTGAATGCTCGAGTTTCAAGTTTCATTAAATCGTCGGAAAGACTTTTTGCATCTTGAAGTAGACTCAGTTCTGATTCTGAGAAGTTCAAGGCTTTCATCTTATCAATGAGAGATATCGTTGTCCCGCTCTTACGGTCATGATTCTTATGAGCAGAAATGAAGTCCCAATATATGTTTTCATAATTCTCAGGACGTGGTGATGTCCCGTTGCGAATAGCGGATATTTCTTTGAAGTATTCAAGAAACCGAGGATCACCAGTTATAACATAAGTACGAGCCATGCGGGTCAGGTCGTCAGAACTGCGTCGCAACTCCTCAGCAAGCAATCGTGACTCATAGCGACGTTTTTGCAATTCGTTAAAAGAATGTCCACTATCGGATACCAACCAGAGAGTAACTGCTAGAATAAACAACGACAAAAGTAGCACCGAATAATAGAGGACTGTTTTATTAGTAATACTCATGTGGCATCACACTTATATAATAAATATAATAAGATTACTCATGGATCGTATAGCATTGTCGAGCATTGTAGCGCTCCAGCTGAAGCGCGCCTCTCTGCATGCTTCCTGGAGAGTCTGCCTGATTCGAACCTGCTTTCTGCTGGAAGCGGGGGTTTGATACATCAGAGTTGCGCACCGGCTCCCTTAGTGTCTCGCTCATGGGAAGATCCACCTCGGGTAGGGTGACCTTATGTAGGAGCTGTTGACCGCAGTGCGCATCCATCCATTGGTTATCTTCGGCTTCAGTCCTCGGATACATGAGAGCGTCAGTACGGTCGCTCTCTTCCATGAGCGCTTGCAGCACCGGATTGAGGCCACTTACAACCGTCGACGTCGACACAGCTCTATCGACAGCTCGCCCCTGTGGCCTATGAGGAGCGACATCAGGTACAGTGCAATGTAGCCTAATAATGCAGTCCGTCAGGACGGGACAAATCCACTGTGGTGGCTTGGAGCCGCAGCCCGCGCAGGCTACGCGTGAGACGTTCGGCTTTACAAGCCATACACTTCCAAACACAAGATTAGGGGACTTCATGAGCAGCCTCATCAAAGATGTCGAGAAGTTACTGGACCGCTGGTTTGCAGCTTTAGAAACCGGCGACCCGTCTCAAGTGACCGCGCTCTATGCGAAAGATGCGATCTTGCTCGCGACGTTCAGTGGCGACGTCAAGAAAGGACATCGGGAGATATGCGGATACTTCGAGAGGGAGTTTCTGCCGAAGCATCCCGTCGGTGTGGCCGTGGAAGCCTACACACGAGTACTGGATGGTGTCGCCGTCAACTCCGGACTCTACAGCTTCCAAGTCGACAGCAAGGACGAAGGACGCGTCACGGTGGAGGCACGATATACGTTCGTCTATCAATGGGCAGAGAGTGATTGGAAGATCGTAGAGCACCACTCATCGTTGAGCCCGGAAGGCTCATAAGAACGGTACAGCCCTACACAGGGCAGGGGGTTTCACGGAGAAGGTCGACTTCAGGCGGGTGAGGGGGAGGCATGGAGTTCGAGCTGAAGCCTGGTGAGAGCGTCGTTGCACGCCACTGGGCGCGTATGTATCGGGGCGGAGGATGGACCGGCTGGAGGGGGCGGCTGACCGTCACCGACCAGCGATTGCTCTTTGAGGCGCGTGTTCTGGGGCATGGGACTAGCGAGGAGATTTTGATGAGCAGAATCGCCTCAGTCACCCTTGAGAACAGCCTCGGCCTCATCCCAAACCGTGTCAGGGTAGTTAGGCAGGATGGTAGCGTGATCGACTTTATAACCTTTGGCCGGCGCCAGATCGTCGAGACCATCGAGTGGGTCCGCGATGCCGGATGAGGGGAGAATGCGCCCTCCCGACTCTCGTCCTGTCATTACCGTAGAGTATGACACGGAGCCAACTTCCTAGACGGACGCGTAAAGACGAGCGACGAGCATCGTCCGGCACCAGGGCGCGATCCCCCAGTCGTTCACTCGATTGGCGATACCGCCCCCAAGACCAGCAGCGGATCGACCGGAGCTTATACCTGGATGTTGACGAAGGCGTCCAGCAGGAAGACATACATGGAATCGATATGGCTGGCGGCGCCGCTTTCGAGCGACCCCGAATAGAGGGTGGCAGGTAGGCCGGCCAGAGTCATCTCTTGGCGCTGCCGGTCCTCGGAGGCCACCTGATCCTTCGCGAACTTGCGTGCATCCTCGAAGTATCGGCCCTCGGGCCGTCTCACGATCATCTGGATATTCTCGTTGGGGCTGGTTTTGTCCGGTTGCTCGTAGATGAACGAGAACACTCGATGGCTTTCCTCTTTGCGGAAGTCGACGTCATGAACGACTTTCTGTTACACCACGTCCGGGGACACTACCTGAGGTCGCGCTGGGAATCAGTTCACACTCCCCCTGATATACTCCTCCGGCGTCTCGTCTGGGTTTGCCGGAGGCTGGGAATCAGTTCACACTCCCCCTGATATACTCCGAGGTTCCTTATCTACCTCGGCCGCTGGGCTGGGAATCAGTTCACACTCCCCCTGATATACTCCTGAGCATCTTTCTGCACCAGCTCCACACGCTGGGAATCAGTTCACACTCCCCCTGACATACTCCAGAAGCCTGAGAATCAGGCTCTGGAGAGCGGATCAGGGGGAGCCCAGCGTCAGAAAATCGCGAGCTGAAGCGGCGTATCCTCGGATCTCACCGTCCTCGCGTTGGAGAATCTGAGCGCTGTTGCCCATTGGCGATCGGTGATCGTGACGATCCTCACCTCACCGCCATTGGGCACGCCCTTCTTGATTTTGCCGATGGTCGGGATGATGGAATTAACCGAGGGAGAGAATCGTACATAGACTGAGAACTGGGCACGTTGATAGCCCAGGTCGAGCAGTAATTCACGGAATCTCGTTGCCTGCGACCGCTCCGTCTTGGTCTTGACCGGCAGATCGAACATTACCATGGACCACACAGCGTCCTCCGATTTTGGACTCACGATGTGGCCTCAGTTGCAGTGCTTACCTGGGGACCGGACCAGGCCGGTACCTATAGGCGGTCGACCTGCTTCTCTGCGTAGCGCCCGAGTTGCTGAGCCAAGTCGTTCAATGTGGCGGCTACCGAGAGACCGTCAGGTCCAAAGGCCTGGGTCGAGCCGGCGACTAATTGGTGTCTGACCGAAGCATGATCGACGGATACCTCAGGCGGCAAGTTGGCCACGACCCAGTCAATGGCGGGCCGGAATGGCTCGATGAGATCGTCCACCAGATTGAACGCGTTGCTTCGATTTGAATGGAACAAGCCGATGGTGCCGGACAGCCCAGCGGAGAGAATAGCCCGGATCCCGTAGCCACGTAGCACAGCATATCCATAGTTGAGCATCGCATTATGTCCCATCCCATCCTGGGGTACACGGGAGAACTTGCTCCCAGCAAAGAGGCGTGGCCAGTAATATCGAGCGGCGCGACCCTCAACGTTCGCTGGATCGCCGGAGCGTACGTCACCCGTCATTCTCTCGAGACAGCGCCAATCCTTGTGGCCAAGACAGCGCAGGTTGGCCGCCTGACCTGCGATCTTGGATCGGACCAGTTGACCCCAAGCATTCTTGCGCCGGGGGAGTGACATAGAAGATTGGGCGTTCTGACGGGCGCCGACTCTAGTGTGCTCACTCCAACCGTACATCCCGGCTTTGGGCACGCCTTTCCAGTCGCAGATGAGAGTGACGACATCGAATGAGGCCAGTTGGTGCAGTACACTCGCCCCGATGCCGACCTTGAGCCCGATCAAGACGATGGCAACGTCAGCCAACCCGAGGGCAGATTCCCCCCGTCGTCCGCGCGCACCAGCAGTCTGAGTCTGCCCCTTCTGTAATGGACTTGTCCGCTGAGTGAAGTGAGGTCGATGACACGCCAATTATCCGTAACTCACTCCTTGGGGAGGTTGCCACCGGAATCAGAGGCTGACCACGAGATTGGGAGACCTTTGGTGCTCTTGAGGCGAGGGCGACCCAAAATATCGCGGCGGATCACAATCGGATTACATCGACTAAAGAGGACGTCAACACTGACAATCCATCCTTTGCCTCTGGTCTTCTTTCTCTTGCCATCAACCGTAGTATCAACGCTAGCTCCAAGGACAAGCTTGACCTCATTGCAAGCCTCATCCGGGACTCCTTCTCCTGACAGAACACGAGACTGTAAGGTCAATTTAGCAATCTGATCAAATCCCTTAACTACCCAACGATTGGCATGCCTTCCGTAGGCAGCCACGACTTGTGAGACTTTGCCAGTCTTTTGACTCCCCATGTCCAGCAGCAGTTCGTCGCCAGGAACTATCCACCCTATGTATTCAGCTTCGTCTGCGTCAAGCGCATCGCGCAGCCGCTGCTCAGCAGCCCGCCGGCTTATCGCTTGGGGTGGAATGTCTACAGCGAACAAGTCCTCGCGGGCGTGTTTGAGCAAGTCCACCTGGTAGACTCTCATCATCGCGTAGAAGGTCTTTGTAGTGCCTGACTTGGATGTCTTTGCGCAACGATAGATGCGGGCATGGTGGAATGAGGCCCCCAACTCCGCGTAACCACGACGGACAGCAACGCACCCCGCTCCAGTAGGAAAATAGCCAATTCTATCGTCAGCCTCGTACCACGTTCCGTGGATACGAATCCGCCGAGTAGGATTGGTAGGCAGGCCAAAGCTTGGTTTGAAGTCCGGGTGTCTGGTGAGTGCAACCCACTGGGCAGGTGTGGCTGATCGATCAATCTGTTCCATTGACCACTGGTCGCCAACACGGGCCTTCGATAAAGAACGGATTGTGTCTTCGTGACCTTGGGAGCTGCCCAACTTGAGTCGCAAGAACTCAAAAACCGGGACTCTGTCGGTCTCTAGCTCATCTTGCAGCAGGTTTGCTAATCTCTGCATCTGGATCTGCCATTCGTTGAAAAGGGCAGTATCTGTACCGCGGTAATCCTTCCATCTAATCTCCGTTTGTGGCCCTTGTATCTGGGCTGTCCGGCGCAAGTTGTCCCGTACAGCCAACACCTGTGCCACCCCTGGCCGAAGCAGCGCGATGGTAGCGGCGTCGACGGCATGGTGGCGACGGTCCAGGCGGTTCTTCCCGGCCTTGCCTCCAGCCAGCATAAGGCGCCCCTCGATTCCGGCGGCTTTGCGGGCCTCGGATGTGATCCAGCCTCGGAAGACACCGACCGTCGTGTCGGTCTTCAGTTCGTCGCGGTAATGCGCCTCGATCCGATGATGCAGTTCATTGGCCATCCACCCAAGTGACTCGATTGAGCGGTTGTCGATCTCCTCATCCAAGTCCGTCCGCTTTAGCCGGTCGCGCACGGCTTTGATGAAGCGGCCTTCTTGCGTCCGTGGCTTGCGCTGATCCGAGTCGCGCTTGGCATCGACGTCGAAGAAATCCTCGACTCTGGCAATAGCATCAGCAAGCGACACGCCTCGGGCTTTGGCCGCTTCGCTATTCACCCACACTGCGAAAGGTAGCTTACCCTTGCTGTGATTGCACTCGCGGCATGCCGCGGCTAGGTTCGTCTGTGTGTTTGTTGACCCCTGGCCCGCACGAGGCACAATGTGGTCCATCTCAAAAGTGCCATAGTTTAATGTGGCGCCACAGTAGAGACAGCGGCTTTTCTGCCTTTGAATCGCGCGCCAACGATAGACATCGCTCTGCCGGGCGCCGAAGCGGGCAGGGCCGCTCTCCTCCTCAAAGTCATCGACCGACGCATCACGGGTCGCAGCCAGGAACTCAATCGGTATCTCTTGCCGAGCTTTCTCGTTCTCTTCAGCATTCTTGTTTCGCTCTCGGGCTTCCTTGCGAGCCATGGCTTCACTCATCAAACCATCACGAGTGTGCTCGACGTTGACGCTTTCGGGCGCCCCCCACTGGCTTTCGCAAGCTGCTAGATAGCGCGCGACGATCTTCAGTACTCGATCGACGGCTGGATTGCCGACGGGCAGGCCGATCGGGTCGGCCGGTGGTTTCCAGTAGTCATCAATGGTGGGGAAACAGTACTTGCGAGCGGCATGGAGGTCGTCGGCGGATTCCGTCATGCGCTCAGCGATCATCCGTAGGCTCTTAACCGAATAGGCAGCTCGACCCTCGGGCAGCTTCAAGTTATCGAGCGAGCCATACACCTCGTCGGGCAGAGAGGCGATGAATTCCTCTGCACGGGCCTGTGCATCAAGAGCGGCCTCGCTCTTGTCGCCAGAGCCGGAGCCATTGGAGATGACGACGAGCAAGGCCTCTTTGCCTGCTTCGTCTTCCTCATTCCAACGCTGGACCAGAGGTTTGATCCTGGACTCACGAATTCGCCGGTCGGTCACGTTAATGGGCGGCTTGCCGCCTCCACGCTCGCCCAGTTCGGTGACCTTCGCGGTGCCGACTAGATCTCCGCGCTTGATGCCTATTTGTGCCGCCACATCATCCCAAGTGGCGTCGTCAGCCTGCCAGAGGAAATCGGTGATCGTGCAGCGCTCGGCTGGAGTCAGCACTCTCTCCTTGCGGCTCAACCCGTCTCGTACGCGCAGATTAGCTACCTTGTCAATAATCCTGAAACGCTGAAAAGCCAGACTGGCTTTTTCGGCCCTGGGCTCATCGCCCATGCCCGGAAGAGGGTCCCGACCCACTCGGCCGGCCGCTGAACCTTTGGGAGACCGTTGGGCAAACACGGCGTTTACAATAGTATGAAACTGTTCCACAGGGAGTTTCTGCATATCCCAGATGCGCCGTAACTCGCGAACATTGTCGGACTGATGAACTTTGCCTTCCAGGAGTGGCACCACGCTGTTGCGAATGCCTCGGACGCGGCACGTGAGGTCTGAGCGCAAGGCGTTGCAGACAATCTCGGATACAGCCATCTGGTCATTTACTTCTCCCATAGCAGGCTTATCCTCTAGCATCTTGATGAAGGCGCGGAACTCCTTAGAAGGTTCGGTTGCCGCCAACAGAGAGGGCACAGAGGCGTAAGGGTTGCGCCAACCCCGGTGCCGCGCCATGTGACGCACGGCTACGGACAGCTGTTTCTTGAGCTCCTCTTGATTCTCGACCGGGGCTGTTAGGAGAGAGTTCCTGACCCTCCACGGATGGTAGGGATCACGGATAGACTCAAGATCGACGATGGGCCAGCCCAGACCCTGTATCACTTGATCCAAGTGATTGAGGCGCTGGCGGCGGCGGCGAATGAGGCGGCGCATGCGGCGCGCTTGCCCGGAGATTGCTCTCCTTGTGCCGGCGGTCTTGTTTGCTGTTGGATCGACTCCCCCATCGTGAATCACCACTTCGCAATTCAGGAACCGGATGGGGATGTCATCGTCGTCGACCTCGATTGCGGCCAACCCGACGGAGTGTGATCCGACATCAACACCCACTCTGTATCGCTCAGGAACCATCGCTAACTCCCATGGAATAGTAGAAAGTTTCTAACTCCACGGAAACTATTATGAACGCATAATCGGACAAGAAGTGGGATGGCATTAGCATATATGCGCCGCGGGGAAAAAAGAACCGGCCACTGGGGCCGGTTGGAGCATTCTCCGCCGCAATCGAGGCGACGGTTACTGAGAATCAGTTCTCCTGTAGCATACCACGATTTCTTTGGCAGAGGGATCGGGTTTATGCAAGGCCGTCGCGGTAGCGTCCCACGACGTGGTGTAAGAGCCACATGTTCTCGTAGAGTCTTCACAGCTTAGTCGTTAGTGGATGGGAATGGCAACGGCGTGGGTGACCTCTGCTTCGATCTCGGCAGTTGGT
>JBMNPM010000006.1:0-132273 GCA_050943595.1 Thermoleophilia bacterium | reverse complement strand
GTGAGGTACCCGAGCGAGCTGTGTGGCCGCTCCTCATTGTATTCACGTTTCCATATGCGCGCGAGAGCCTGAGCTTCCCGAAGGTCGGCGAAACTCTCGGCGTCGAGAAGTTCATCACGCAGGCGAGCGTGGAAGGATTCGGCGTATCCATTCTCCCAGGGTGCGCCCGGCTCCACGTAGAGGGTGCCGACCTGTGTCCGCGAGAGCCAGGTGCGCACGGCCTTGGCGATGAACTTGGGTCCGTTATCTCCATCTTATGTGGGCCGGGACCCCTTTCCGGTTCATGAGCCGGATGAGCTATCGATGACGTCTGTCGAGGTGAGGTGGCGTTCGGGCAGAAGGGTGAGGCACTGACGAGTGAACTCATCGATCACGCTCAGCCATTTCAAGCTGCGTCCCCGTTCGTCACGGTCGAAGATGAAATCCCAGGCCCAGATGTGGTTGGGGTGTTCGGGCCGAAAGCGGGCGCAGCTGTTCTTGCTCATCCCCAAGCGGCGGCGTTTGTGCTGCTGCCGAGGCACCCGGTAGCCTTCCCGCCTCCAGAGGCGATAGATGCGCTTGCGGTTCACACGGAAGCCTTCCCGGCATAGAAGGGCCCAGATGCGCCGATAGCCGTACCGAGGATGCCTCTTCACCAAGACCTCCATACGCGCAAGCAGACGCGCCTCGTCGGCCGGTGGGCGCAACAGGTAGCGCTGGGTGGATCTACTTTGCCCGACCACGAGGCATGCTCGGCGTTCAGATACCGCAAACTCGCTTCTTAGACGGTTCACAGCTTGGCGCCTGCGAGCCGGGCTCAGAAGTTTCCCTCGGCCAACTCCTTGAGCATGGCGTTGTCCAAGGAGAGGTCGGCGACCAACTTCTTCAGGCGCAGGTTCTCGGCCTCAAGCTCTTTCAGGCACTTTAGCTCGCTGGTCTTCATACCTGCGTAGAGGCTCTTCCAGCGGTAGTAGGTCTTGTCGCTTATCCCGATCTCCTGGCAGATGTGTCCGATGCTCTTGCTGGCGGCCTGGGCGGCCTCGGCCTCCCTGAGAATGCGGACGATCTGCTCCGGCGTGTGCTTCTTTCCCTTCGGCATGACCGATCCTTTCTGGCCTTTCTTGGCCATCTAAGGACTCTCAGTCTAGCTGGTACGGGTCAGGGGGAGCAGGCCACGACAAATCGGTGCTGTAAACCGGTTGCGTATGTGAGCTCAAAACGATAAAGTTGCAATGAGTGTGTTTCCATATGAGGCATTGAAACGGTGAAAGAGTGAACTATAGATATAGTTGCTCTTGCTGTAATTAACGTATTGATGATCCTATATCTATCAAATAGAATGAGGGAGCATGTTAATGTTTAGCGCAGAGGTCGCATCAGAGCCCAGATCTCACGGGCAATAAATTGCTTGAGACAATGGATAATCTTCTTCTTGCCCCGCCCTCTTCGGTTCGTCTGGTTACATAGGCACGGGTGGACTCAGATGTTGCATGCAGACGATAACGATGCGGTAGAGAGCTGTGTTGGCCCGGCGGTGATCACCTCGGTTGAGCCGATAGAGAGTGGTTGCGCCTGAGGGCTGGGGTCGGTGTCACTCCACACGGTCTTGTTTAGGCTGCTTCCATACGAGTGCGCTGGGGTAGGACCAACAGCCGAAAAATTGTAGGCCGCGAGACCGGCCGGGGAAGGGGGCCGTTGGGCGTGAAAGCAGGCCCAAGAGTATGATCAGATTAGGAGGATAGCCATCAGTCGATAGCTGCGGGGAGGATTGTCAGAGTGGAAGATAGATGGGGTTCCAAGCGTGATCTGAAGTGCAGGGCGCCGCTTTCCAGGGAGTCCATCATGAAACGGTTCACGGTGGCGCTGCTGGTACTCGCAGCCTTTACTTTTCTGCTGGTCGGCATCCCGCTGGCTACTGCCCACAGTGAAACGACGAGCGCTTCTGCTGATCCAGGCGCTGCATCGTCTACCTGGCGGGTGCTGATGCTGGTCTTCCAGGAGACAGACACCGACTATCTGGGCGAGGACGGTCGGTGGCATCATCTGACTACCTCACTTACGGACTCCGACATCGACGCCATGCTTGCCTCATTTACCGGTCCGGTGGCGGCGGCCGTCCGTGATTGGTCTGCTGGGGCTGTTCAGTGGGACATAGATGTGAAGTACGCACCTCGACCCGTCACTCACTTGTCCCGGCCGGACGCGAACGGCGAGCAGTGGTTGGATCCAGGCAGTATCCAGGATGTTATTGACGGGTGTTGTCCCGACGATGTCTACGATCAGATTATGGTGTACTGGAAGAGCAGCGATGGCAGCACCTTTATCCCAAGCCCAGGATGGGGGCTGGCGCTTCCCTATTCTCCCTCACAGAACTGGGGCTACCTCACCGTGACCGCCCTACCGGCCGACTGGTGGAATCCATCGTGTGCCGACATTATTAGTCAAGTGTGGATTCATGAGTGGCTCCACTGTGCCTGCTCGTTTTACGCCACGAAGGGCTATGCCATGCCGGCCAGAGATGCGGACGGTGGAGAGCTTCACGGCTACGTGGAGGATCAGGGCGGTCTGCCGGGCTGGGGGGCCTTCTACGCAGACCTCATGCAGGGCAGGGTCTTGGAGGACGGGCGGGAACTCGGCATTACCCGGGAGGCGTGGCTCTCGGGGGCGATCAGGACCGAAGCACCTTCAACCACAACCACGACGACCGAAGTCGCTCCACCTTCGAGCACGACGAGCACCACGCTTCCGGCTGCGAAACATTTCTCCGATATCGCCTCCTCTCCCTATAAAACCGCCATCCAGACCATGGCGGCCCGGGGCATCATTGCCGGCTATAGCGACGGCACCTTTCGCCCGAACAACCTGGTCATGCGTAAGCACTTCGCCAAGATGATCGTAGGGGTCATGGGGTTGCCTGTAACTGAAGCCGACTGGCAAGACGCCCGGCCTCCCTTCACCGATTGCGGCAAAGACAACCCCACCGACCTCTACCCTCACGATTTCATCGCTGTTGCTAAAGCTCATGGTCTCACCCTGGGGGTGACTGCCACCAGGTTTGCGCCCGATGCCAACATCACCCGGGCCCAAGTGGCGACCATGGTGGTGCGGGCCGCCAGGAACTCCGGCATCACGCTTAAGCCGGTGCGCACCGACTATGCCGGTCCGTTTCGCACCTATGCCAATGCCACCCACGGGGCCAACGTCAAGCTGGCCGACCACAACGGACTGCTCCGAGACCTCGTAACCGACGGCACCATTTCTGCTTGGATGGATGCTAAAGCCACCAGAGGAGAGGTGGCTCAGATTCTTTACAATCTGATGTTGTGCTCACAGTAAGATGTATGTTAAGGAGGTGTGTTGGATGAAGCAGGGAAATGCTGTGCGCAGATGGAGATGTGGACTCGAGCAGCACTGGTATGTGTCCATGAACGGCATCTGCCTGTCGGCCTTTGCGTTCTTGGTTGCCGTCCTTATGTTCTTCGGTCACCCGGTCTTTTCAGAAGCCGCGCCGGCGGCAACAGAGGGAACCTGGACAGCGCGTATGTTGTCCATCTCATCGAGCTACTACGACATCGAGAACGATGATCTACAGGTCAAGGATGGGTACGTGTTGTGGCGGCGGGCCTTCTTCAGTAGGGCAAGCATGAGCTCCGACACTCCCGGCGCTCCCGGAGGCCCTCGGGATCAGGGGCTCTTCCTCTACTCGACTCTTAACGGGAGGGTGCTTCGTCTGGGGGATGCTCAGACTACCGCTTTTGCCCGTCTCCATGAAAATGGGTACGTATCCTGGGATTGCTGGGGTGTGGGTCCTGCCGTCTTCAATCCCGCCTCGGGGTCCATAACCACCTATGAAACCGATGGACAAATTGAAGATCTTCGCGGAGACACAGCCGTCATTAGTCGAGTTTCCACGAGTGATCCTGCAGTCTCGGATTCGAGGACTACAATCCACCTGTTTGATCTCTCCAGCGGGAGTGACACCAAGATCTCCAGCGACGAGTGGAGGGTCGACGACATCTCCTGCAACGAACGCTACGTAGTTTGGATGGGAAAAACGGGAACGTATGGGGTTGATCTGCAGGTCGAGGTCTTTGCCTACGATCGAATCAGCAAGATTACCCAGCGAATGACCACCGACGGCGGCAACAAGGGAAGCCTCCGCTTGGGAGGCGATTATGTCGCCTGGACCGACTACGATCCCCCGGTCGACCGTCCGCTACGTGTCTGCGACCTTTCAACCGGAGAGGTATGGACTATCAGTGAGGACGCGTATCTCCTGGGAATGAGCGAGTATGGCGTGTTGCGGACCGCCGACACGTCTCCGTCTGCCGGTGTGTGTCTTTACGATCCACGGGTAAGACAGGAGCGGGTACTACCAGTGATCGGAACCAACCCTACTATGAGCGGCTGGCAGGTGGCGTGGGTGGAAGGGGAGGATGCGCAGGCGCGTGTCGGCATTCTTGACCTTCGCGACGATTCACAGGCTCAGGTTGCTGCTGGATGGGCCCGCCGGTTGGTTGTCGATGAAGGCATGGTGGCCTGGAGCCCTGGACATATCTGCCTGGCCACTCCCTTTCCGTTGCCTACAGGGTTTCTGGATACGGATTCATCACCCTATACTGAGGCCATCGGCGAACTCAGCCGTTTGAGCATGATCGAGGGGAGAGGGGGCGGGATTTTCGGCCCGGACGACCCTGTGCTGCGCGCTCAGCTTGCCAAGATGGTGGTGACTGCTGCGGAGCTGCTGGTGTCCCCGGATACGGGCGGGCATTCTTTCACGGATGTGCATGAGACGCCCGATTCCCTCTATCCGAATGGCTACATCTCCGTGGCTGCCAATAGCGGGCTGGTGAAGGGTTATCCGGATGGGTCCTTCCGACCCTATACGAATATCACTCGGGCTCAGCTTCTCACCGTTGCTGTTCGGAGCGCACACAAGCAGGAGGAATGGTGTGGGACGTTTTTGAAGACGCCCCCGGCGACCTGGCGCGGAGTGCTGCCTGGTAACGATGCAACTCACGGCAAAAACATTAGGCAGGCCGAATACAATGGATTGCTGGCCGGTATCGATCTTAAGCGGTTCGATATATACGGCACTGCGACGAGAGGGGAGATCGCTCAGATTCTGTGGAATATCAGGGCAGCGTGTATGCAGGGGACTTGGGAGTAGGCCGTTAGCTTGAGAAGGAGGGGCGTCGGGAGGCGACTCGGCTACGTGGTTGGCTCAAGTAAAAGCACATCGTTGCTGTGCTGTCGCAAGCTTATCTCGAGTCTGAATTCACCCGGTCCGAATGGGCGGCGGCATTTAGAGCGGACGCTACAGGCCGGAGTCGTAAGCTGATCCCCGTCCGTGTTGGTCCGGTGGACCTCACCGGGCTTCTTGGACCAATCATCTACATCGATTTAGTGGGCAAGAACGAGACCACAGCGCGCCAAGAACTCCTTAATGGTGTGGCCGACGGCCGCGCCAAGCCCGACCGCGTTCGATTTCCCGGGGTTTCGCTACCCCCGTCCCAGCCTACATTTCCGGGGCCGGCTGCCTCAGAGCCCAATACTGGGAAGGTTCGCCCAGTGTCTTCAGACGAGCCGTTAATGCGGGAGCGGTTGGCTAAAGACCTCCTCAGAGCCCTCATCGACGCCAAAAAGGAGGGCGACCTTGTCCGCTGGGAGGAACTTCTTGGCGAATTGCGGGCCCTAGCCGAGGCTCATCCAGACGACGTGGCTGTGCGGGAGCGGCTGGCTAAAGGCCTCTTTAGAACCCTTGTCAACGCCAAGGACGAGAGAAGACCGGCTCTCCGAGGTACCCTCTTAGAGGAACTGAGAGTACTTTCGGAGGCCAATCCCGAGGACGGCGTGGTGCGGGAACTGCTGGCCAAGGGTCTCCTTAGTACCCTCGTCGATATCAAGGAGGAGGGTAAACTTCCCCGCCTGGACAAACTCCTCAAGCTTCTTGGCGAACTGCGCGCTCTAGCCGAGGCTCATCCATATGATGCGACGGTACGAGAACTGCTGGCCAGAGGTTTCTTTAGCACCCTCAACCACGCCAAGGAGGAGGGTGACCTTACCCGCCGCGACATACTCCTTAGCGAACTGCTAGCCCTGGCGAGTAATTATCCAGACGAGCCGGTAGTGCGGGACTGGCTGGCTAAAAGCCTTTTTAACACCCTCATCGATGCAAAGAGGGAGGATGATCCTACCCGCCGCGACACCCTCCTGGAGGAGCTGAGAATACTTTCAGAAGTCAATCCTAAGGACGGCGTAGTGCGGGAGCAGCTGGCTATGGGCCTCTTTGACACCCTTGTCGACGCCGAGAAGGAGGGTGACCTTACCCGCCGCGACGAACTCCTTGGTGAACTGCGCGCTCTAGCCGAGGCTCATCCATATGATACGACGGTACGAGAACTGCTGGCCAGAGGGCTCTTTAACATCCTCAACCACGCCAAGGAGGAGGGAAGACCGGCTCTCCGGGACACCCTCCTGGAGGAGCTGAGAGTACTTTCAGAGGCCAATCCTAAAAACAGCGTAGTGCAGGACATCTACCGGTCGGCGTCTGAGTTTGCGAATTAGAACTGGTCACCGGGCGGGTGGTGGCCTTGTTTGGACAGACTGAGGTCGCTAGATACCCGAGCCCCAGTAGGCACTCTGAGCAATGGAATGTGCGCGGCGAGAAATACCAAAGCGCGGCTTGGGCTTGCGCTGCGCTTCTGCCAACGTATACAATGCTCCGCGTACAAAAATAGTAATAGGCGCGGCTGTGGTGTCAGGGAAGCCGGTGGGAGACCGGCGCGATCCCGTCGCTGTAACCGGTTGCCGCTTCTGTGTTCTCATGTAGAGAGTCACTGGGCCGAGAGGCCTGGGAAGGCAGCAGAGGCGGATGGATAGATCAATCGGAAGCCAGAAAACCTGCCCAGTCCTCTGCGAGTACCTCCACGAGGATGGAGTACTCGGCGACAGGTGAGGAAAAGCGCGCCCTGCCGGCTTCCCGGCGGGGTTTTGTGTTTTCTAAAGCCTGTTTGCTTCAGCAGCTACCGCGCCACAACAGCGAGGGAGGCTGTAAATGAGCAAACGAGGTCGTTCCTACAAACTTGCGCTGGTCCTGGTTGGCGCTCTACTGCTCGTGATGCTGATTGCTCCGAGCGCGTTCGCCACTACCTGCCAGACACGTGTCCAGGCCATCGGTGAAGAGGTCTGCCCCTACGTGTCAAGCCAAGTGCCTGATGATGTATCGGTGCCTCTGATTGGGGGCGGTTCGTTTCAGAGCACGTTCGCCAATCCACTGGCGGCGCTGCACCTGACGGGCGTCACCCGTGGCTTCTCAATCGAGGTGGCTGATTCCACCTACGGTCCCTTCGTGAACAAGATTGCCGGCTACGGGGATCCTGAGACATTCACCAACTGGTGGCTCATAGCCGTCAATGGGTTCATGCCGCCGGTAGGGGCAGGCAGTGTTGCGGCGCAAGATGGTGACGAGTATCTCTGGATAAACGCGCCCAGCACAGCTCCTCAAAGCGACATGGCTCTCGTCGTCAACGGGCCCACGACCATCCCGCTCGGCCAGAGCGCCACGTTCACCATCGTCGGTGACGATCTGGGCTTAGTAAACAGCCAAGCCGACATTGCTCGTTTTGGCCTCGACCCTGCCACCACTGTTGTCCAAACCCCGGACCAATTCGCCTCGATCGCCGATGCAACCGTCCATGTTGACGGTGCCACACAGACCTCTGACGATGCGGGGCAGATCACAGTGACAGGGGCCGCCCCGGGCACGCGCTCGATTTGGGCGGAGAAGGCCTTTGACGACACCTTCTTCTATGTACCCTCCACTCAGGCCACGACATTCACGGTGCCATTCAGCGACGCCGCTCCCGACAGCCCGTACTTCGCGGCGATCCACAAGATTGCCGGTACCGGCATCGTGGAGGGGTATCCCATCTCACCCACACAGATCGAATACCGTTCGCAGAACAACCTGTATCGTGCTCAGTTTGCCAAGATGATTACGATTGCACTGGAGCTCGATGTTCATGAGGGTTCGACGAGCCCCTTCGCTGATCTCGGAGCTCAAGTCTCCGACAACCTCTATCCGCATGACTACGTGGCTGCGGCCCACAAGGCCAGCATCATCAAGGGTCTTACTGCAACCACGTTCGGACCCTGGCAAGATGTAACCCGAGCGCAGGTAGCGACAATGGTGGTGCGCGCCCTCCAGAGCATGCATCCCGGCGTTCTCGCCCAGCCCTCTGCGGACTACACAGGGACCTGGGGTGATTTCTCGACCGTTCATGAGGAAAACGCGAGGCTCGCTGAGTTCAACGGTCTTCTGGACGGCCTGTCGCTCACCACGACGGCTGCGGATCCTTGGGGGCCCATGTCTCGAGGCGAGACCGCGCAGATTTTGGACAACATGCTCACACTCCTCGGTGAATGATGCACTAGCAGGTTGCTAGAAAACGCACACTAGGATTGATGGGGTCGAGGGTCGCTCGTGGACACAGGAAAATCTGACGACGACCCTCGACTCCTGCGTTCCGGCGGGTCCGGGGATCTCGCAACGATGGGATACCCGCCGAGTGCCCTGTCGAGGGCGGAAAGCTGCAAACAAACCGCCACCTGCTTACGACAGGCGGACCAAAGGAGAAAAGCGATGCGGATGAAGAGACTACTTCTGGTGTTGGCGGCAGTAGCTCTGCTTCTGGGCGTCCTGCCGACGGCGGCAGCGTCTGCGGCGACAGCATCTCTCGAGCAGGTAGCCGCTAGACCGAATATCCACGCCACAGCGACGGTCGACACTGACGCAGTGGCCATGCACAGCGCCACAGGCGATTGGATCTACTCTAACGTAATCAATCCGACCCTTGGGTCCGCAGGAGGCGAATGGGCCATCCTGGGTTTGGCTCGAAGTGAGTATGACGCAACCGACAGATATGCAACCTACCGCGACAATCTGGTCGCAGTCTTGAGTGCAAACGACGGTGTGCTCTCTACGAGCAAATACACCGAATACTCCCGGGCCATCATTGCCCTGGGGGCCCTCGGTATCGACGCCACCAACGTTGGTGGCTACAACCTGCTGAGTTACTTGGCCGACTACAACAAGGTGACTCAGCAAGACGTCACTGGTGCCGCCTTCGCGCTCATCGCGTTGGATACTCACGACTACGCCATACCCAACATCGGGGGCGTGAGTAGGCTGACAACCCGTGACGACCTGATCTCGTTTATTCTGGACAGAGAATTGGCGGGGGGCGGTTGGGTCTTGACAGGCAGCGAGCCCGATCCCGACACCACGGCCATGGTTGTTCAGGCTCTGGCCACCTATCGGGAGGCCAATCCAGATGTGCGCGCCGCCGTGAACAGAGCTCTTTTCGTGCTTTCCGGCCTGCAGCAGGCAGATGGTGGTTACAAGTGTTTCGGCGTTGCCAACCTCGAAAGCATCGCGCAGGTCATCATGGCCCTTTGCACTCTGGGAATAGATCCGCCGGCAGATCCGCGTTTCGTGAAGAACGATGTCACTTTGTTCTCAGCCTTGTCCAAATACAGCCTCGATGGTGGCGGATTCAGGCACACGGTGGGTGGCCAGCTCGACCAGTTTGCGACTGAGCAGGGTTACTGCGCACTTGCCGCCTACCTCAGGATGGTCAATGGGCAGACCAACTTCTACGACATGAGCGACGTGCCGATTACTCACATCCCGGTGACTGCCCCCGTTACCTTCATTGACGTGCCCTCCTCAAATCTTTACCATGTGGCCATCGGAGCGCTTGCAGAGTTGGGCATCATCGGTGGATACGACACACCACAGGGCAAGGAGTACCGTCCGGGCAATCACATTCTCCGCGCCCAGGTGGCCAAGATGCTGGTGATGGCCTTCGGTTTTCACGACGAGGCGATAACAGGTGCCGACCATCCTGCGTTCAACGACGTGTTGCCATCCTCCGGAGTCCCCTACCCCTTCGATTTTGTGCAGGAGGCGGCGATGAACGGACTCATCCACGGATTCCCCGACAAGACGTTCCGGCCCTACGCAGATGTTACTCGTATCCAGCTCTTACGCATGCTGGTCCGTGGTGCCGGTGATCGCTTGACTACTCCTCCTGCCGGCTATGATGTCGGCTTTGCGGATGTCGATCCCGCCGATCGTGATGTTGTTGCCACCGGCGTCTACAACGGAATCATCAACGGCAAGAGCGCAGATAGATTCGATCCTTGGGGCTGGGCTACTCGCGGGCAGTTTGCCAAGATGCTGTACAACGTGCTTGAGAAATGAGCCGAATCGAAATGACGACATCTCCTACGAATCTCAGGACGGCCCGGAAGAGTTCTATCTTTCGGCGTATCCTGCAGATGTGTTGCTTGTGGCTGTTGCCACTGTTGATGCTTCTGACGGTTGGCTGCGCAACCTCAGGGGGGACGGAGGTGGCTGCCTCCTCCATAGCGTCGGGCGTAGGCCAAAGCGTCCCTGCAGAACAGTTGGGCGCGCTGAAGGCGCATTCCACTGCCACATCGGTCACCACTTCAATTGCAGCCGCGCACGGCTCAAGCACCTCCACTTCTCTGGGGCATACGTCGACAACGCTCTCCTTGGAGCCCGACACGACCTCGTCGACGATGACAGCGACGGCGAACTCCATAACGACAGCGGCGGCGAGTTCTGCAACGACAGTAACAGCGAGGGTGGCAACGGCTCAGCCGTCCAGGCCCAGTGTGTCGGCTACACAATCGCCGGTCACACAATCGCCGGCTACGACCTCCACGACTGCGCCTGCCCCGAAAGACCCGTTTCCGCTGTCATGCACCTTCTCGATCGACTGCAACAACGCGGTCAAGGCTGGGCTGGTCTCCAACAGGACCATCCTCGGCAGACAAACGGTCAAGTTCAAGAACGGCGAGACGGTGTTCGTTGTGCTCAAGAGGTTGCTCGGTAGTAAAGGTATCCCGATGACGTTTGATGGGTCGAGCGGCTCCGCCTACGTTGCACGCATAAATGGCCTCGCGGAGTTTGACGGCGGCCCCGCCAGTGGCTGGATGTACAACGTCAATGGCCAGTATCCCAACTGCAGCTGCGGTGCCTACGTGCTCAAAGACGGCGATGCGGTCGAGTGGCACTATACCTGCAGCCGGGGTGATGATCTATGACAGAGGCAGTTGGGCGAAGACGCAGCCGAAGGCCGCAGTGACACTTGGATCGGCCGTAGCCTCTGATGAGAGCGAGGAGCAGGGCCCGGGTGAAGAGCCGGGCCCTCCTTGGTTTGACGGTTGCGCGTTCGACGGTTGCGCGTCTGGTCGGCCTGGCGATCGCGATTGCGGTCGTCGTTGCGCTGCTGGCGGTCACCATCGGCGGCTGCGGGCAGGAGCACGACACCGGCCGGCAGCAACAAGTTGTCACACAGGCGGCTGAGAGAGTCGCCGCTTGGCTTCAGGAGCACGTCACTCATGCGAAGGTGACTGCGGACGACTTCGTCCCGGTCATGGACAATCTCTATGACTGGGCTGAGATCGGTCTTGTGCGCTATGACGGTAGAAGTTTCCCTGACTATCTGTCGCTCACTGAGAAGTACGTGCGTGAGTCCTGGCAGGGTACAGACGGCTTTCGCAAGGCTACTGACTTGGAAAGGCTCGCGTTGGCGATATCAGCCGCAGGAGGGGACGCCCGGAACGTAGGCAGCCATGATCTGATCGCAGCTTTATGCAATCACTCCCGTTTCGACACGCAGGGCGCCAACAGTCCGATCTTCGGACTGATTGCGTTGGACTGCAAAGGATATCCAGTGCCCGAGGGGGCTACGTGGACACGGGAGAGGATGCTTCGACTCGTGCTGGATCACCAGCATCCCGATGGAAGCTTCAGCCTCACCGGCGAGGGTGCGGGCGATACCGACATAACGGCTATGGCGGTCCAGGCCCTCTGGCGATATGCGGACGACCCCGAGATCAACTATGCCCTGGACCGCTCATTGGCGTGGCTCTCCCAGGTGCGACGGGAGGACGGCGGGTACGCTTCGCGGGGGAGCGTCAATAGCGAGTCGGCGGCACAAGTGATCATCGCTCTGTCGTGCGTGGGCCTGGATGCAACCTCGGACGCTGGTTTCGGCAGGGACGGAGCGAGCCCTCTCTCGTTCCTGCTTGCTCATCAGGAGCCGAATGGTGGCTTCTCTCACATCCTTGGCGGTGGAAGCGACAAGGTGGCTTCCGAACAGGCCATGCTGGCCTTAGTGGCTTGGTTGCGTTTGAAGGACGGTAGGGCGACCCTCTATGACTTCGCGGGCTCGAAAGGCGGTGGGTGACGTGGTGCGTGGTGGGCCCAGACGAAGACTGAGTATTCCTCTCGCACTGATCATCCTCATCGTAGCCGTGACGGCAGCTTGGATAGGCTTGACCCTCGCGGGGCGCAGCATTGAGAAACCCAACGAAACAGAGACGGCCGTCAGTGCCTCGCAGGGTCAGTCCGGCCTTGGTCTTCAAGGGGTCGGTCCCGTGGATACCGGCTCTCACGGATGGGGAGCTGAGTACGGGAAAAACCGGCCCCAGGCTGTACCCCCAAGAGAGGTGGCCGCAGATGCACCTGAGGGAGAGTGCACCCTGGCGGTGTCGTGTCATGTCGCCGCGGCCAAAGGCATGGCCGCCCAAGAGCGCTGGCAGCACATCGTTCCGGCACGAGGGGTGATCCTCGATCCTGTCACGGTGAGGTTCCGTCAGGGGGAGTCGGTCTTTGACGTTCTCAAGCGTGAGTTGCAGGCGCGGCATATCCAGCTGGAATTCAGCGGTCTACTAGGTATGCAGTATGTCAAAGGCATCCATAATCTATACGAGTTCGACGGAGGCCCAGACAGCGGCTGGATGTACTGCGTGAACGGTTGGTATCCCCACTACGGGTGCGGTCAGTACCAGGTGCGGCAGGGGGATGCCATCGAATGGAACTACACCTGTGATCTCGGAAGGGATCTGGGAGTGGATTGGACGGGGCGTTGAGGATGGAGCCGGGCGCATGAACACCGCCTTCTACTCGCTACATCCGGTGGTTTCGTTTGCGTTCTTTTGCATGGCTTTGGCTCTCAGCATAGCGTGCATGCACCCCGTATATGCCGCCGTCTCCCTTGTTGCGGCGGTTGTGTTCGCACTTCATATCAGGGGAAGTAGCCTCAAGAACACGGTGCGGTTCATGCTGCCTGTCTGTGTGCTTATCGTCCTTCTCAATCCGGTCTTCAACCACCGAGGAGACACGGTCCTCTTCCACGTCTTCGGGCACGGGTTCACTCTGGAGGCGATGGCGTATGGACTGTGCTCGGGAGCTATGTTCGCAGCCGTCATACTCTGGTTTGCCTGCTATGGCGCGATAATCTCGTCGGACAAGTTCCTCTATCTCTTTGGGCGGATCACACCGTCTGCTGCGCTGGTGACCTCCATGGCCGTACGCATGGTGCCTGAGATGCGGGGCCGGCTGGAGATTATCCGACAGACGCAGAGGATGATGGGCGCGGGCCGAACGGCCGGTTGGGCGAACCGTCTCCGCTCGGCGTTGCGCATGGTGTCGGTGCTTCTCAACTGGACCATGGAGGATGCCGTCGGGACGGCGGACTCTATGAAGGCCCGTGGTTATGGGATTTACCGACGCCGCACCAGCTTTACCCTCTTCCGCATGGATAGGCGCGATTGGGTGATGCTGGGCTTCCTGTCTCTACTGTCGGTGATATCGTGGGTCCTCTACTTCGGCGGGCATGCGACCCTTTACTTCTATCCCGTGATTCGACCTATCGACACCGACACGCTCTCCCTCGCAGGTTATGTCGTCTATGCCCTCCTACTGTTCATGCCGACCTTGCTGGAGTGGAGAGAGAACGTGATATGGCGCAGATTGAGATCAACCATCTGACCTTCGCATATCCGCCGGGCGACCCGCCGGCGTTGCGCGACATATGCCTCCACATCCCGGAGAATGAGTTCCTCGTTCTGTGCGGTCCAACAGGCTGTGGTAAAAGCACTCTACTACGACACTTCAAACGGGAGCTATGGCCCCATGGACGGCGAAGCGGCGTCGTTCTCTACGATGGTGTGTCGCTGGACCAAATCGATGCCCGGCAGTCCATGCGCATCGGGTTTGTGCAGCAGAATCCCAGCACCCAGATCGTTACCGACATGGTCTGGCACGAATTGGCCTTTGCTTTAGAGAATTTGGCTCTTCCCAACGCGACCATACGGCAGAGAGTCGCCGAACTGGCCTGCTTCTTCGGCATAGACGGCTGGTTCCGCAGGCCGGTCAGGGAGTTGTCCGGCGGCCAGAAGCAGATGCTCAACCTTGCTGCAGTGATGGTGACGCAGCCAAAGGTGCTGATTCTTGATGAGCCTACCGCCCAGCTCGACCCTATCGCTGCTCAAGAATTTCTCGAGATGGTGCGGAGGATCAATTGGGAGTTGGGCGTCACCGTCATCCTTACCGAACACCGCCTGGAAGAGGTCTTTTCCGTGGCCGACCGAGTAGCCGTCATGGGGTCCGGCTCGATACGCATACAAGGTACGCCACTGGAGGTGGGCACGACACTCTCCGAAGATCCAAAGGACACTGTGGCGAAGGGTCTTCCGACACCGCTGCGCATCTACCGCGAAGTGGCTCAAGGCGATTGTTGCCCCCTGACGATTCGGGATGGACGTCTGTGGCTCCGTTCTCTCATCCCCGCTGATACCACCTCTATACAGCAGGAGAGGATCACCGTGCGTGATGGCTTCGGCCCGGTGGTGGTGGAGTCAAAGGATCTGTGGTTCCGCTACCAGAGGAGCGGAGCGGACGTACTTCGCGGTCTGTCGGTCGTTCTTCGTTCTGGAGAGATTCATTGCATCCTGGGAGGGAACGGTTCCGGCAAAACGACACTGCTGTCGGTGTTGGCAGGGCTGAACTCGCCATACCGGGGGCGGGTGTTGCTTGGGGGAAAGGATATTCGCAGGTTGGCCGCAGCTCAGTTGTATCGAGGGAACCTCGCTTTGCTGCCGCAGAACCCTCGTGCGCTCTTTAGCCGGGATAGGGTTAAGAAGGAACTCCACGTTGTGGCTGAAGAACGCATGGACGATATTGAATCGGCGCACGCTCGCGTGCAGGAGTTGACTTCCGAGCTGGGTCTTGAGGGGTTGCTCGATTGTCACCCATACGATTTGTCGGCAGGAGAGCAGCAGAAGGTGGCCCTCGCGATGATGCTTCTGCTGAACCCCAAGATCCTTCTGATGGACGAGCCGACCAAGGGTCTCGACGCCGAGGCGAAGGAGGCATTGGGTACGTTGCTCGAACGCCTCAAGCGGCAAGGAATCTGTATTACCATGGCGACCCACGACGTGGAATTCGCAGCGTTGTTCGCTGATCGATGCTCCTTGCTTTTCGATGGAGCGATTGCTGCCGAGAACCCACCGCAGGCTTTCTTTGCGGGCAACAGCTTCTACACCACGGCGGCCAATCGCATGGCCAGAGACGTATTCCCGTGGGCGGTCACGGTGAAAGAGGTAGGGGAGGCGTGCAGGACATCGCTGTTGGTCGCAGATCCAAGATAGCGCTCATCGCCCTTGCTGTGGCTCTGCCTGGGCTGTTGGTGTGGGCCTCGCTCACTGGCGAGAAGAACCCCGGGTTGCTCAGTGCCGTCTTCATGCTGCTGAGCATGGTGCCGTTCGCACTCCGTTTTGAAAGACGACGGCCTTTGGCCCGCGAGATCGTTCCTATCGCCGTGATGGCTGCACTGGCCGCTGTGGGCCGGATGGCCTTTGCCGCACTCCCTAACTTCAAGCCTACAACTGCAATTGTCATCATCACGGGGTTGGCCTTCGGACCAGAGGCGGGCTTTATCACGGGTAGTGTTGGCGCTCTTGTCTCCAACTTCTTCTTCGGCCAGGGGGCCTGGACGCCCTGGCAGATGTTCTGTTGGGGAATGATCGGAGCAGCGGCCGGTCTCCTGCGTAACCGTCGCTTCATGAAGGCACGCTGGAGTCTCGCGCTCTTCGGCCTGATATGTGGCTTCGCTTTCGATTGGGTGATGAATCTGTGGTATGTGATTGGATTTATTCGACCGATTACTTGGCAATCGGTTGTCACGGTCTACGCGATGGGTATCTGGTTCGACGTGGCCCATGGTGTATCGACTGCAGTGTTCTTGGTCCTGTTGGCGAAGCCGTGGGGCAGGCTGCTTGATCGCATCAGGACGAAGTACGGTCTCATGGAAACAAGCCGGGAGGAGTCGGTGCACAGGTAGGTTACTCTCACGGTAGGCCACTCTCCCCACATGTGGACTTCGGGCGAGTGTGGGTCTTGACTGTGCCCGCGTCCCTGTGTTACATGTCTACCCTGCACGGGTGGCCCCGAGAGGGCCACAAGGGAAGACGGTGCAAATCCGTCGCGGTCCCGCCGCTGTGACCGGGGACGAAAGCCGCTGACACCACTGTCTGATGAAGACGGGAAGGTGCGGCCGGTAGGTTGATCCGGGAGCCAGAAGACCTACCCGCGCAGAGTAGATAGCGTATACCCTCGGGATCAGGGGTGGCGTGTCGAACGACAGGGCGGAATACGGCGTCCCTGGAATCTGCGATTCCAGGGACGCCTTTCTCTTGCCCAGAAGTCGCGACCCCAGGTTCCGAGCCAAGCGTTCTCGGACTGGAGGGGACATGAAGACGCGGCTGCTGAGCTTGATCCTTGTAATTGCCATTGGCCTCGCTATGGCTGCCGGCCTATGCGGATGCTCATCGGAGGGATCCAACACGGAGGGATCCGACACGCAGACCGGTGCTCAGGGCAAGTCAGAGAAGTTCGGGGGGATGGCGAATGTAAGCTCCGCCTCGACTCGCGAAAGCGAGGAGCATCGCGTTCTCGTGTCGAGCGACACATACCCCTGTACCATCACCGACTACCTTGGTACTGAGGTGACCCTCGACTCGAAGCCACAGCGTGTCGCTGTGCTGTCAAGCAGCTTTATCAACATGTGGTACGCGCTGGGGGGAGAGTCGATCTGCCGGACGGACCTCGGCTCGGCCGTCATAGATCACGAGTACGAGGCAACGATCGGTGCGCTCCCGTCGGTAGGGGCCGTATACAACGCGAGCGTAGAGGCCATCATCGAGCAGCAGCCCGACTTCATCATCACCCAGGCAGGCGTGCAGGCTGAGATATCCAGCACCCTTCGCGGCATGGGCTTCAAGATAGTGACCCTACTGATGAAAGACTACGTCGACGTTGTTGACCACATGCGGGTATTCGGGGTACTTCTGGGCAGTCAGGCCGCTGCTGAGGAACGAATCGCTCAGATGGACGCCGAGAGGAAGGCCATCACCGACCGGCTCCCCGCTGAAGGCAAGAGTGCAGTGATTCTCTACCTGACGTCGTCGAGCCTGTCGGTCAAGCTCGACAACAGCATTGCTGGAGATGTGGCAAACATTCTGGGACTGAGGAACATCGCGTCCGATCTTCCCCCCGACACTCTCGGTTCGGAAACGACGCCGCTCGACATCGAGTACATCGTCAAAAAGAACCCCGATGTGGTGCTCGTTACCAGCATGATCAGCTCCAACGAAGCCGCAAAGGAAACGATGGAGAAGGAATTCTCCTCAAACCCGGCGTGGGCCGGCATCGAAGCAATCAAAGAAGGGCGTGTCATTTATCTGCCTCAGGAATACTTCCTATTCAATGCCGCCCACAACTACGTGAAGGCCATCGAGTATATGGCCAAGGGCGTGTATCCCGACATCTACGGTCCTCTTGGGCAGTAGCCGACGTATGGAGAAGGGCAGGTCTATCCGCGATACTCGGCGATGGAAGACCGGAGTCATGGTGGCCTTTGGGGTGCTCGTGGTGATCGCCTTCCTACTGGGCAACGGCCTCGGGACGATGCAGGTTTCTGTTTCGCGCATTTTCGAGGTGTTGTTCAGCAACGACGGTTCTCCCGAGCGCTTGGTCATCTGGGACATTCGTCTGCCCCGCATGATTGTCGGCGCGCTGGTGGGCGTCAATCTCGCTCTGTCCGGCGCCATCCTCCAGGGGGTCATGTCCAACCCGCTGGCCGATCCCACCATCATTGGGATCTCGGCCGGGGCCGGCCTGGCCGGCATCATCATCCTCATTCTCTTTCCCCATCTTCAGTTCCTGGTACAGATTGCAGCTTTTTTCGGCGCTCTGGGCGCGGCTATCCTCATCTATATCTTGGCCTGGAAGGGGGGCATCCAGCCGCTTCGGATCATCTTGGCCGGAGTGGCGGTGGCCGCATTTCTCGGTGCCGGCATATCTGCGCTCATGGTCTTCTACAGCGACCGGGTTCATGGGGCACTGACGTTCATGAACGGCAGCATGTCGGCTCGAAGCTGGCCCGAGGTGGTTACGATACTCCCATACTCGATAGTTGGTGTGGCCGCCTCGCTGTTTATGTCGCAGCGACTGAACATCCTGGTACTCGGCGATGATACGGCGCGCGGGCTGGGCCTCAGCGTCGAACGTACTCGGATGGGGCTCACCGCGATAGCTGCGTTGTTGGCGGCAAGTGCGGTCTCGGTGGTCGGTCTACTGGGTTTCGTTGGGCTGATCATCCCACACAGCGCACGACTGCTCTTGGGGACGAACCACCGTCTGCTGCTGCCGGGCTCAATGCTGCTCGGGGCGGCGGTGGTCATGCTTAGCGACACGTTTGCGCGTACGGCCTTCAGTCCCACGGAGATCCCCGTCGGCATCGTCATGGCCGTTCTTGGGGCTCCGTTCTTCCTCTACCTCCTGCGCCGATGAATGATCATCCCGACGGAGGAGATACGGTGCTGGCAGTCGAGAACTTAAGGGTGCGCTTTGGCTCACGCGATGTCATCCGAAACCTGAATCTCAGCGTATCTCGGCGCCGCATCCACTCCATCGTAGGTCCGAACGGCTCGGGCAAGACTACGTTGTTGCGGGCGATTTCCCGCAACGTCAGGCCCGCCGGAGGCGTGGTCTACCTGAACGGCAAGAACATCGAGCACATGAAGCCTAAGTCCATCGCCCGCCAGATGGCGGTGCTCTCCCAGGTTCATAACGGCATGAGCGATGTAACTGTGGGCGAACTGGTTGCCTATGGCCGCTTCGCTCATCGTGAGTGGTGGCGGGGCAAGGCTGATGACGACAATAGCGTGGTCGAGTGGGCGCTTGAGAAGACCAGAGTTACGCAGTTCCGCGACCGCAAGATCAATGCCCTGTCCGGCGGTGAAAGGCAGCGGGCGTGGATAGCCATGGCTCTCGCCCAGAAGCCGCAGATTCTCCTCCTGGATGAACCGACGACCTTTCTAGATATACGCCACCAACTGGACGTGCTCGAGCTCATCTCCGGCCTGAACCAAGAAGAGGGCATCACCATCCTGATGGTCCTACACGACATCAACCACGCCATCCGCTATTCGGACGAAGTGCTGGTGATGAAGGAGGGGGACCTCTACGCGCGCGGGTTGCCCGATCAGATCTTGGATCCCGTTCTTATGCGGGAGGTTTTCAGGATCGAGGGCTCCGTGCTCACCGACCCCGATTCTGGCAAGCCAATGTTCTACCCACAAAGGGTGGTGCGATGAAGATCGTCTTCGTGACTGTGTCCAGTACCGCCATACGCGATCTTCTCGCGGCGGGTCGTGCGATCCATGAGCGGTACCCGGGAGTGCTCGACCTGCGGCTGTTCTACTCCGGACGGCAGGTTGCCGGCCCGCGCCTCGACGAGATGCGGGACACCATAGCGGAGGCCGACGCGGTGCTCGTCGATCTCATGGGGAGCCCGTCGGAGGTGGTTGTCGCCGTCCACGCGGGTCTTGAGCGTTGCCGGGGGCAGGTCATACCCTTCGGACAGGCCGGACGGTCTTACATGAGACTCGGTGAACTTACGGCCGACTCGATGAAGATGGAAGGCATGGGCATGGGCGAGCCCCGCCGGATCAGCCCGGAGGCGATGCGCAGGATGGCCGCCATGGCCGAAACGGTCGGCAAGATTGCACCGGTAGGCAAGATGCGCGACATGCGCAACTTGTCGCAGCTGGCCAAGTACTTCCGGCTGGCCGATGTGGAGCAACTCACCAACATGCTGTGCCTGATTCTTCGCGACTACGGCGGACATAAGGAGATTCCCCGTCCGGATGTAGCGCGCGAAGCGCCTGTGCTCGGAATCCGCGACCCCGCGACACGCACGTACTACAAGAATGTCAAGCAATACGGGCAATCCCGCGGCTTCGACGAGTCAAAGCCCTGCATAGCGCTGCTCTCCTATGGTCACACTTATCCGGACGATACCGCTCCCAGTGTCGCCGCCATCAGAGACAGGCTGGAAGAAATCGCCAATGTGCTACCCATCGCCTTCGGTGGCACGACGGCTGAGAATTTCGTTCAGCTGAGGGAGTGGCTACTCAATGTGAACGGGCGACCGGTCGATCTCATCCTCAACTTCATGTCGTTCCGGCTGGGAGCGGGCCCCATGGGGGGAGACGCGGGAGGGGCCATCGACATGCTGAGGGAGGTCGGGGCGCCCTACGTGCACCCCTTCTTCATGACTCGGCGGCGCATCAAGGAGTGGTGGGAGTCCGCCCAGGGGCTGAGCTCAAACGAGTTCCTCATCTCGGTAATGTTGCCGGAATTGGATGGGTGCGCCGAGGCGCTGCTCGTGGGAGCGATGGGGGAGCCGTACCGGGACGAAGACACCGGGACCGACGTGAGTTGCCTGACGCTCATTGATGAGCGGGTGGATCGGTTGGTCTCGCGGGTGCAGTCTCTACTCGCACTACGCCGCAAACCCAACTCCGAAAAGCGGATAGCCATCATCGGATACAACTACCCGCCCGGGGAAGGCAACATCTTCGGGGGTTCCTTCCTGGATACTTTCGCCTCGATCGGGAATGTTCTCGAGAATCTCCAAGCCGAAGGCTACGAGACGGGCGGCTTGAATGTCGACGCCCTTCGAGAGCGGTTTTCTGTTGGGGGGATCGTAAACTCGGGCCGCTACGGTGTCGACGAGGATTCTATGCCGAAATACCTGTTGGCGAGGTATCAAGAGACGCTCTCAGGACTTCCCGACAAGGATCTTCTGATTGAACAGTGGGGAGAAGCTCCCGGCGATGTCATGGTGTCCAGAGGCGAGGACTTCCTTATACCGGGCGTGATCGGAGGGAATGTCTTCGTTGGGTTGCAGCCGTCTCGCGGGATTCACGAAGACCCGGAGAAGGCCTATCACGACAAGGATCTCCTCCCCCACCACCACTACATCGCGTTCTATCGCTGGCTGCTCGACGACTTCAAGGCGGACGCAATCATCCATGTAGGCACTCACGGGACTCTCGAGTTTCTCAAGGGCAAAGAGAGCGGCATGTCCGGCGACTGCTTCCCCGATCGCCTGATCGCGCACGTGCCTCACGTCTACCTCTACTACGTGGGCAATCCCTCGGAGGCCATGATCGCCCGGCGTCGCTCGCACGCCAACCTTGTGGGCTACCAGCCGCCCGAGTACGTGCAGGGAGACCTGTACGGCGAGTACGTTGAGCTCTCGGCGATGATCGACGAGTACCGCGAGGCTCTACGAGCCTCGCCCGTTCGGAGCCGGGATGTGCTGTGTGATGTCGTCGGCCGTGCGGCCGCGCTGAGCCTTCCTACCGACTTGGACGAGCTGGAGCATGAGCTGTATCGCATGAAGCGCTCGCTGATACCCAAGGGGCTTCACGTTTTCGGACGAGGGTACGACGAAGCCGAGGCTCGCAGCTACGCCAGGGGCCTGCTCCGCTATGATCGCGGGGAGATCAAGTCCCTGGTCCGCTTGGTTGCTGAGATCGAGGGCCTTGACTACGATGCTCTGCTGGACGAGGCGGACGCCGGCAGATTGGCCTATCTCGACCGTGCGGCCGACGATCTCTTCGACCGGTACCTCGATGACGAGTCGCTTCGGGGTCTTGATCCCGCTCATCATGCTGGGATTCTGGCCACACTGGAATACGCCCGCGAAATCATGGTCGAATGTAGACGCAACGACGAGATCGGTGGGCTCCTGAGAACTCTAAGGGGCGAGTACAACCCCGCCCGCCTGGCTGGCGACATCTTTCGCGATCCCGAGGTGATGCCGACCGGCTACAACCTCTACCAGTTCGATCCTCGCTTCGTCCCGAGCCCGACCGCTACGGAGCGGGGATGGAAGATAGCCGAAGCGACTCTGGAGCGATACCGGGCGGATAACAGCGGGCAGCTGCCTATCTCTACCGCCGTCATCCTCTGGGGTTTGGAGACCTCTCGCACTCAAGGAGAGACCGTCGCCCAGATTCTTGCGTACCTGGGTGTTCGTGTCGTGCGTGGGGGCAATGTCTGGGAGCCGCGCTATCAGATCATGTCTCTGGAGGAGCTGGGCCGTCCTCGGGTGGATGTGGTGATCAACATTTGCGGCTTCTTCCGCGACATGTTTCCCAACGTCATGGACAACCTCAACAAGGTCTTTGAGGAGCTGGCGGCTCTGGATGAGCCGGACGAGATGAACCGCTTCAAGGCGAACACGAGGAAGCTGCGCGAACACCTCCTGGAGCTCGGATACGGACCGGAGGAGGCTGAGGAGCTCGCGGCAGCGCGCATTTTCGGTCCCGACCAGGCTCAGTACGGTACGGGCATCACCGGGATCATCGAAACCAAGAACTGGGAACGCGAGGAGCAGATTGGCGAGGAGTTCGTCAAAAAGCTGTCCTATGTGTACAGCAAGAATCGCAGTGCCGGTAAGGTCCAGGGTCTGTTCGACGAGCACCTCAAGTCTGTCGATCTCGTCTCCCAGACTCGGAGCAACCACGAGTACGAGATAACCGATCTCGACCACTACTACGAGTTCTTCGGAGGCCTGGCGAAGTCGGTGGAGACGGCCAGAGGGAGCAGGGCCTGCCAGTACATTACCGACACGACCGGCGAACGCATCGTTGCCGAGGGTGTGGAGAAGGCCATCGGTCGAGGCATCAGGACGCGGGTGCTGAATCCCAAGTGGATCGATGGGATGCTGGAGCACAAGTATCACGGCGTCCAGAAGATCGCCGAGCGCTTCGAGAATGTCATGGGTCTCGCCGCGACCACCAACCGTGTGGAGCCGTGGATCTACGACGATCTATACCACACGTACATCGAGGACGAGGACATGCGCCAACGCCTCAGAGAGAACAACCCCGCGGCATATCAGTCCATCGCGGAGCAGATGATGGAGTTCTACCAGCGGGGCTACTGGAACGCCGGCGAAGAACAGAGGGAGAAGCTGATGGAGGTGTATCTGGAGCTCGAAGGCGACATTGAAGAACGACTGTAATGGATTGCTGGCTGTAATGGATTGCTCATACGAAAGGAAAGAAACGTCATGAAGAAGATGTCGGCGCTGGGGGTGTTGCTGGTCGTCATAGTGCTGGTCGCAATGGGGTGCTCGTCGGAGTCGCCCCTTGCGAAGGCGGGCTTCAAGGAGGGGCCGGATGGCGTCTATAGCTATCTCAGCAAGGACTCGAGCCCTCTGGGAGAAGGAGGGATCAAGGTCAACGTCACCACAGGGAGCACAGGAGAAGTGGTTTTCATCGTTACCGATACCACTGGTGCCGAGACCAAAGACAGCTACACGTTCAACCCGGCCGATAACACCCTCCTTTGGCATCGCTACGTAGCCGCCATGGGGCAGGAGTACAACTATCATTTCGACTGCGCGGCTATGGAATTGACGAGTGTCAGCGACGGGACCGGCAAGGATGTCACTGAGCCGCTGAAATCTATGGGACGGTGGGATTCTCAGGCTGCCGAGATCAAAGAGCAGGCCCAGAAACTCATCTCGTACTTCGATACGACTTTCGGGATGAGCATGAGTGACGCCGTCGCCCAAAACTAACATGCGACAAGAGCGTCTCGTGTTTCCGTTTAGCGCGATCGTAGGGCAGGAGCAGATCAAGAAGGCCCTTGTCCTCAACGCCATCAACAACAAGATCGGCGGGACGCTGATCCGTGGCGAGAAGGGCACGGCAAAGTCCCTGGCGGTCCGCGGGTTGGCAACCCTCCTTCCACACATCAAGACGGTCGCCGGTTGTCCCTTCTCGTGCGACCCGGAGGCCGGCACGGCGTTGTGTGATCGCTGCGAGGCGAAGACGGCCGAGGGCCAGGAGCTGGAGACGAGGACCAGGCGCGTATCGGTGGTGGAGCTCCCGGTAGGTGCCACTGAAGATCGGGTCGTCGGCACGATCGATATCGAGCGGGCCATCAAGAGCGGCGAGAAACACTTTGACCCCGGACTGCTGGCCTCGGCGAATCGGGGGATCCTCTACGTCGACGAGGTCAACCTTTTGGACGATCACTTGGTTGACGTTCTACTCGATGCCGCCGCCATGGGAGTCAACGTTGTGGAGCGCGAAGGGGTGTCATTCAGCCATCCCGCCGGTTTCATCCTCGTCGGAACCATGAATCCTGAGGAGGGCGATCTGCGACCTCAGCTGCTCGACCGTTTCGGTCTCGCCGTTGAGGTGACCGGCATCCACGACAAGGAGGCGCGCAAGGAGATCGTACGCCGCCGCATCTCGTTCGAAGCGGACCCGCGTGAGTTCTGCAGCGCCTGGGAGACCGAACAGCAGCAGATCAGGGACGCTATCCGCCAGGCGAAGCACCTGCTTCCCCACGTCACGCTCTGTGAAGACCTGCTGGATCTGATTGCCCACATCTGTGAGGACTTTGGTGTCGACGGGCATCGTGCCGACATCGTCATCTACAAGACTGCGACTACACTGGCCGCATATCACGGCAGGACCGAGGTTACGGTCGACGACGTGAAAGAGGCGGCCGAGCTGGCCCTGCTGCACCGGCGTCGGAGGCAGCCTTTCCAGGATCCCGGCATGGATCAGCAGCGGCTTGAGCAGAGCATCAACGAATGGGATGAACAGAGCGACCCGCCGACGGACGGGCAGCCGCCGCCGGAGAGCGAGTCGCCGGAGAACGAGTCTCGGGAGAGCGAATCGCCAAAGAACGAATCGCCGGAGAGCGTCCAGCGCCCTTTTGATGAACCGCCCTTGTCAGAGCAACCCGATGGCGAGGGCGGTGAGCAGGTCTTCGACGTCGATGAACCGTTTCGAGTTGTCGAGCTGTCTGGGACATTGCTGGACCAGATGGCCCGAAGCGGGAGTGGTCGGCGCTCCATGAGCCGGACGGATTCAAAGGCGGGTCGCTACGTGGCGAGCGTGCTCCCTCAAGGCAAGGTTACGGACCTTGCCTTGGACGCCACGCTTCGCGCTGCGGCGCCGTTTCAGGTGCGGCGCCGCAGCGACTCGGCGGCCCAGTCATTGGTTGTGGTGGAAAGACACGACCTGCGTCAAAAGGTTCGGGAGAAGAAGGTGGGTAACGTCATCATGTTCTGCCTAGACACGAGCGGGTCCATGGGTGTTCAGGAGCGGATGGCGGCAACCAAAGGCGCCATCCTTTCGCTATTGATCGATGCGTACCAACGCCGGGACCGCGTGGGACTGGTGGCCTTTCGAGGGAGCGGGGCGGAGCTGCTGCTGCCGCCGACCGGCAGCGCAGAAATGGCCCAGAGGCATCTGGCCGACATTCCCACCGGTGGTAGGACTTCACTGGCACACGGGCTGGCGCTGGCAATGGAAACGCTGAAGAATTGTGTGGCGATCGACAAGCACGCACTGCCGCTGTTGGTGCTTGTCTCAGATGGAAGAGCGAACGTCGGCCGCCAGGGAGCGGAGCCCTTGGCCGACGCTGAGCAGGTCGCCCGGGAGATCAAAGCGGCGCGAATCAAGTCCATCGCGATTGATACCGAGCGAGACGTCGTGAGCTTCGGCCTGATGAGAAGGATGAGTGACGCGATGGGTGGTACATATCTCCGCCTCGAGGAGTTGAGGGCTGAACCCATCATCTCAGCGGTGCGGATTGAGACCTACCGTAGCAAGGGGGGCTCGCGACAAGAACCGAGGTCTGTTGGACCCGCAACTCATCGATCCGGCCCTGGTGCACGACGATAGGTGTCGTGAGGGTTGTGCGAGGTGGCGATGGTGGTAGCTCTGGCGGTCGAATAACTCACGCAAGAAGGACGCAGACGCAGTATGGCAAGTAGTAGCCGGATGAAGTGCAGGCTACATTGTTGCGCAACTGACACTCGTCGTTCTGCCCGGCGCCAAGAGGTGTGATCATAGGCCGGCCCTCTCTTCATAAGGTTGCTTGCCCCACCTATGTGGCCAATCTGTAGGCCTGTGCTTCGCTGGCCGCAGAGTGTGACCGCCCGGTCGAAGGATAATATGCCGTCGTAGGTCCTTGCCTTGGAGACCGTTGGTGCACCAATGCCTCCCCGTCCCCAGGGAGTCGATGAGCTTCGTAAACCGGCTGCCAGATATCCAGTTGGGAACTGAGATGAGTCCTGTCGTCTGGGCTCGGCGCCATTTCCAAGTTTTTTCTGAGCGCAATGCCTCGCTGCTTGAGGTCGGCTTTCCCTCCGGTGTGACCTACCCAGACCATGTCACCCTTCCTGTTGCACAGTTTGCTCGAGTCCGGTCTTGTAGAGACCGTTAATGGTCTCAGAGGCCGTTAATGCTCTTGCCGAGCGCGCTATCGTAGGTGTTGCCTCGGGAAGCCGATCGCCGTGACATAGTCGCGCGCGATGAGCGTATTAAGCTACAACAGAGCATGTTAAATTTTACTTACCATAAGAATAAGGATGTAAGTTCAGATGACAAAAATTTGGTTTAAATTATTTATTGCAGCTGTTCTGGAGGTCGCTTGGGTAGTTGGCTTGGCTCATGCATATAGCTTTTGGACCTGGACTGCTACCATTGCTTTAATTATAGTCAGCAATTACTTACTTATAACAGCAGCCCAAATTCTACCAACTGGAACTGCCTATGCTTTCTTTGTGGGACTAGGTGCAGGAGGCACTGTCTTGGCAGAGGTTTTATTCTTTGGTGAACCTCTAGAACCGGCAAAGATTCTTTTAATCGCCGTACTTCTATTTGGTGTGATTGGTTTAAAACTGACAACAGACTATGAGGGTGACGAAAGTGCGGAGAGGGGTTGTTCGCAATAGCTTGGCTTGCTTTAATTATCGCAGGTTTGTCTGAGACCTTTGCGGTCACTATGATTAATCAGTTATCTGTAAGAAGAAGTTGGCAAACGGCTGCTCTAATAATTTTGGGGTTAGGGGCAGCCCTTGCCTCTTTAAGCTATGCGCTGCAAACGATTCCCATGGGTACAGGATATGCTGTTTGGACTGGGATTAGTGTGATAGGAAGCTCCTTAATTGGTATATTTTATTTTGGAGAATCAAAAAGCTGGCAGAGAATATTCTGCATCAGTTTGATCTTAATCTCTGTCATCGGCTTAAAGATGATTTCATAATAGGAAAAGTATTGACAAAGTCCCCCTATTTTGTTAAGCGAACGCGTAGCTGTCACCTCGGGGGATCAACCGAGGTGACAGCTACGGCTTTGGCTAAGTGTTTGGTGCGTCGGAGACCTTAGGCGATCCCGTCCATACGCCTGCTGCGAATCACTCGGTTGCCTTGGCTCCGCCAAGGTCGAGCAATGAGCCGAGCGATTTGTTCCCTGCCTCCGACATCAGGTAAACGTATTGCCTATCGTAATTGTAGTCCACGGCATATTCCCATGCTTTGGTATTGAACGCGCCGCTAACCGAAAGTACATAACATTCGTAGCCATCGATGTTTGTTATATCCACGCAGGTTATATACATCGGTTTTTCTTTGCTGTAGTCTGTGCCTTTAGTCAATTCGTTTTTGAGCACGAGACTGTACAGTCCGCTCGCAGCTTCATCTGAGGGCATGTTTTCGCCGGGATCGCTTCTGAGTAGAGAGCCTTTGAAAATAACGCCCTCAGCAATCGGTTCATTGACTATCCAGTCATCATCACTGGATTTTTCGTTGGGTTTTTCACTGGGTTTTTCACTGGGTTTTGTGGTGCTAACGGACTCTTTGTCACTACTCGGCTTTTTAGATGTGTCATCTTCACCCTTGCCACCTGCATGGGCGACAAAGAACCCGCTGCCCTCGTATGGCTGATCAATCGGCAGTTCCGGCAGCCCTTGCTGCGCCATGTCCTCCGGGTTCTGGAATGTGATGGGTTGCGCTTCTGATTGGTAATAGACATTCGCTATTTCCATGTTGCCCTTTAATGTTGTCGCAAGGCTGTCCATCATAAACCAGTTCAGACTTACAGCATCGTAAAAATGGAAGCCTTCCTTGAATTCGCGATCGCCTATTCCTGCAATGAGCGTAGAATCTTTTGACCAATCCACGCTGATGCTTTCGTCATCAGGAAATGATACGTCGTTTAACGTGAAGTCCAAACCTGTCCACTCCGTCAACCCGTCTGCCAGCGCAAAGGCAATCTGTGACTGGGATGCAGGTTCGTTTTCAATCGGTAGAGTTATCTGCTTTTTCTCTATGTTGCCGTCGGGACTACCGTTGGAAAAATCGGCATATAGGGTTAGGTTGAATGTTTTTTCGGTGCCCGGGGTGGCCGACGAATCCGGGACGGTGGTCGTCTGTCCTGTATCATTGCTACCACAGGCACTCAATGCCACGCTCAATGCCACAATCAGTATCAACAGAATCGGAAGTGTTCGTTTTATCATTTTCGTATACCTCCCGTGCTTTCTTGTACTATGTTGGGCTCTTTTCTATGCCGGCACACTTACGACAGACGCAGGCCACGCCTCGGGCTTCAGGCGGGATACGATCCAGTACCTCTTGTGGGATGGTGACCGACCGACACCAGCAGGTGGGATCTCCTCTGGCGGCGCCGCAATCGTTTGGCTGCCCACAGAGTGGACAGCGCGACACGTCGAAGAGGGGCACCGGAGTTTGTTCCTGCATCACACCTCGATTCCGTCACGGGCAAGGATGTTCGAATGGTACGCGTAGGAGTGTCTCACATCGACCACCTCGGTCACGAGTTCAGCCGGATTGACGAGTTGCCTGCCATTCATGAAGCGGCGCTGCAGGGAGCGCCTGCTGAGAAGTGACGAGGCCGATCGCATAGACCCTGTCCGTCCACTGCAGCGAATAGCTCGAATAGCTCGCGGCCGATCTCTTGGATGCGGGACTCTCTATCCACTCGGACTCGATTCGCCCGTGAAGAGTATTCTCCTGCACATGGATTCGCCGGAGTGCTCGGCGGCGTGACGAAACAGAGACAGAGTCGGAGGCGGGTCTCATGGATGGCGGTTTTTCCTATGCCGGAGCTTGACCTTGAGAAGCGACTTCAGCACCGAAGCGACTTCGGTGCCACCATCTGTCGTGTGCAAATGATCGCCGGGTGGGTCGAGATTCCGGCGTGAGGAACGAGGCAACCGGCCGCATACCAGAAGGTCGGACGATCACATGGCTATGGGCCGCAGCAACACTGATCCTTGTGGCGGCTCTTGTGACGGCATTTGTCTTCATAGTTCTGGAGGTCGCTTCCGCGGGCCGGCTGGTACAGTGGGACCGACATATCACGGCCTTCTTGGTGGAGGTCCGCACCGCCGGGTGGAATCGTGTGCTGTGGGCCTTCTCGCTGCTAGGGAATACGCCGCTGGTTGTGGTCTTCACCCTGGCAGGGGCCCTGCTGTTCGCTACCTGGGGTCGTCGCCCGCAGGCCATGCTCATGATTATTGGGGTCGCTTCGACCACAGGCATTTCCAATTTGCTCAAGGCTGTCCTGGAACGCGCTCGGCCGGATGAGGCACTCGCCCTTATAGAGATGCCTCGATCCGGCAGTCTGCCTTCCGGACACGCGTTGGTGACGGCCGTCTTCTTGGGGCTTGTGCTGCTACCGGTGGTGCGCAGCCGATGGCAAGGGTGGCCCGCTACGCCGTTGCGGGTTGGGATCGGCCTTGCGGTCGTGGCTGTGGCCGGTCTAATAGGCTTCTCCCGAGTGTATCTGGGGGTCCACTGGGCTTCTGATGTGATTGGCGGCTGGTGTCTCGGTGGCGCATGGCTGATCATTGTGGTGGTCGCTTTTCGGATCTGGGAGCGGACAGACCGAGCCTCAGCGGCGCAGCGATTGCAACGTGTAGAGGGGTGGCGGGTCGCGGTGACGGTCCTGGTGATCATCGCTGTGGCGGTGGCGGCCGTGTTTGAGGCCCAAGCCACTCCTCTGCTGGGCTGACACAGGAACGCCGTTGGGCCCTTTTGGGCGACGCGGCTGGCGCTCACGCCGTCCTCGTGGCCACTGCCGGCTGTGCCTAGAAGGTCGTTTCGGCTTCAGACGAGCTTTGTGAAGCGTCGCTACCGCTGCTACTGCCGCTACCCCCGGACCCTCCAGGGCGTCCGGCTGCACGGCGTACCGCCCGCCGCCTCCTCCATATTATGAGGGTCAGCAGCAGAACGATGCCCAGGGTGGTGACGCCGATAACCAACAGCGACATGCCTTGTACCGCCATGGCGATCAGGTTCGTGGCCAGCGTCACTCCCCAAAGAATGAGAGTGGTGCGGGTCTGAGAGAGGCCCCGTGCCAAGAGGCTGTGATGGACGTGGTCCTTGCCGGGTGACGACAGGGGGTTCTTGCGGCGTATGAGGCGGCGCAGTATGACTTGGGTGGTATCGAGCACTGGGACGATGAGAAAGAGCACCGTAGGAAACAGGGCGAAGATGGTAGTGATCTTCAGGTTGCCGAGGATACTCGATGCGGCCAGCACATAGCCGAAGAAATAGGCTCCACTGTCACCCATAATGATCCGGGAGGGTGGGAAATTGTGACGTAGGAAGCCGAGCGCGGCCCCTGCCAACGCAGCGAGCACAAGGGTGGCCGCCGCCCGTTCCTCGAACTGGGCCGAGACGGCCAACAGACTCATGCTGGTGATGAAGCTGACCCCGCCCGCCAGTCCGTCAACGCCGTCGATGAGGTTCACGGCGTTGGTGATGGCGATGATCCACAGAAGGGTTATAAGCACCGACAGAACGCCGACCGGTTCGCCTGCAATGACTACCTCGATGCGGGTCCCCGTACTTACCAAGAGTAGAGCGGCGAACAGCTGTACGAGCAGGCGGAACACAGGCGGCAGGCCGAACTGGTCGTCGATGAAACCGGCGATGATCACGAACGACCCACCCAGCAGTATGGCCAGCACCTGTATCTGTACATCCTCGACGAAGATGGGGCGAAGGATGGAGGCGATGACCAGAGCCACGATCACAGCTGCGAAAATAGCCAAGCCACCGGCGTTGGGGAGGGGTTCTTTGTTGAGGCGTCGGGCATTGGGCTCGTCGGCCCACCCGACGTTCAAGGCAAAGACGCGTACGCGGGGTATGAAACGCCACGCAGCTACGGCTGCAATGACGAAGGTGAGGACAACCATCAGCCAGCCAAACCGGCCGGGTGCGGCTATGCCAAGCGCATTAAGGAAGTCGACTATCGAATCGAGCACGAGACGATTGTACCTCGGAAGCAGCACAGCCTTTGGCGGCCGGGCGTTGGGTGGCCGTCGCAGTGCGCAGTGCACCGGCCGCCGTCGCGTCGCGGTGCCACTCCACACCTCTCAAGCCGGGTGTATGTTGGATGCCGGGCGCCGCTATCCTGCAAAGCCGTATAGCGGCGTGTTGCTCCTCTCCATCTCGTTCAATTCCTAGGAGCGAATTGCACCTTGATGTTAGTCCACAAAGCCCTCTACAACGTAGGTCCACCCGGCCTTCCTGTCGCGATGCAGCTTGATGAGCCCCTGTTTCTCGGCTTCGAGCAGGAGGTTGCTGAAGCTGCGGTAGCCGTAGGCCGACTCGTTGAATGAGGGCTTCTTACGCTGCATGGTGTCTTTGACCATGGAGGCGAAGATGGGGTCCTTGTTCTCCCTGATGAGTGCTGCGATCGACTCAAGGAGCAGGTCGTAGACCTCCCTCTTATCGGCCGGGATGTTGGTTGCCTGTGGGCTGGGTGGCGCCGACGTAGGTTGTTTCTCCAAGTCCTCGTAGAAGATGAACTCGTCGCAGTTGCCGGCCAGAAGATCAGAGGTGGACTCCTTCATCCCCAGGCCTATGACGTGCTTGCCGTTCTCTTTGAGCTTCGACACCAGAGGAGAAAAGTCGGAGTCACCGGATACCACTACGAACGTGTCGATGTGCTCCTTGGACCAGGATAGGTCCATGGCATCAACGGCCAGGCGGATGTCGGCGGAATTCTTACCTGTCATTGATCGTCGGGGTATCTCGATGAGTTCGATTGCGTTCTCGTGCAGCGGCTTGGTGTACTGCTTGTACTCACCCCAGTCGGCATAGGCCTTCTTAACGATAACCTTTCCTTTCTCCACGAGTCGTTCAAGGATCTTGTGGACATCGAAATTGCCTCGGCGGTGCTTGAAGCCGATGGCCAGGTTCTCAAAGTCGATGAAGACGGCCAGGGTCCGCTCGGTCTTGGTCATCGTCGTGTCTGCGCTCCTTCCAACGTGCAGGTGTGCACGTGTATGTTCTAGGCATAAATTCTTGCACGTTTTGACTCTTCCTGTGCCCGGCGATGAACACCGTCCGTTATTCTCGGCACGAGGTGTTATACTGCCGCGGCATTCGTAGAGTATCTTCGCCAGCGGCCGCGCCGAGGTAACAATCTCTTCGCGTTTCTGAGTCTTGTCCTCTCGTTTGCGCAATGTAACTCCGTATGTGGAGGGTGTAGTGAACCAAGCCAAACTGTACGTAGGTAACCTCAACTACGGCACATCCGAGGAGACTCTGCGGGCCACCTTCGGGACCCATGGTGAAGTGGCTTCAGTGAATATCATCGTCGATCGTGATTCCGGACGTCCTAAGGGCTTCGGGTTCGTCGAGATGTCGTCGCCCGAGGAGGCCCAAAAGGCCAAAGAGGCCTTGAATGGCACGGAGCTCGACGGTCGGACTCTGAAGGTCGATGTGGCCAAGGAACAGGTGCCCCGTGCCCCTCGTTCCGGCGGCTACGGCGGTGGCGGAAGTCGCTGGTAGTTCCGGCACAGAGTGTGGTGGCAAAACGCCGGCCTCCGGGCCGGCGTTTTGCCTGTGTCCAGACCTGCTCGCTCCGGCGCTAAAGAGGTAAGGTGGGGGTGTCATGGTGGGAGAACGGGGACAAGCGAGGACATCATGCGTACCGAGGACATCATGCGTACGGTAGTGGTGGGAGTCGATGGGTCGGAACACGGGGACGTCGCGTTGGCGTTCGCGGCTGAGGAAGCGGCGCTGCGTGGGGCAGTCCTGCGTATCGTGTGCGCGTGGCGGCTTCCGTCCAACATGACGATGGACCTGGGGTTGGTCCCCGGGCTGTTCGAAAGCTTCCGGGGTGAGTCCGAGGCGATAGTTGCAGACGCGTTGGCAAAGGTCGAAGAATTACGACCGGGTCTTGTGTGTGAGGCGAAGGCGGTCGAAGGGCATGCCGGCACGGTCATCCTCGAAGAGGCGCACGACGCCGACATGGTAGTGGTCGGGAGTCGCGGCAGGGGGGAGTTGGCCGGGAGGATGCTCGGCTCAATCAGCCAGCATATCATCAATCATTCGCCGTGCCCGGTGGCCGTGGTCCCCATACGCCACTGATCTCTAGAGCATCTCTAGGAAGCTTTCCATCGCCTGCATGGACTTCTCCTGCTGAGCCCCTCCCTTGGCCAGTGCGTCGCCGTCGACGGCCAGGAAGGGGATCCCCGCGTCCATAAAGGCGGCGCGTATTACCGGAACAGAGCCGAGGCCGTGCCGGCAGCCCCAGTGATTAAAGTGCACCACACCGTCCACCTTGAGCTGCTTGGCCAAGGCTACATTTAGCCGCGCGCGTCGCGTCGACGTACCCCACAGCTTGTTGTCGGTGAGACGCTTGGCCAGACCCGGGAACGGATCGTAAGGGTCGATAGTCTCAAGGTGCATCTGCCCCATCTCCTCGAAGACGATTGCGGCTCCTCGTCTCCGCAGGAGGTCGAAAAGCCCGTTGTCGTGGTGCGGTACGGTGTGTAGCCAGAGTAGGCGCTTGAGTCTGTGCCCTTCGACCGGGGCCGGCACCATGAGATCGCGCCGGCCCCTCTCGGTCAGCAGTCGTTCGAAGTCCTTGGCACCATCCTCGGTCCCCCACAGGAGCTGGCCCAGGAATACCGTGGCAAAGGTGCGCCGGCCGTCCATCTCTAGGCGCCCGGCCAATCGTTCGGCCATAATGTGGCCCCAGGCGGCAGAGGCCCGGTTCGATAGGTGCACGGCTTCCTCCAGCCGGGCAGAACGTCCCGTCCAGCGGCCGATGTTCTCGTGCAACTCGCGCAACTGCGCGGCCACGTCGGCGATCACCTGCGGAGGAGTGTCGCCCTCATCAGGGGGTAGCGGTACTTTGATCTCGTAGAAGGGTGCGTCGTAGCGACCTGCCAACATCTCGAGGAGACATTCCTTACCCAGGCACAGCGGAGTGGTGCCCAGGCACATCGACGGCGCCGGCAGCATGTCGTTCTCCACGGCTGCTAAGGCTATGCGGTGGTAACTGCAGACGTCGCGGGCGAGAGGCATGCGTGCGGCCGCCGCCTCCACGGGTTCGCGCAGATCACTGCCGGTGAGCACTGCCGAGCCGATCTCGGGGATGAGAGGGGTTATCCCGTAGGAGGTCAGGAGTTCAGTGGGGAAGAGGTACGAGACCCAGGGAACTATGGCTCCCGGCTTGAACATCTCCAGCGATGCACTGAGCGCGTGCAGCTCCATGTACCGGCGGGCTGTGCGCGCCTGCATGGCCTTCCACCGGGTGTGGGCAAGGAAAGCGGTGCGGATGAGCGCGGCACTGAAGCCGTCGCCGGTTACATCAGCCATGCCGGGGATGACCTAACCTCCTGTTCCCATGAGGGTTCCAGCATCGGGCTTGTCGAGGTCATCGCGGAATCGGTCGTGGGGAGTCTCGTCGGGACCATTGTCATCGACGTCGTCGAGAAGGTCATCGAGAAGATCGTCGTCGAGGACCTGCGCCTCTAGAAAAGCCTCGATCCTGGTGCGCAGCGGTCCGGAGGCGTCGAAGGGGAAGCCCACTTCGATCTCCAAGAATGGAAGGCTGCGTTCCTCAGCCAACTGCGCCACTTCGACCGCGTCATAGGCTCCTGGATCACAGAAGCTCTGGCGCGCATAGATGAGCGCCGAGGGCCGGGCTTCATCGAGACGATGAGCCAGATATTGCCGCCTGTCTGCGGTGGACCGGCGCGGACACATACCCACTCGTTGCATGGTAGCTGCTAGGTGTGCATAGTACGTCTCGGGGTCGTGGGGGCCGCCGGAGTCGTCCCAGCTGTCACGGTCAGTAGGGCCGGGTGAGTCAGTAGGGCCGGGTGAGGCGAGCGGCTTCCAGCGATCGGGAGATGTGCATGATTCGAGGCCGGCGATGTCGGTGCCCAGCCGGCGGATAAAGCGCAGGAGCGAATCGTCGCTGAGTGGTCCGGCCACTATGAAGACGCCCCCCGGTTGCCGGGAGGGAGCATACTCGAGCAGCGGCCTGTCTTCGCCATGACGGCCGCCGGATGGTGCGGTCTGCGGCCGTGTCCGCAGCCAGTCATCCAAGCGGGCCAATTCGCCGGCAAGGGTGGAAAGGGCGCCGTCGCCGGATGATCGAGGCACGGCCACGACGCACACCCGGTCGGGATAGGTGAACGCGAGTAGATCGCCCAGTCTGCGCATGGCATCGCAACCGGCGGGGACCACGAGGCCGTCCTCCGAGGGGGCGGTGGCGAACAGATCCTCTGCCGCCGGTATCAGCCTGATCACATAAGGACAGGTCATCGGATGGATATCTAGCGTGTGTCGACCGACCGAGGTGCCTGCCGCCTGCAGGTGATTGCCGAGCCACCGAGCTGTGTGACCTGTCCTGGTCACGATGTGTAGCGGCAGAAGGTTACAGGTGTAGTGGATGTTCGCCATGAATAGAGAAGCTTAGGCTCCCGGGACATTGAAGACAAGGGCCAAGGCCGGGGTGAGCCGGCCGCCTCACCGGTCGCCTCACAGGTTACCAGAGAGGGCATGGGGAGGCCGGGCGCCCCCTTGAGGCGAGAGTGTATGAACGAGGTTGTTCCCGGGTGTCGGGGGGCTCTTTCCGCCGCCCAAGCTCGGTCGTAAAGCGCTATGATAATATTTATTACAGCGAGGGAAGGGGCCCGAGGGGGCCCAGTCGAGGAGATCAGTCGAGGAGATAACTGATGCCGAAAAACAAGGTCGTAGCTCTTGAGGATGCTATCGCCCACGTGCAGTCGGGGATGAGCATCGCCATCGGAGGATTCCTGGCGGTGGGTGATCCTCTCACGCTTATACACGGGCTCAAGACCACCGGGGTCAAGGATTTGACCATCTACTCCTGCACCGGCGGTTTTCGTGACCGGGGTATCGTGGAATTGGTTAAGGCTGGGATGGTGCGCAAGCTCGTGGCCAGTCACGTTGGGACTACTCCGGACGTGGTCAAGGCTATGCATGCCGGTGAACTCGAGATCCAGCTCGTTCCACAGGGCACCCTTGCCGAGCAGATGCGGTCCGGCGGAGCAGGGCTGGGCGGTTTCCTCACTCCTACCGGCGTGGGAACGGTGGTAGAAGAGGGCAAGCAGAAGATTGAGCTCGACGGCACGACCTACCTCCTCGAGCGCGGCATCCGCGTCGATGTGGCCTTCGTCCGCGCCCATGTCGGCGACACCTGGGGCAACCTGCGCTATAGGGCAACGGCTGCCAACTACAATCCTGTGTGTGCTACGTGTGCTGATTACACGATCGCTGAAGTGGAGTATCTCTACGATCCAGGTGAAGTCGCGCCTGAGACCGTCCAAACCCCAGGTATCTACGTGGACGCTGTGGTGCGGTCGGACATCTTCTATCGAGGTTCTGCGATATTTGCCGGTCAGTGCTACCCATTCGAATAAGGGGACGATGAAAATGGCGGATATCAAGCAGATTATTGGACAGCGGGCGGGCATGGAGCTCACCGATGGTCTCGTTATCAACCTGGGCATCGGTATCCCCGGGCTTGTTGCGAACTACGTACCCGAAGGCGTGGACGTGACGGTGCACGCCGAGAACGGAGCCGTGGGGATAGGTCCGGCCCCTGCGCCGTACTGTGACGATCCCGACCGGGCAAACGCTGGTGGGGCGCCCATCACGCTACTGCCGGGCGGCAGCTACTTCGACTCCGCCACCTCGTTCTCTATGATCAGGGGTGGCCATGTGGACATGACCTTCCTGGGCACGCTGCAGGTGGACGGCGAGGGCAACATCGCCAGCTATGAGATCCCCGGCAAGCTCATGCCGGGGATGGGTGGTGCCATGGACCTATTGGTCGGCGCCAAGACGGTCTACATCACCACGGAGCACTGCTCGAAGGACGGCAAGACCAAGCTGCTCAAAAAGTGCACCTTCCCGCTTACCGGTGCCGGCGAAGCCGACTGCATCATCACCGAGCGGGCCGTCTTCCGGCGTCATCCCGGCCAGGGGTTCGTGCTGGAGGAAGTGGCGCGTGGATACACAGTGGACGACATCGCTGCCTGTACGGATATGGACTATACGGTCTCTCCGAACGTCAAGCTCGACGCCTACGGCCCAGAGCCCGAGTAGGAGCCGCGCACATATCGACCGGTCGTGCATTGTGGCCGGTCTGTACCGTGATGTATTGGTTATCGGGGGCGCGCCCAGCGGCGCGCCCCCGGTCTTAATTCCTCTCAGCCGCACGTACCCCTCTCGGGAGCGCTCGGTCTGTGCGCCTTGCTCTCGCTCTCGACCTCCTTCTGCTCCCCGCTGGAAGGCTGTTGAAAAACGAAGCCCCGGTCGCCGGAACGTGCTGAGCGGCACGATAGTACGTCATCGGTCGCGCGAAGCGCTGCTATTTTGCGCTTCCTCTATCCTTCTCTCGCGCGTGCCGGCCCGCGTTCCGGCGGCGAAGCGTCATAGTTCAGCAGCCCGTTAGGGGGAGATGTTCGCGTAGCCGGTGCCGACCGGCCCAGCAGCAGCTATCATGGGTTGATTCACAGGAGGTGGAGAGCCATGGATTCTGCCACAAGTCGTCGGAACATTGATATACCCGTCGTGTTCTTCGACACTACGCTCCGCGACGGAGAACAGTCACCCGGCTGCAGTTTGAACGCATCGGAGAAGCTGGAGATAGCTCAGCAGCTCGTGCGTCTGGGCGTTGATGTCATCGAAGCCGGGTTTCCGGCCAGCAGCCCGGGCGACTTCGACGCGGTGCAGGTCATCGCCCGCCAGGTCAAAGGGGCCGTCATCTGTGGTCTGGCGCGTTGCACTGAGCATGACATCCGCACGTGTTGGGAAGCCATCAAAGACGCGGAACGTCCTCGCATTCACACCTTTGTGTCGACCTCCGATATCCACCTTGAACATCAGATGCACGCCACCCGAGAACAGGTCATTGAGTTGACCCGGAGGATGGTGGAGTTGGCGGTGTCGCTGTGTCCGGGCGACGTGGAGTTCTCGGCTATGGATGCCACCCGCTCCGATGTTGACTTTCTGGCCGCCGTATTGGAGACGGCCATCCGGGCCGGTGCCACTACTATAAATGTGCCTGATACGGTTGGCTACGCGTTGCCCAGCGAATATAGCGCCTTGATAAAACAACTCTACGAGAAAGTGCCCGGCTTGGACGGGGTCGTTCTGAGTGTTCACTGCCATAACGATCTGGGGGTGGCCACAGCGAACTCCTTGGCTGCCGTCGAGTGCGGTGCCACGCAGGTGGAGGTGGCCGTCAACGGTTTGGGCGAACGTGCCGGTAATGCGGCGCTGGAAGAAGTGGCCATGGCCCTCGTCACCCGGCAGAACATCCTGCAGCGTCCCTGTAACATAGTCACCACAGAGATAGCTCGAACCAGCCGCATGGTGTCTAGTTTTACCGGGCAGCAGATACAGGCCAACAAGGCCGTGGTGGGTAAGAACGCCTTCGCTCACGAATCCGGTATTCATCAGGACGGCGTACTCAAGGAGCGGACGACCTACGAGATCATGCAGGCCCGTGACATAGGTCTGCCGGACTCCGACATCGTCTTGGGCAAGCATTCTGGGCGTCACGCCCTCCGGTCACATCTGGCCGAGCTGGGCATACACCTCGATGGAGCCGATCTGGACGAGGCCTTCCGTCGCTTCAAAGTTATTGCCGATAGGAAGAAGGTAGTGACCACGGCGGACTTGGAAGCGCTCGTAGGGGAGGAGATCCGTGAGCGCGAGGACGTGTACTCCTTGAATCATTTCTATGTGTCGGCGGGCACCGAGATCATTTCTTCCAGCCAGGTGGGTATACGCAAGAAGAATGAGCACGTGGCCGGTAAGGCGTTCTCCGGTGGGTCGGTGGAGTCCATCTTCCACGCCATCGACGATGCCGTCGGAGTGAGCGGCAACATGCTCGACTACCAGGTTCATTCCGTCACCTCGGGCAAGGATTCTCTGGGGGAGGTGCGCGTTCTCGTCGAGGTGGACGGTAGGCGCTACGCGGGCCAGGCTGTAGCCATCGATGTCATGGAGGCTTCAGCTAAAGCCTATGTCAGGGCGCTGAACAATGTGGCTATGAAGCGCGAAGCGGGCGGTGTCCGTGGTGATCGGGTCTATCTCTGACCCTTTCACGTGCCGTCGGTCCGCATGGGTATCTACATAGAAAGGTCAGGTCGCCATGAGCGATAGTGGAGCAGCAGGTCCTCAGACAGGGGCGGTCGGTCTACGACGCGGGAAGGACGGAGCGTTGCCGGACTCGCCGTTTGGCGCCTGGAAGGTGGCCGGCCTGCCCGGAGGAGACCATGTGGTGGCCGATCTACCCACCTTGGCTCAGGTTACGGGCCGCGATCTCGACCGGTTGCCCTACTCCATCCGTGTATTGCTCGAGAACGGTTTGCGACATTGCGGTCGCGGTGTAGTGCAGGAGAAGGATGTCCATGCCCTCCTTGACTGGGACGCGGCGGCGACCCGGCGCCCGGAGTTCGCCTTCATGCCCGGGCGGGTGCTGCTGCAGGACTTTACCGGAGTGCCTTGTGTAGTCGACTTGGCCGCTCTTCGCTCGGCCGTGGCTCGGGCCGGCGGTGACCCTAAGATCATTGATCCGAGTGTGCGTGTCGACCTGGTCATAGACCACTCCGTCCAGGTGGACTGTTGTGCCACCGCCGAAGCCTGCCGTATCAACATGGACCTGGAGATGGAACGGAACGAGGAGCGGTATTCGTTGCTTCGGTGGGCTCAGGGTGAGTTCCATAATCTGACCGTCATCCCGCCGGGGACCGGCATCTGCCATCAGGTCAATCTCGAGTTCCTGGCGGATGTGGTTCGGAGCACGACGGGTGGTGGCACCGTCCTGGGATCCGGGCCTGTCACCACGACTGAGATGATTCCGTGGGCCTATCCCGACACCGTCATCGGTACCGACTCCCACACCACCATGATCAACGGTTTGGGCGTCCTGGGCTGGGGGGTCGGGGGGATAGAGGCTGAAGGCGTCATGTTGGGCGAACCCTATTTCATGTTAGTGCCTCAGGTGGTCGGTGTGCGCCTGATCGGAGAGTTGGCCCCACAGGCTACCGCTACCGACCTGGTCCTCACCGCCACCGAACTGCTGCGCGGTGTGGGAGTGGTTGGGTGTTTCGTCGAATACTTCGGCCCTGGGGCGGAGGGTCTCAGCCTACCTGACCGGGCCACAGTGGCCAACATGGCTCCCGAGTATGGGGCCACCTGTGGGTTCTTTCCGGTTGACGCTGAGACCGTACGCTATCTACGCCAAACGGGGCGCTCGCCGGAGACATGTTCACGCACTGAATCATATTGTCGCAGCCAGAGGCTATGGCGTGAACCGGGCTCTGCGGATCCCGAGTACTCTTGGGTGGTGGAACTAGACCTGTCGCAGGTCACTCCCAGCCTCGCCGGTCCACGACGCCCTCAGGACCGGGTTCCCCTGCAGGAGTTGAAGGGGGGCTTCCGGCGGAGTCTGCCCACACTCGCTAAGGGGCGTACCGAGTCGATTAAGGCTAAGGTGGAGGTTGAGGGTAAGCGGGAGGCTCTCAGCGATGGTCACGTGGTCATCGCCTCCATCACCAGCTGTACCAACACCTCTAATCCGGGACTGATGCTGGCGGCCGGGCTGTTGGCGCGGAATGCGGTGGCGCTGGGTCTTGCGCCTGCCCGTTGGGTGCGTACCAGTCTGGCACCCGGCTCGCGTGCGGTGACCGGATACTTGGCGGCGGCGGGTCTGCTCCGGCCTCTGGAAGAATTGGGGTTCTGTGATGTGGGCTACGGCTGCGCCACCTGTATCGGTAACAGTGGTCCTTTGGCCGACGACATCTCTCGAGCTATCGTGGAGGATGAGTTGGTGGTGGCTGCAGTACTGAGCGGCAACCGCAATTTTGAGGCTCGTATTCACCCACTTGTGCGGGCCAACTACCTGGCCTCACCGCCTATGGTGGTTGCATTCGCACTCGCCGGTACCGTGGATATCGATTTGACCACTGAGCCGTTGGGCGTTCGTGCTGACGGCAGACCGGTTTTCTTGGAGGATATCTGGCCGGCGGCGGATGAGGTGGCCGCGTTAGTGGAGACGGCGCTGCAGCCGGAGGTCTTCACGGAAGAATACCGGACTGCTCTGAAGGGTAGCGAAGCCTGGAGGCTCATGCCTGTACCCACGGGGGCGTTGTATCAATGGCAACACGACTCTACGTATGTGCAGGAACCACATTTTTTTGCTGCGTTCACACTTGAACCGAAGCCTGTCTCTGATGTGCACGGTGCGCGCATCCTGGGCGTGTTTGGAGATTCGGTCACTACAGACCACATATCACCGGCCGGGGCTATCGGGGAAGACGGCCCCGCCGGGCGGTACCTCTACAACCATGGAGTTGCTCCCTGCGACTTCAACACGTATGGGTCGCGTCGTGGTAACCACGAGGTGCTCATGCGGGGGGCCTTCGCCAACGTGCGCCTGCGCAACGGCTTGGCCGGGGACCACGAAGGGGGGTGGACTACTCATCAGCCGTCGGGGGAGCTGATGTCTATCTATGATGCCGCTATGCGCTACCAACAAGAGGCGGTGCCGCTGGTGATCTTTGCGGGCAAGGAATACGGCACAGGCAGCTCACGCGACTGGGCGGCCAAGGGCACGGCTCTGTTGGGTGTGCGGGCGGTGATAGCACGGAGTTTCGAGCGCATCCATCGCAGTAACTTGGTGGGTATGGGTGTGCTTCCTCTGGAGTTGAATCCAGAGTTGACTATCGGGGACCTGGAGTTAGACGGTACGGAGCAGGTGGACATCGAGGGCTTGAGTGTCGGCCTCGCCCCCGGAGCCCGGGTCTTAGTGCGCATTCGACGGAAATCGGGCAAAGAGGTGTTTGTGCCTTGTGTGGCCAGGCTTGATTCCAGCGTGGATGTGGAGTATTTCGAGCAGGGGGGGCTACTTCCAAGAGTGTTACGGTCGAAGCTGGCGGCCTGCTAGCGTCCTGTTGGCGCCCTGTCGAATGGACCGGTAGGGCGCGCATGGTCTTTCCCACGTCGGTCCCGCTCCGGCGTTGAGGTGTGGTCCCTTGATGGCCTCGTGCAGGGGCGGGCCGGTGTGGTTTTGCCTGTTTGTCAGGACGCGTAGCCGGAGAAGCTCTCTACAGTCTTCTGCTTCTCGGGTATGCCGAGTTGTTCCATGACCTTGTCCATGGCCTTGATCATCGGCGGAGGGCCGACAACGTAATAGTTCCAGGTCTCCGGCGCGTCCAGTTCGGCTTGGATGATGTCGGCGGTGATGAAACCCCTATAGCCCTGCCAACTCTCTGTGGGATTGGTGATCACGTGCACGATGCGCAGGCCGGCGATCTTCTTCTCCAGTTCGGCCAACTCCGCCTCGTATACGATGCCATCCTCAGTCATGCTGCCGTAAAACATCACCAACTCCTGCCCCGCGACGCGGCCCTTTTCATCTGTGTCGGCTAGATAGCGGAGCATGCTGCGGATGGGAGTGATGCCTATGCCCCCGGTGAGGAAGGCGATCCTGGGTGCCTCATATGCGAAAACGAAGCTGCCGTATGGGCCTCTGATCTCCACCTCAGTTCCCACCGGAAGCGCATCCAGGGCGTTCTTGAATTCGGACCCTGTAAGCCTCGTGGTTAGCTCTATGAACGACTCGGTTGGGGAGTCGGCGTGGCTGAAGTGATGGTCGAGTGATCCCTCGCCGGCGGGGATAGAGATGGTGTACCACTGTCCGGCGGTGAATGTGTACTCGGGATCCTGCGAGAAGCGATAGCTGCTCGTGTCGCTGCTTCTCGTGATCTTCTCGAGGAGTGTGGCTTTGAAGGCCATGGGCGACATAGACGTGAACCTCCTGTTCGCTGTGAGAGTGGCCTATATGGGCGGGCCATCCTCGTATCGATAGAATAGCAGTCATATTGGCGACTCAAGACGGCGGCCGGCCGGTAGTGCAGTGCCGGCAGGCTCCCAGGGGCCGGTCGTGGGGTCGGAAGGGTGGATGAAGGAGGCGCGCGTGGAGCGGGCGCAAAGGCCGGTAGACCAGGGCTGCCGGGTGCAGGTCGGTGCAGGTCGGTCGGCGGTGGTGGCTGTGCGTTGCGCCGGCTATGATTTCGAGCAGGTCCAAGCGGGCGTACGCGAGGTTCTGGCTCCGCTCGGTGGCATGGAGGCCTTCGTTCGTCCTGGGGAGCGCATAGCTCTCAAACCGAATCTCCTTTTCGGCGCATCTCCCTCGCAGGCCGTCACCACCCATCCTGCCGTGGTGGCAGCCGTGGCGGTGGCCGTGCGGGAGGCGCAGGCCACGCCGGTGGTCGTGGAGAGTCCAGGTTCGGGTGTGGTGCACGCTCGGCCGGTTATAGAGAAGGTCTACCGGAAGACCGGCATGCGCGAAGCGGCCGACCACTACGGGTTCGAACTGAACCTTGATACAGCTTGGGAAGCGGTGTCGTGTCCGGAGGGCCGTGTGGTGCACCGTCTGGACGTTATCAGTCCCATGCTGCAGGCCGATGGGGTCATCAACCTGGCTAAGTTCAAGACCCACACCTTCATGACCTTCACGGGGGCCACCAAGAACCTGTTCGGCGTCATACCCGGACTCAACAAGCCCGGCTACCACGGGAAATTGGCTGAGCCCGACCAGTTTGCCGGTATGCTTCTTGATGTAGCCACCTTCGTACGTCCCCGCCTCAGTATCGTCGATGGGATTCTGGCCATGGAAGGCCTAGGTCCTGGAGCGGCGGGGACTCCTCGGCCCTTGGGCGTGCTGTTGGCCGGGGCCGATCCTCTCGCCGTCGATGTGGCCTGCTGTCGCATCGCAGGTATTGACACTTCTGCCGTGCCTGTGTTGTCGGTAGCGCAGAAGCAGGGACGTTGGAGTGGGCGGGATGTGGAAGTGGATACCCTGGGCATCCCGATCGCCGAACTGCGGGTGAAGGATTATGTTCTTCCCTCACGGTGGTCACGTGACGCGGGGCTGACGTATTATCCTCTTGTTGGAAAGATGGTAGCGCCGCTGCTCCGTTCCGGTCTCAATCGTTTCCCCCGGCCTAATGAGAGCCTGTGTACGTTGTGCGGTGTATGCGCGCGCAGTTGTCCCACCGAGGCCATCCGCATGACCGACACCGTGCCCCAGATTGATGACGCACGATGCATCCGCTGCTACTGCTGTCACGAATTGTGTCCGTCTGCCGCTATCGATCTGCAGTTCAAGGGTGTGGGCCGGATCATGCATAGATTGGGGCTGGTGTGATGATGAAGGATGCGCGTATCCGTATGGTCGCCTTTGACCTTGATGGGGTCATCTGGCGAGGAGAGGACCCTCTGCCCGGCATTCGAACCGTGGTGCCGGATGTGCTTCGGCGTGGACTCGTCCTACGTTACGTCTCCAATAATTCGACGGCCCACAGGAGGACTTACTCTGAGCGTTTGGAGCGTTTGGGGCTGCCGGCTGGGTGTGAGCGTGTGCTTGCCACCGGTTTTATCACTGGGAGGTGGCTACGCACCCGCCTGCCGGCGGGCGCGCCGGTTATGGTTGTCGGGGAGTCCGGACTACTTGAGGAACTGTCGGAGGCCGGCTTGGACCCTTACCATGCGCAGGCTCCCTGGCCGGATCACCTGGACCCGCCGGCGGCGGTCGTAGTGGGATTGGATCGCCACGTCGACTTTCAGACGTTGACCGTCGCACATGCGGCCGTCCGTGCCGGGGCTCTGTTCGTGGCCACCAATCAAGACCCTACCTTACCCACGTCGGATGGTGAGACCTTAGGGGCGGGGGCCATCGTGGCTGCCGTGGCCACGGCAGCCGGAATACCGCCGGTGCTCATGGGCAAGCCGGGCTTGGCTTTGGCGGAGGTGTTGGCCGCATCGACAGCGATACCGGCTGAGGAGACTCTGTTTGTGGGTGATCGATTGAGCACCGATATTGTGATGGGTGAGGCTGCTGGAATGACCACCGTCCTGGTCATGACCGGAGTTACGACTCCGGAAGAACTCGCAGAAGTGAGGCGCCGGGCACAGGCGGCTCGGGCACAGGCGGCGCAGAGAGCGGAGGGGGACCCGGGGCGGTGTGCGACGCTCGACAGAGGGCCCGAAGCCGCCCTCACCCTCCCCGGCCCGGCTCTGCCCGATCATGTGTTGACCGATCTCACCGGGCTGCCTGCACTTCTCGATAGCCTGCAGCGATAGCAGCCTCATAGCCGGAAGACGGATTGGAAAGGCGGACCGGCCTACACCAATTTGACGTGGTACGCGCAAGAAAGGCGGACACATGAGCAGCAAGGATATCCACGATGCCTACGGCCTGGACACTTTAGCCCTGCACGCGGGGCAGACGCCGGACGCCGACACTCTGTCCCGGGCCGTGCCTCTCTACCAGACGTCCAGCTATGTTTTCCGCAGTACGGAGCATGCAGCCGGTCTTTTCGCCCTCGAGGAGGAGGGCAACATCTATACGCGTCTGACGAACCCAACCACCGATGTGCTCGAGAAGCGACTGGCGGCCATCCATGGAGCTCCGGCGGCCATAGCCGTTGCATCAGGCCTGGCGGCCGTCTTCTACGCCGTCACCACGCTCACCTCGGCCGGCCAGAACATCATCAGCGGCGACAAGCTCTATGGGGGGACGTATACCCAGTTCTGTTACCCGTTGAAGCGCTTCGGTATCGAGGTGCGTTTCGTTGATTCCGGCCGGCCGGAGAACTTCGCGGAAGCTATAGACGAGAACACGCGTCTCCTCTATACCGAGTCGATAGGTAATCCCAAGGGGAACGTGGATGACCTACCCGCCATCGCAGAAGTGGCGCACCAACACGGCATCCCGTTCATTGTAGACAACACCGTGGCGCCACCACCCTTATTCAACCCTTTCGAGCATGGGGCCGACATCGCCGTCTACTCTCTCACCAAAATGATCGGTGGTCACGGAACGTCGATCGGAGGTGCCATCGTCGACAAGGGTACGTTCGATTGGGCGATCCAGGGCAAGTACCCTGAGTTGACCGAACCCGACCCGGCCTATCACGGGGTCAACTTCTGGGATACTTTCGGCAATCACGACAAGGCTGCTACTCCCGGTCTCGCCTATGTGCTCAAGATCCGTCTCGGCCTGCTGCGTGATCTGGGTGCTGCTCTGTCGCCTTTCAACTCCTGGCTGTTTATCCAGGGGTTGGAGACGCTGCCTCTCCGTGCGCGGGCTCACGTCGCCAACGCGCAGACGGTAGCCCTGTTTCTTCACGACCATCCTGCCGTGGTCTCGGTGGACTATGCCGGGTTGGAAGATCACCCTGACAATGAGCGGGCGAGGCGTCTCTTTCCCCTCGGTCCGGGTGCTCTGATGGCTTTTGAAGTCAAAGGGGGACATCGGGCCGGTAAGAAGTTCATCGAGTCGGTCAAGCTAGCATCTCACGTCGCCAACATCCTCGATGCAAAGACGTTGGTCATCCATCCCGCCAGCACGACCCATCAGCAACTGACCACACAAGAGCAACTGAACGCGGGCGTCACACCGGGTCTCATCCGGCTGTCGGTGGGTATAGAAGACGTGCGGGACATCATTGCCGACCTTGATCAGGCCCTCTCAGCCTCGCAGGAGGTGGACTGATTCCGGACTGACCCCGTCTCGATCCGAGTCGTTGGGGCGGGGTCTCACGGTGCGGACCGTGACGGGGCTCGGACGGGGCCCGGTGTCTCAGAAAGGAGCACGAGATGGCGCAGGTATTCATCGACAATTCTCTCACCGTCGGCCGGACCCCACTGGTCCAACTGAACCGCGTACTGGACCGGGTCGAGGCCCGGGTACTGGCGAAGATCGAAGGTCGTAACCCTGCCTACTCAATCAAAGACCGTGTGGGTGCGTCGATGATCTGGGAGGCCGAACGCCGCGGGCTTATCAAGCCATACACGCACCTGGTAGAGCCCACCAGCGGCAACACCGGTATCGCTCTGGCCTTCGTGAGCGCAGCCCGTGGGTACCGGCTCACTCTTGTCATGCCTGAGACCATGAGCATCGAGCGTCGCAAGGTGCTCGCCTTTCTGGGGGCGGATGTAGTGCTCACTCCCGCCAACGAAGGGATGAGGGGAGCTGTGGCGCGGGCGGAAGCCATGGTGGATGAGGACCCGGAGCGCTACTACCTGCCCCAACAGTTCGATAATCCTGCCAACCCGGCCATCCACGAGCGGACTACCGGGCCCGAGATATGGGACGACACCGAAGGGCGTGCGCAGGTCCTGGTAGCCGGGGTCGGCACCGGGGGAACCTTGAGCGGGATCTCGCGATACTTCAAACGTGTGAAAGGGCAGCCGCTCTATTCGGTGGCGGTCGAGCCTGCCGGTAGCCCGGTGATCACACAGACGTTGGCCGGCGAGGATCTCGTGCCTGGGCCGCACAAGATTCAGGGGATCGGTGCTGGGTTCATACCGCGCAACCTCGACCTATCGCTTGTCGACCGGGTGGAGCAGGTGGGGGACGACGAGGCCCTGGAGATGGCCCGGCGCTTGGCCCGCGAAGAGGGCATCATGGCCGGCATCTCCAGTGGAGCGGCTGCGGCCGCCGCGATCCGGCTGGCTCGGTCTCCGGAGTTTGCAGGCATGACCATTGTGGTCATCCTCCCCGACGCAGGTGAGCGCTATCTGTCCACGTCGCTCTTCGAGGAGCAGTAGCCCTGACGATCAACTTAGCAGGCTGCTGAAAACCCCGGCCGCCGGAACACGCTGAGTGGCACGATGGTACGTCATCGGCCGTGCGAAGAGCGTTGCTATTCGTGCTTCCTCTTTGCCCGTCGGCTAACGCTGCACGGCCTACGTCGGTCGCTGCGAACATCGTGTGCGCTGCGGAGGCGGAACGACTCATGGCACGGATTGTGTGCCCCCGGCGAGCAGATGCCGTGTGACGGCACTGCCCATAAAGCCCGTTGCACCCGAGACGAGAATGGTCATCATGGCCTCCCTGCGCGACGGTTTCCCACCACATCCATTGCATTGCAACGCATGGATGGACTCTACTCGCGGGTCACCTGCGCGCTATAGTTGACCACGATCATGAGCTTCTGGGCCGCCAACGAACAGCATTTCATCAACGCCGGGGTCTCAGTCCTGGTATTGGTGGTCTCTTGGTTCATCTACCGCCTGCTCAAGCACACCATTGATAAATTCTGCCGCCGACGCAACCTAGTGCAGGTCGACCCAGGAGTAGAGACGCGCATGCGCATGATTGAGCGACTCTCCGCGGTGGTGCTCTTCTTTGTCGCCCTTGCGCTGGTCTTTTGGATCATGGATGTCGCGGCCCTCAAGCGGGTCGCCGTTGGTATGTTCGCCTCCGCTGGAGTCGCGGGAGTGGCTATAGGTTTTGCAGCTCAGGCAACCATGGCCAACCTAGTGGCGGGGATCATTATCGCCTTCGCGCAGCCTATCCGTCTGGCCGACAACGTTGAGATCGACGGTGAGTACGGCGCGGTGGAGTCCATCGGCATCTTCTACACCAACATCCGCACCTGGGACAATCGCCGTCTCGTCATCCCCAACAAGCTGCTCTCCGACCAGAGCATTCGCAACTACACCATAGTCGATCCCCGTATGCCGGCCATAGTCCTCCTGCGTCTGGATTACGGGGCCGACGTTGACGCCGTTCGCGAAATGTTGCTGGAGGAAGCGCGTTCTCACCCCCTCTTCCTGTCGGAGCCCACACCGTCGGTGCAGGTAACTAATGCGGACGATCTCGGATTGACCGTGCGACTAATGGCCTGGACCGCCGGCGGGGCTGATGCCTGGACGTTGGCCGTGCAGGTACGGGAGAAGGTGGCAAGGAGGCTGGCCGACTCCGACGTCCCTGCCGGTGTCCGGTGGGCTCGGATCATGTCGGAGCCGCAGGCCCAATCGCAAAGCGACCGTTCGAGTCGGGGCCGCCCGGAAGGGGGAGGCGGTTGATTGGCAGGGCGCTGGGTTGATTGATAAGGGTTGACTGATAAACTACCGTTCACTCGTTAAGTTACTAGTAGTCACTGCGGTCCGCTGGTTTTTGTAGCCCCACAGGGGAAAATACCGGATAATCTGGTGTTGTGGGTGCCCGGCATTTTCTAGCAGGCCATAGATACTTGGACTTGGGAAAGGGGATCAAGATGCCGTACGTTGTCGTCCAGCACAGGGTCAAGAAAGACAACTGGGGAGATTTTGAGACCGTCTTCAGAAACGATGCTCATCGTCGCAGGGAGCTGGGTTCGAAAGGCGCGCAGGTCCTCCGTGACCTGAACGACCCCGAGAGGGTCTTCGTACTGTTTGAATGGGAATCCGACGAGGGGGCTCTCAAATTCGTCGGAGGAAAAGAAACTCAGGTCGCCTTCGTGTGGGCCAGTTCGTCGGCCGGATCCAAGGCGAATGCCACTGAGGTTGTTTTTTGCACCGAGGCTTGAGCACCTGCCACCCCCGGAGGTCCGCACGTTAACCGTGTGGGTGGGTGGTCCTAGAGCAGAGCTTGTAGACTTGTACCATAAGTCCTAATAAAGGATATAGAGAAATGAGTAAGGTGATTGGCAATCTACACTGGGAAGGATGTGTTGATTGCGTGCATTATATCGTTGATAAGGGCGATTGTGATATAGCTGATACTACTAGAGTTACCCATGTAGAAAGTCAGAGCATAATCTGCGATAGCTACGATAAGTCAGACAAGTACTTCTCTAAGTTAGACAATGTCCAGCCGGGATCTCGCATTAAAGTCACCTATTCCCGGATATCCCATGCCGGTGATGATACTTCGGGTAACTATACCGGTCAATTCCGAGGTAGAATACACAGCACCGAGAATGTTTCCTTCTCCGTTAGAGGTGAGGCCATCTGGGTTACGACGGATGAGGGTGTTGAAGAGTTCACCAATATTAAGGATATCACCCAGATCGAAAAACTGGGGTAGTGGTTCTCGATCGGTGGCCGAACCTTTCCTCCGTTTGTGCGGAGATGGTGGAGTCCCTGGGTTTTTTGTACGAGTCGAGGCCGGCGGCCGGAATACGGCTGTCGGCCCCTTCGTTTTTTAGCAACCTGATAGGCGTAGCCGTATCGTCCTGAGCATGCGGAGGGTTACCTGTGTCGTCAGACGCCATGACTCTCGGCCCACTGGTATACTAATGTTCTTCCCGACTTTGAACTGGGGGAAGTCGCCGGGAAAGGGAGTCACTGGGGGGGCAATCATTTCGAAAGCCTCGATTTTGTATGCCCTGAGTCTCGTGGGTCACGCCATGGAGCATGGCATCTCTTTTTGTGAGCTTAGACTTACTCCGAGTTCATGGATGGCCTCAATAAGCATAGTGCCGGTAGGCCGTCGACTCCGGCTGACGTGCGTGAAGGTTGCGGGAAGAGGGGTAGGCGCGAAGCGACGAGACTCACCGCTCCGGCCGCCTAGGTTGGTGCTGGGGACAGGGTAATTCGCCGAAAAGGGGTTTGTTAATGGTTGCCACAAGCGACGGGATCGAGGCGCTTGCAGACACGAATCTGACTGAGATCCGTTGGCATGCGCGTGGAGGGCAGGGAGCGGTCACGGCAGCCAAGATGGTGGCCGAACTGGCTCTCGGCCAAGGGAAGCACTTCCAGGCCTTTCCCGAATATGGACCGGAGCGTTCTGGGGCTCCAATCGTCGCATTCACTCGGGTGAGTGATGAACCCATACAATTGTACTGCGGCATCGAACATCCACAGATCGTGGTGGTCCTTGACGACTCTCTCCTGGGCGTGGTCGATGTGGCTAGAGGTGCGCCCGAGGACGCGATCGTGCTGGTCAACACGGAGATGTCTCCCGCCGAGTTGCGTGCGAAGCACGGGGTCAAGGGACGCCGTCTCTACACGGTCGCCGCGAGCCGCATAGCCGCCGAAACTATACGGCGGCCTATCCCGAACACACCCATGGTGGGAGCGCTTGCCCGCATAACCGGCCTCTTTCCTGTCGAGGAGGTGGCGGAATTCCTGCGCGCGGAATTCGGCAAGAAGTTCTCCCAGAAGGTGGTCGATGGCAACATCGAGGCTCTCACGAGAAGCTACGAGGAGGTCCAGGGCGAATGAGTCTGGTCAAGAAGCCCACGTGGGATATCAGTGATATCAACGACTGGGGCCCCGATCGACACGAACTCGGGGCCACCATCCCTGAAGCAGGCAATTCCGACCAATTTGAGACCGGCGGCTGGCGGTCGATGGTGCCGTGCTTCGATGCGGAGAAGTGTAGCGGTTGCATGCTGTGTTACTTCTACTGTCCCGATGCCTCGATCATCATCGCCGACGGAAGGCTGGCGGGCATCGATCTCGAGCATTGCAAGGGGTGTGGCATCTGCGCCAAGGAATGTCCGGCGGACGCGATCTTTATGCGACCAGACGAGAAGGAGTGACAGGGTGGGGGCGGATAACAGCAGGACGATAGCGGTTACGGGAAATGAGGCCGTCGCCGAGGCGATGCGTCAGATCGATCCCGACGTGGTGTGCGCGTATCCCATCACTCCCCAGACGGAGATCGTGCAGATCTACGCGCAGATGGTCGCGGACGGCCGTGTGAGCACCGAATTCGTCACGGTCGAGTCGGAACACTCGGCTATGAGTGCCGCCATCGGTGCGGCTGCCGGTGGCGCTCGTACCATGACCGCCACTTCTTCACAAGGGTTCGCTTTGATGTGGGAGCTTCTCTTCATCGCAGCGAGCTACCGTCAGCCGTTGGTGATGACCACCGTGAACCGTGCTTTGTCGGGTCCCATCAACATCCACTGCGACCACAGCGACTCCATGGGCGGTCGCGATACGGGCTGGATCCAGCTCTACGGTGAGAATCATCAGCAGGCATACGACAACTGCATCCAGGCCGTCAAGATCGCTGAGCACCTGGATGTTCGCACGCCCGTTATGCACATGTACGACGGGTACGTCATCAGTGGGGCCATCGGACCGCTCTCGATGCTGAGCGATGAGCAGGTGCAGAATTTTATTGGGCCATACCGTGCCATCAACCCATTGTTGGACGTGCAGAGGCCGGTGACGGTGGGGCCTTTCGACGGTCTACACGGATGGTACTTTGAGCACAAGGTGGCACAGAACCGGGCTATGGACAGGGCCCTGTCTGTGATCCAGCAGGTCGCCGACGAGTACGCTGAGGTGAGCGGCCGCCACTACGGCCTACTTGAGCCGTACCGGCTTGATGACGCCGAGATCGCCATCGTGGTGCTCGGGTCAACTGCCGGTACGACCAGGATGATCGTGGACAAGTTGCGCGCCAAGGGAGTTAAGGCCGGGATGATTCGACTGCGCGTCTTCCGACCCTTCCCTTATGCTGCGTACGCTCAGGCTCTGGCGCATGTGAAGGTCGTTGGTGTGCTGGAGCGGGCCGATTCTTTCGGCGCGCAGGCAGGGCCCGTATTCCTGGAGATTCGCTCGGCCCTGTACGACAACGATCCGAGACCCCAGGTGCTGCCGTTCATTTACGGCCTGGGTGGGCGCGACATCTATCCCGACAATATCGAGCAGGCCTTTGCGGTGCTGCAGGCGGCCGCGGAGAGCGGGGGGCGGGCTTCGGCGGAGCGCCGCTACCTCAACCTGCGTGAGGATTGAGGTAATAGCATGACTAACAAAATCGAAGGCGACTCCAGGATGGGGCAGGAGGCCGGCCTCAGAGGCTCTGCTCTGTATGAAGTCCTCAAGGGTATCGATTTTGAGCGGCGTGAGTTGGTGGGTGCTCGTCCCGGGAGCGGTCTTATCGGTCTGACCAAGAAAGAAGACGACGGCTACCGATGTTACTCGTGCACCTTATGCGAGCGCACCTGCCCTGTGGATTGTATTAGCATTGAGTATCAACCCGAGGCTCCTGAGCAGAAGGCCGTCCCGTCTACGGAGCCTCAGCCGGATATAGATATGAAGTTGTTCGATCCCGTGGTGGCCGGTATTCGCTCGGGGTCCGGTCTCATCGAAGCACTGCATGCGACCCAGAATGCATATGGATATCTGCCGCGGGTGATCCTGGAGAACATCGCAGATGAGATGCGGGTCCCCTTCTCCCGGGTCTTCGGTGTGGCTAGTTTCTACAATCAGTTTCGGCTGCAGCCGGTGGGAAAACACGTTATCGATGTATGCATGGGGACGGCCTGCCATGTGGCCGGTGCGCCGCTCGTCGTCGAGGCACTCAGCCTGGAATTGGGTGTCCCTGTGGGCGCCACCACGCCGGATGGGCTTTTCACCATTCAGACTGTGAACTGCGTGGGCGCCTGTGCTCTGGCACCGGTGGTGCGACTGGGGACCGGCGAGACCATCGGCCGGGTGGGGCCGAGCGAAGCACGTAGGCTCGTGCGGAGGTTGCAGAAGCAGGAGGTGGCATCGTGACGACGGGTGACTCCAGCGTCGGCGCAGCACACACGCGTTCCGAGAGTATCGAGTCGGCCTTTAAGGCTCTTACAGTCACCGCCGACACAAAGGTTCGTGACGAGAACAAGACCGAGATACGGATCTGTGCCGGTACGGCCTGTCATGCCTCCGGTCGTGTGGCTCTACGAGAAGCGATAGAGGCGGCCCTGCAGGAGCGGGGTCTTTCGGATAGCGTTTCGGTGATCGAAACCGGTTGTCACGGGTTCTGTGAACAGGGCCCGTTGGTGGTGGTAGCGCCGCAAGGCATTTTCTATCCGCGGCTCAAACCCAAAGATGTAGCAGAGATCATCGATACGAGCATCGTGAGCGATGGTGTGGTCGAGCGATTGCTCTACAAGGACCCTGGGACGGGTCAATCGTTGGCTCTCGAGAAGGATATCCCCTTCTACTCTCTGCAGGAGCGGATCGTTCTCAATCTCAACGGCAGGATCGACCCCTTCTCCTTGGGCGACTACCTGGCCCATGACGGTTACGCGGCCCTGGTTAAGGTGCTCAAGGCGGCCGATCCGATGGCCGTCATCGATGAGATCGAGAAGAGTGGCCTGCGCGGTCGAGGTGGAGCCGGTTTCCCGACCGGTCTCAAATGGCGCTACTGTCGCAACAACCCCGGCGAGAAACATTACCTCGTTTGCAACGCTGACGAGGGTGACCCTGGGGCCTTCATGGACCGTTCGGTGCTCGAAGGGAATCCGCACAGTGTTATCGAGGGCATGATCATTGCCGCCTATGCCATCGGGGCAGATAACAGTCCGGTGGAAGGCTACGTGTATGTCCGTCATGAGTATCCCTTCGCCGTCGAACGTTTGCGTTGGGCTTTGGACGAGGCGCGCGCGCATAATCTGCTGGGCAAGGACATCCTGGGTTCGGGTTTCGACTTCGATGTGCATATCAATCAAGGGGCCGGCGCCTTCGTCTGCGGCGAATCCACCGCCCTCACCCTATCCATCGAGGGGATGCGCGGGATGCCCCGTGGCAAGCACATACGTACCGTCGCTCGTGGTCTCTGGGGGCAGCCGACCAACCTCAACAACGTGGAGAGTTACGCGACCGTGCCTTGGATCATCAACCACGGCGCCGAGGCCTTCGCGTCCAAGGGCACTAAGACCAGCAAGGGTACGAAGATTTTCTCCCTTACCGGGAAGGTCAATAATGGAGGCCTGATAGAGGTCCCCATGGGTATTACGTTGCGCGAGGTCATCTTCGACATCGGCGGGGGCATGCTGCCGGGCCGGGAGTTCAAGGCCGTGCAGTTGGGTGGGCCTTCCGGCGGGTGCCTACCGGCTGAACTTCTCGATGAGCCGGTTGATTTCGAGAGCCTGATCGAGGCGGGGTCCATGATGGGCTCGGGTGGCCTGGTGGTCGTGGACGACACTACCTGTATGGTTGATTTTGCCAAATTCTTCCTGAAGTTTACCGCCGAAGAGAGTTGTGGAAAGTGTGTACCTTGCCGGGTGGGTACCAGTAGGATGTTGGAGATCCTCGAATCCATCTCCGCCGGTACGGCTACGGTGGAAGATGTGGAACTCCTTGAACGTCTGGGGGACGATATCGTTGAGGGATCGCTATGTGCTTTGGGCAGCAGTGCTCCCAACCCGGTCTTGTCGACCCTGCGCTACTTCAAGGACGAGGTCATGGCTCACGTCGTGGAAAGGCGTTGCCCGGCCAAGGTCTGTCGTCCGATGATCCGCTACACCATTGATCAGGACGTATGTAACGGCTGCCGCGCTTGCGTGTCGGCGTGTCCGGTGTCGGCGGTCAGTGGAGAACGGAAGCAGCCCCATATTATCGACCAGGAGCTCTGCCTCAAGTGTGACGCCTGTCGCGAGGCATGTAGGTTTGATGCTGTGCGGGTGGAAACAGGCGTGCTCCAGCCCGCTCAAGGGAGGCAAGCATGAGCACCCAGACTGAGACGACCGTGAGCCTGATTATCGATGGCAGGGATCTGCGGGCGCGTCAGAGTGAGACCATCCTGGACGTCGCCCGTCGCGAAGGTATCGATATTCCTGCTCTCTGCCACGTGCCCGGGGCGTCACCTTGGGGCGCCTGCCGCCTGTGCCTGGTTGAGGTAGAGGGTGTGGGTAAGCTCCAAGCCGCCTGCACTACACGCGCCGCCGAGGGCATGGTGGTGAGGACCGACACGCCTCGAGTACGAGCGCGCCGGGAGAGCTACCTTAAGATGTATCTCTCCGACCACAACTCGTACTGCGAAGCGCCCTGCACACATGCCTGCCCGACCCATGTCGATATCCCCGGGTATCTGGCCGCCCTTGCTGAGGGTGACGCGGCGGGTGCAGCGGCCATCGTGCGTGAGGAGCTGCCCTTCCCCGGTATCCTGGGACGTATCTGCCCTGCCTACTGTGAGTCGGTGTGTCGTCGCGGGCAGGTGGATGAGCCTGTGGCCATCTGCGCACTACACCGCGCTGCTGCCGATCATGCCTCGGCCGACCTGGTACCGGGGCTGTCGAGTGGCATGCGGGTGGCAGTGGTGGGAGCGGGTCCGGCGGGTCTGGCCGCGGCGTGGTTCCTCGTGAAGAGCGGCCATGCTGTTACGATCTACGATCAGGAGGAGAAGCCGGGCGGGGTATTGCGGTACTACATCCCGGAGTTTCGCCTACCCATCAACGTGCTCGAACGTGAACTCCAGCCGCTGTGGGATGCCGGCGTACGTTTTAGGGGCCGGTCGAAGATCGGTTCCGAGATGGACCCCGAGAGACTGCTCGATGCCGGATTCGATGCCTTGATCATCACCAACGCCGGAGGCAGTGGCGCATCTCGACCGACTTTGATCGGTGGCGAAGCGGCACTCGATGGTTTGGATCTAATGAGGCGCCTGCGTGGAGGCGAGACCGTGCAGTTGAGCGGCACGGTGATTGTGGTCGGCGACGGCATGGGTACCGTGGACGTGGCCCGGACGGTCGCCCGCCTCGGTGCCGCCGAAGTGGTCGTTATAACGGCCCAGAAGGCGGAAGTCATGCCTTCGGGTAGCGATGGAGTAGAGGCTGCACTCCAGGAGAACGTGCGCTTTGAGTTCGACACTACGGCGACTGAGGTCGTGGCTGTGGATGGGCAGGTCCAGGGCGTTAAGTGCGGGCGGGATGGAGCCGGCATCCTAGTGGCCGGGGCGACTGTGATCTTGGCCCACGCCGAACGGGGCGGGGAAGAAGATCATCCCTCATATCCGCACGTAGATGCATACACCGGACGCACGTCCCACGAAGGCGTCTTTGTGACTGCGGATGCCGCCGGTCGGACACCATCGACGATCCACGCCGTCGCCTCTGGCAAGCGCGCCGCCCTTAGTGTCGACGCCTGGCTGTGGGGCGAGGATCTTCCCGCACTGGAGAAGGTGCTCGCCGAACACGCTGCTCTTCCTTATCTGGATCAGCTCCGCTCGGCCGATAGGCTTAGTTCGCTCGGCCGACGTCTGGTCGAGCGCAATCCGGTGTGGCTCCACATGGGCGCGAAGGCCGACCCGGCTCCTCGGGTGGCTATGCCACAGGTCGAAGGTGCCGAGCGTCTGGCGGGCACTACCCGCGAGGTCGAGCAGGGCTACGACATGGCCAAGGCTCAGGAAGAAGCCAAGCGGTGTCTGCAGTGCGTTTGTCCCAGCTTAGGTACCTGCGACCTGCAGAGGCTGGGTGTGGAGTACGGTATCACGACCAACGAATTGATCAGGCCGGGTGGCCGGGTGCGAGTGGTGCAGTCTCAGCGTGATCACCCCTTCATCCAGCGCGATATGGAGCGCTGCATAGCCTGCGGCCGATGTGTACGGGTGTGCCGTGACGTGGCGGGCCCGGCCTGCTACGAGTTTGTGAGACGTGGCTTCGACATGAGTATCGATACGCCCTATGGGGACAGTCTGGAGTTTACCGACTGCATCTCCTGTGGTCGGTGTGTTACAGCCTGCCCCACGGGGGCGCTCACCTTCAACCAGCGCGAACTGACCTCGTTCAAAGTGGACGAGAGCCGGTGCATCATGTGTGGGGAATGTGTGGACGTATGCCCGGTGGACGCCCTCACGAAGACTAATCATTTTGAGGAAGCGCGTGCACGATGGCTCGAGTTGGTCGATCAGGGTAGCCGTCTGGCCGGAGGGCATCGTATGTGCGCCGGCTGTGGGGCGCCTATCGTTGTGCGCCAGATACTCATGGGCACCAGCGATCCGGTGGTGGTCAGTTCGGCCACCGGCTGTCTTGAGGTCAGTACCACCATCTACCCGTACACGTCGTGGAAGAGCAGCTTCATCCACACGGCCTTTGAAAACTCCGCTGCCACCCTGAGTGGTGTGGAAGTGGCCTTCCGTGCGCTCAAGAAAAAGGGACTCATCGACGAGAACGTGCACTTCGTTGCCTTCGGCGGAGATGGAGGCACGTACGACATTGGTCTGCAGTCGCTCTCTGGAGCCATGGATCGGGGGCACAGGATGCTCTATGTCTGTTATGACAATGGGGCGTATATGAACACGGGCTTCCAGCGCTCCGGGGCTACTCCCATGGCCGCTTGGACTACCACCAGCCCGGTGGGAGAAGATGTGGCTGGAAAAGTGCAGCACCGCAAGAATCTCACCGAACTGATGATTGCACACAACCTGGAGTATGTGGCCCAGGCGTCACCGCACGACCCGCGCGATCTGGTGCGCAAAGCGGCCAAAGCCCTCTCTGTCGACGGGCCGACATTCATCAATGTCTTGTCCCCTTGCCCGCGGGGATGGCGTGCGGATGGGGCCGAGACCATAGACTTGGCTCGTGAGGCGGTCAACACATGCTACTGGCCTCTCTTCGAGTACGAGAATGGGGAATATCGACTCACCTATCGTCCGCAGCGCAAGCTGCCACTGGCGCCGTGGCTCAAGCGCCAGGGCCGTTTCGCTCATCTGTTCCAGCCGCGATTCGCGGATGCCCTTCGCGAGGTTGAGGCGTGGGTCGATAAGGAGTGGGAGACGCTGCTGTGTAAGTGCAACGAGCCGAGTGAAGAGGAATGGCAGGCGCATCTGCGGGCCCGCAAGGGGTGACATTTCTTACCCAGGACGGTCCGCTGTGACATGGTTCTGAGTATGGTGTGCAGAGGCGCCACGGTATCACCGTGGCGCCTCTGTTTTTTTCAGCAGCCCCTCTGCTTCCGGACGCACGGACGACTGGTGTCGGGCGATGGTCTGCGGTTCAATCCTTACTGGGCAGACGTAGCGCCATCTCGCGTGCCCGACCGGCGCTGGAGTAGAAGATATTGGTCAGCAGGCCTCGGCTGTATATGGCGTTGGGAAAGAAGCTTGTGAAGCGGATGGCGCCGTCTTTGTAGCTGTAGCTACCCAGACCGTAGCCGGAGGGCTTTTGCCTCAAGTAGGCGTCGTTCAGTGAGAGGGCCAGAGCGGCGCCTTCTGCCTCGGGTAGCGGGTCGATGGAGAACGACTGCATCAGGGAGAGTCCGTTGCCGTAATCGGGGTGGGGTTCATTCGCCGTTGCTCGAAGGAGAGACGGCTCATCCGTGTAGGGGAACTCCACCGTGATGCTCGGCCCGGACACTGTAGCGCACAGTGCCAATGATTCCTGGGTGTAACGGTCAACCAACTGCTGGAATTCGCCGGGTTGCCAACGGCTGGGCTCTTTGCCCAGCGGAGTTATCAGGCCCTCTACTATGTCGGTGAGTTCATCCGGTTCCGGGCGGATCCCGTTTGTGGGATGTCCGCTTATGGCCTCTTCCGCCTCAAGGACCTGTGTCAGGCGGGCGGCCGCGGTGCGCGCTTCGCTTGCCTGGAGGACGGCCGCCATGCCGATGAGCGGTCTCATCGAACTCAGGATCCCTTCGTGGAGTGCGACCAACGAGCAGAGACTGAGTGTCTGAGTCTCCGGTGAGTATACGGGGCCGGATAGAGAAGCCAAAGGCATGAGCGATGTGTTGAGCCTCGTCAGGGAACCTTCGTCGAGGACGAGAGATCGCAGGAGTTCTGTACGTATGGAGATGAGATGTCCTGCATCGCCGTCCGAGTCCTGCGACTGGCCGATGATCTCAATGGTCTGGATATTCTTGTCGGGCCACCAACGAAAGCCGGCCGGTGTAGGCTCGGACCACTTGTCATCAACCCTCAGCAACTCGGTATAGAGCCACTCGATTGTCTGTTGGCCTACGTTCATTCGCCCTCCCATGTTGTTGCGGGATAGTCTATGGTCCGGATGATCCCGGGTACTCCCGATGATCTTTGGTGACGAATTTAGTGATGAATTCGTCCGTCTGTGGCGCCGGAAGCGTTCTAAGCCAGTATAGAGGCCGGTTCGGACGATGTGGCCGGGGTTTCGTTTTCCAGCAGTTGTTAGGGATGGCCGTGGCGGGGTACGAGGGCTGAGCTGCACTTGACTCTACCACCCTCTCATGGAAGACTGCGTATGGTTCATCAGGCTGCTGAGTCGGACGCCCCACTCTGAGGGCCGGCTGCTCTCTATGCAGACGTACATTGAGCCCTCCGTCCGAGAAAGGGAAGGCACCACATGTTTTATCCCGTGAAACTCGATCTTAGTGATACTTCGAGGATCGAACAGGCTCTCGTTGTCCTCAATCCGGCGGAATCCAGGCGCCTGTTGGCCAAGACGGTAGCTTCTCTTCCGGAGGTCACCTCGGCCTACGCCAACGGCAGGCTCGCAGTGTGCACTGGGTCGACCTGCGCCTTCATCCTCGAAGAGCTCACAGGGGAGAAGATCCCTCCCTACCGGTATTCAGTGGGTATCGTCGCCGACGGCCTTCTTACCCGGACCTGCAAGGACGATCGCGAAGAGACGCGCTTCTTTGTCAAGGGCGAGCGGGTGAGTCAGGATGCCACCCCATTCTACGATACGTTTGAGAAGGGAGATGTGGCCATCAAGGGCGCGAACGCAGTCGACCCGCGCGGCAACGCCGGTGTCCTCTGCTCGAATAACCGAGCGGGTACCATGAGTGCTTTGCAGAGGTTTGTCATCTCGCGGGGCCTCTCTGTCATCACGCCGGTGGGTCTCGAGAAGTTGGTACCCTGCGTGGAAGAAGCCGCCGTGGGTTGGGGACAGCTATCGATCAGTCGCAGCATGGGTCTGCCCTGCTTCCTCTACCCCTTGTGTCAATCGCTGGTCGTAACCGAGATCGAGGCGTTGGGTATCTTGGCAGGTGTGAAGGGACGCCTCGTCTCCAGCGGAGGCGTGGGCGGTAGCGAGGGAGCGGTGGTCCTGCTTCTCGAAGGGTACAAGGAGAACATCGACAAGGCTTGGGGGGTCGTGGAGAGTGTCAAGGGCGAGCCTCCGATCGAGGTAGTGAGGCACGATCTGCCTCGTTCCTAACTATAATTTTTTGAGGACTGTGACGTCGGGGCCGGGCGGGTTCCGACGTCACAGTTTAGTTGTGCCCGGAGTCCGATTTCTTCGGGAGGGCTTGAGGAGGCTGCAAAGAAGCTACTAGTAGAAGCTACTAGTAATCGGAGCTGCGAAAGCCTCACATGCTTTTTGGGGGAGATATGTTGCTATCCGTTCTTATCAGCAGGGCCGGGATCGCACGGTCGGTGGGGTTATTCGCCTTGGTCGTGACGGCAGTGGCCGTCTCGCTGAGTCTTGCTCCTTCTGCCCAGGCACGAACGGCTGGGTTCGTCGATGTGCCGTCGTCGCATGCTTATCATGTCCAAATCGAGACAATGGCGCAGTTGGGGGTGTTGGAAGGGTACAACGACGGCACGTTTCGTCCCGACGATCCGGTCACACGGCAGCAGTTCGCCAAGATGGCGGTGGAGGCTATGCGCATCGCTGTGAGTGAGGCCGATGTGTGTAGCTTTATCGATGTGCAACGGAGCGGAGCGGACTCCTTGTATCCCGACAACTACGTGGCGGCGGCTCAGCGCGAGAAGCTGGTAATCGGATACGTCGGCGCCAAGGGGCCCATCTTCAAACCGACGGCGCCCATCACGCTGGCACAGGTGATCACGATAGCCACTCGGGGCGCCTTGAGCCCGCTGGTTGTTCCACCGGCCTCGTACAAGTCGGCTTGGGGCGTCTTCGATCCTTCTCATGGAGTCGTGGCCCGGGTGGCGCAATACAACGGTCTCCTGCGCGACCTTGCTCCGGCGGGTACTAGGATTGGCTCGATGTCGCCGTGGGCGAAGGCCACACGTGGCCAGGCGGCTGCGGTACTGTTCAACGTCATGGGGACTGATCCGGCGGGTATGAACGGTCGTTTCTTGGGCGATTCCACCGACTTGGTTGACATGTTCAGGGCACGTGGTAAGGGAGACGGCAGGTTCACCGTTTCGCTCACTACCTTGGCCAAGCTATACGTGACCTACGGCGAGCGCTTTGGCATCAGGGCCGACATGGCGTGGGCGCAGATGATCCACGAGACGGGCTATGGGCAATTCGGTGGTGATGTCATGCCGGAACAGAATAATATGGCCGGCATCGGTGCCATCGGTGGTGGTGTCCCGGGACACTCTTTCGCTACGGCCGAGCTCGGGGTGATTGCGCAGTACGTCCACCTGGCGTGGTACCTCTATCCCAAGCACATGTCCGACCCCTACTGCGTCATGGTGCAGCAGCCGGTTGACGGTCCCATCACCACGCCGGGTGACCCTCGTCACTTCGGGCAGCCGGACGGCTCGGTGCACAGGGGCAACGTGCGCACCGTCTTCGACTTGAGCGGCAAGTGGGCTCCGGGTTCCGAGTACGGGAGCAAAATCCAGGGATACGCGGCGGCCATCGTCCGTTCGGTGGGATTGTGGTAGAAGAGCACTCCGTCCAGTTGGGAGGCTGCTGGAGCCCCGTGGATGGCGTCGCCGCAACGCGGCAGGAGGTGGCTGAAGACGTCGTGGTCATGTCCCTGAGTTACGCGGGTCGGGTGTCTGAAGTGCCCCGGTTGCGTAAGCTCTAGGGGGTACACTACAATACACCGCCCGCCTGTATCCATCGGCTGCTCCGGCCGGGGTATATGCGTGTCGCAATCCTCTCCTCAGCAAGCCACGACGATTGGGGGTACATGGTATGGCTATGACCATGACCGAGAAGATCCTGGCCAAAGCAGCCGGTAGAGAATCTGTGGTGCCGGGTGACCTCATCATGGCTAGGCTCGATCTCTGTCTGGGTAACGACGTCACTGCCCCGGTTGCTATCGATGAGTTCGAGAAGGCCGGGTTCGATCGCGTGTTCGACGCAGAAAAGATCGTTCTCATCCCTGATCACTTTACGCCGAACAAGGACATCAAGTCGGCGGGTCTAGTCAAGCAGATGCGCGAGTTCAGCAAGAAGTACAGGCTGACGCACTTCTATGACGTAGGTCGCGTGGGCGTGGAGCACGCCTTTCTGCCCGAGCAGGGGTTGGTGGGGCCCGGTGACGCGGTTATCGGCGCAGACTCGCACACCTGCACGTACGGCGCTCTGGGGGCCTTCTCTACGGGCGTAGGCTCCACCGACCTGGCTGGGGCTATGGCAACCGGCGAAGCCTGGTTTCGGGTGCCCGAGAGTCATCGCTTCAACTTCGAAGGAGAACTAGGCCGCTACGTAACGGGCAAGGACATCATTCTCTTCACTGTCGGCCAGATCGGCGTGGACGGGGCCCTGTACAAGGCCATGGAGTTCACCGGTTCGACCATCCGCGGTCTGTCCATGGATTCGCGCTTTACTATCTGCAATATGGCTATCGAGGCCGGAGGCAAGAACGGCATCATCGCTCCGGACGACATCACCAAGGCCTATGTGGAGGGGCGTTTTCACCGCGAGCCGCGTTACGTCACTTCCGATCCTGACGCGGTCTACGAGAAGACCTATGAGTGGCGGGCGGACGAGATCCCTCTAATGGTGGCCAAGCCTCATCTACCATCGAACACCCAGCCGGCCGATGAGTTGAGCGACGTCAGGATCGATCAGGTGGTCATCGGCAGCTGCACCAACGGGCGTATCGAAGATCTACGGCAGGCGGCGGAGGTCCTGCGTGGTCACAAGGTGCACAAGGACGTGCGCTGTATCGTGATCCCGGCCACCCAGGCCGTATGGAAGCAGGCCAACGACGAGGGTCTTTTCGATGTGTTCCTGGAGGCTGAAGCTGCCGTTTCGGCTCCCACCTGCGGGCCCTGCTTGGGTGGGCATATGGGTGTACTGGCTGAGGGTGAACGGGCCGTCTCCACGACGAACCGCAATTTCGTCGGCCGTATGGGGCATCCGGGCTCGGAGGTCTTCTTGGCCGGTCCGTACGTGGCGGCCGCCAGCGCGCTGGCCGGCCACATCGCAACACCGGACCAGATAGGCGGAAGGAGGCAGCCGTGACGGCTCTACGTGGACGCGCCTGGACCTTCGGGCGTGACATCGACACCGACCTCATCATCCCGGCCCGCTACCTGAATATGAAGACGGCCGCCGAACTAGCCCAACACGTGATGGAAGATGCCGATCCCACCTTCCCGAGCAAAGTGCGGCCTGGTGATATCGTGGTGGCCCACGAGAACTTTGGCTGTGGGTCCAGCCGCGAGCATGCTCCCATCGCCCTTAAAGGCGCGGGCGTGTCGGTGGTGATAGCCAAGAGTTTTGCCCGTATCTTCTACCGGAATGCCCTCAATACCGGTTTGCCTATACTAGTGGCTCCAGAAGCGGTGGATGGCATCAAAGAGGGGGATGAGTTGACTGTCGAACTGGCCACGGGTGAGATCGTTGACCTGACCACCGACGTCACCTATCGGGCCCAACCTCTACCGGCCTTTATGCGCGAACTGGTCGCGGCGGGTGGTCTGTTGCCCTATTTGAAGACACAGGCTGCAGCCGTCTGAGTACCACGTTGCTGCGAGGCCCTGGAGCAGAAAGGACGAACATGGAGTACAAGATTGCCGTCATCCCTGGAGATGGTACCGGTCCGGAGGTCGTGGCCGAGGGGCTGAAGGTCCTTGAGGCCGCAGCCGCCCAGCAGGGGTTCACCTACACGCTTAGCACCTACGACTTCGGTGGTGAGCGCTATATGCGCACGGGCGAGACATTGCCCGATGCGGCTCTGGATGAGCTCCGTGAGCACCAGGCCATCATCCTGGGAGCCATCGGCCATCCGCAGGTCGCGCCTGGCATCCTTGAGCAGGGTGTCTTGCTCAAGGCCCGTTTTGCCCTCGACCAGTACATCAATCTGCGTCCTGTGCGTTTGATCCCTGGGGTTGAGACGCCCATCAAGGGCAAGGGTCCCAAGGATATCGACTACTGTGTCATCCGCGAGAATAGCGGTGGCATGTACACGAATCTGGGTGGCAACGCTCGAGTGGGCACCAAGGATGAGGTTGCCATCCAGGAGATGGTCTACACCTACGACCAGGTGTCACGGTGTCTGCGTTACGCCTTCGAGTACACGCGCAAATACGGCAAGAAGGCGCGGGGCGTGGGCCCGGAGAACACATTGGCATTGATCGGCAAGTCGAACGTACTTACCCACATGTACAAACTTTGGAACCGGGTCTTTGCTGAGATGGGTGCGGAGTACCCGGATATCAAGCGCGAGTACTACCATGTCGATGCCACCTGCCTTTACATGGTTGCCAGCCCGGAGATGTTTGACGTCATGGTGGTTGAGAACATGTTCGGGGATATCGTCACCGATCTGGGTGCCATCACGCAGGGCGGTCTGGGTATAGCTGCGGGTGGGAATATCAATCCGGAGGGCGTGAGCATGTTCGAGCCCATCGGTGGCACAGCACCCGATTGGACGGGCAAGAATGCTATCAACCCGCTGGCAGCTATCGGAGCCGTGCAGATGATGCTGGAGCATCTGGGGGAGGGCCGGGCTGCTGCGTCAATCGAGAAGGGCATAACCGAGGCCGTCGGCCGGATGAAGTCCATGACTGCAGGTCAGATGGGCATGGGGACGGATGCGGTGGGTGACATAGTGGCCAAGTCGGTCACTCGAGGCTGAGATGGCGGCGCGGCTGTGATCATCGACCGTTCGACGACGGCCCTGGTGGTGGATTCGACCGCCGATCTTCCCGATAATCTGGCTTCCGACCCGAATCTGACGTTGGTGCCGCTCACGGTGTTCTTCGGGGAAGAATCGTACCTCGACTGGGTTGAGTTGAGTCCGGAGCTCTTCTACCAGAAACTAGCTGCCGCTCCGAAGCTGCCCACCACGTCTCAGCCGGCTCCCGGTGTGTGGACGGAGCTCTACGGTCGTTTACTGGAGCGCTACGCCCGTGTCTATTCCGTTCACCTGAGCGGCGACTTCAGTGGGACCCATCAGACGGCTGCGATGATCGCTGGGCAGTTTGACGGTGTGAAGGTCATCGATTCCCGTCTGGCAACGGGGGGGATAGCGTTGCTGGTCGATCGTCTGATGGAGCGGATAGACCGGGGGACGCCCGAGGAGGAGTTCGATGCCTACATCGATTACTTCCACGCCAACAAGACGTTCCTCTTCCTACCCACGACTCTCGATTATCTCTACAAGGGGGGGCGCATCGGCAGAGCGTCCCACCTTGTAGGGACCATCCTCAATGTCAAGCCGGTCTTGGAAATCAAAGACGGCGTGGCCGATGTGTACAAGAAGGTGCGAGGATTGCGGCAGGCGGTGGAAACGATGCGGGGTGGACTCCTTGAGCGGACGGAGCCCGGGAGCGATGTCTATGCCAACCTGTCCCACGGGCTCAACCTTCCCGTGATGGAGCACCTGAGAGACCTGCTGGCTGAGATCACCGACCGGCGCATCCATCTGCGTCCGCCTAGTATTGTGGGCTCGGTGATCGGTACGTATATCGGACCGGGTGCGGTGGGTATCGGTTTCATCCAAGAATGAGGCGGCGGCGCAGACCGTTACGTCCGCCGGCGTAGGAACTTGGACAGGCCCGCGCATACACCCCGGGAGACCGAACTCCAACGCCATCGCTGGAAGGTTCTGGGGCTCACTTCCGTTGGGATGTTCATGGGTACCCTGGACTCCACCATTGTTTCGGTGGCGCTTCCCGTTCTCAGTCCTTCCCTGCACATGAGTTATTCAGAAGCGCTTTGGGTGCAGGCCGCCTACCTGCTGGTCTTGAGCATTGTGCTTATCCCCGCAGGCCGTCTTGCCGATGCCCGCGGACACGTGCGCTTCTATCTGGGCGGCATGGCTGTGTTCGCCATCCTCTCGCTGGCCTGTGCCTTTTCGTTCAACGGTCCTCTCTTGATCACAGCGCGGGCCTTCCAGGGGGCGGGATCCGCTCTTATGGCTGCCACCACGTCGGCCCTTGTAACGTCCGTCTTTCCGCCGCAGGGCAGGGGACGTGCTCTGGGGTTTAGTGTCATGGCCGGTTATCTCGGTCTTATGGCCGGCCCACCCTTGGGGGGCCTGATCGTCACCCATGTCGATTGGCGCTGGATCTTTCTCATCAACGTGCCCGTGGCCATCGTGACTTTGGCTGCCGGCTGGTCCTTGCTCAAGGTTGAACGGCGGGACCATGAGGCCATACGCCGGGAGTCGCTTACAGCACACCCCGTCGTCGGCCCGACTTCGGATCCCGGACGGGCTGTGGATTGGCCAGGTGCCCTCCTACTGGGCCTTGCACTGGCGGCGTTGCTGATACCTTTGACCTTGGTCCCGTTTTGGGGCTGGACGGACGCGCGTACGATCGGTCTGTTGGCGATGTTCGTCGTCTTGCTGGTCGCATTTGGGTTGGTCGAGAACCGTGTGGCCAACCCCGTCCTCGATCTCGATCTGGTGCGTAGGAACCGTGTCTTTGCCGCCGGTACCTTCGCGACCCTTCTCAACTATGCGGCTGTGCATGGCGTCACCATATTCACGGCTGTGTTTCTCCAGGTGGTCGAGGGGCACTCTGCTCAGCGGGCCGGGCTCTTCCTCCTGACCCAGCCTATCTTCATGGTCCTTTTGTCGCCCTTGTTCGGCCACCTCTCCGACCGGGTCGGCTCGCGCATGTTGGCCACAACAGGTATGGTGGTGATCGCTGCGGGCGTGGCGCAATTGGGTTTTTTGCCCACCGGGGCTCAACCGGGGCGGGTGCTCTTGGCTCTGGCTACGGTCGGAGTGGGTATGGCCGCCTTCAGTTCGCCGAACACGTCCTCAGTGATGGGCTCGGTCAAACGATCCCAGCTTAGTCTGGCGTCCGGATTCCTGGGGACGATGCGTTCGGTTGGACAGATCATGTCCGTGGGGCTCTTGGGCGCTATTGCTGCCTCAAGCTTGGGGCCCACCGGGGGACGTGTCCTCTTCCTGGGCGAGGGGGTCAGTGAGGCGGCTGCCTCGTCGTTTTCGCAGGGGTATCGGACTGCTATGCTTGTGGCCGTCGGATTGGGGATAGCAGGAGCAGTCGTATCATTGGTCCGCGGCCATCCTGATGCCGAGCACCAACTGCCTCCCTGCGGAGATGACACGAGTGGATTGACAGCCGATGAGGTCAACGAGGTGAAGCTCAGGCTGCAGAAGTAACTTCGCATCGCGGAGTGGGACCAGGTTGTCAGGTTAGGAGAGAGCCACTAAAATAGTCTCACCTAACTTCTGGGGGAGGACGGCGAGGTGGAGCAGTCAGATACGCTGAGCGCCAGTCTCGAGGATTACCTCGAAGCTATTCTCCGCTTGGAGCGCGAGTCCCGTGTAGCCCGGGTCAGCCAGATCGCGGCGGAATTACACGTATCGCGCCCCTCGGTGACCGGTGCGCTTAAGAATCTGGCCGGACGAGGTCTCGTCTCGCATGCCCGCTACGGGCATGCGACGCTCACTGCGGAGGGTGCTCGTATAGCCCGAGAGGTGGAGAGACGACACCTAGCTATCCGGGATTTTCTGACCGGTGTCCTCTCCGTCCCGGCGGATAGGGCGGAGGCTGCGGCCTGTAGGCTGGAGCACGTCTTGGAGCCGGATGTGTTAGCTCATTTCATCGCGTATGCCAATACGCTACCTGAGGGGGAACGGCCATGATCACCTTGGCTGCACTTGCAGTTGGACAACAGGCCCTGGTGGTCGCATTGCCTCGACACGGCGGCTTGGCCCGCCGGCTTATAGCCCTGGGCCTCACTCCGGGGTCCGAGGTGCGTGTGGTACACAATCGGGGGCGGGGTCCGCTCATTGTCGAGGCGCATGGTGCACGTATTGCCTTGGGGAGAGGGCAGGCCGAGCGGGTGATCGTGGAGACCGATCTCACAGAAGCGTCCGCGGTGCCGGCGATGGCCGGCCTGTCGTCGTCCGTATCAGCTGAGTAAGAGACCGACGATGACGCAGACGGCCGCCTCGCCTGCGCCGCTTCCCGTGTCGACTGCGTCCCTACGTATTGGATTGGCCGGCCAGCCCAATGTAGGGAAGAGCACCATCTTTAATGCTCTCACCGGGCTCAATCAGCACGTGGGTAACTGGCCCGGCAAAACGGTGGAGCGGAAGACCGGCCACTTCATGCATGAGGGCCGCAGGGTGGAGATCGTTGATCTGCCCGGTACGTACAGTCTGACCTCGGGCTCTGATGAGGAACGGGTGGCGCGGGATTGTCTCCTGATGGATCCGCCGGATGCCCTCATAGCCATCGTCAACGCCTCGAGTCTGGAGCGCAACCTGTACCTGGTGGGCGAACTGCTTAATCTCCATGTGCCGGTGGTGGTAGGTCTCAACATGGTGGATGTGGCTGAGGCTCACGGGATCCACGTTGAGGCGGGGGTGTTGGAGGCGGCCCTGGGTCTCCCGGTGGTGGAACTCGTCGCCAGCAAACGTCGGGGCTTGGGTGGGCTTGTTGCCGCAGCGGTCGCGGCGGCGGAGGGGCAAGGTGATTCACATCCCAACCGGCCCACCATCCGGGAGAAGCATCGTCCCGTCCTGGACCAGATCGAAGGACTGCTGACCGGCCGGCTGCCGGAGGTCTACCCGGCGAGGTGGGTAGCCCTCAAGCTTCTCGAGGGTGACGCGGACATCGCCGCCGTGGTGGAGAAGACCGCACCCGAAGTATGGCCATCAATCTATGAGCTGCTGTCCCAGCACGAAGATGCCTACCTCGACATCGCCGGTGGTCGATACGACTGGGTGGCGAGGATGGTCCGAGCGGCGGTCGTGCGGCCGCGCGCCGGTGCTCCGGCTATCACCGACCGCATCGATCGGGTGGCGACACATCCCTTCTGGGGGCTACTGGTGGTGATCGCTGCCCTGGGAGTGCTGTTCTACATCACCTATTCCGTGGCTGGTCCGGCTTCAGGGGCGCTCAGCGAACTCATCGGGGGTGGATTCTCAGATCTCTTGCGCCGGGCGTTGAGCTGGGCACCGGCATGGCTATCAGGGTTGATCGTAGACGGGGCGGTGGCCGGTGCCGGTACGGTCTTGTCTTTCGTGCCCATTCTCGTCATCTTTTTCGCCGCATTAGGGCTTCTCGAGGACGTAGGATACATGGCTCGTACCGCTTACGTGATGGACCGCTATATGCACTGGATGGGTCTACATGGCAAGTCGTGTATGCCGCTCGTACTGGGGTTCGGCTGCAACGTTCCCGCCGTATTGGGCACGCGCATCATCGAAGACCGCCGCGATCGTCTGCTCACCATGCTGCTCACACCGTTCGTGCCCTGCACCGGCCGGTTGGCCGTCCTCGCTTTCTTGGCCCCGGCGTTTTTTGGAGCGCAGGCGCTGTGGGCCATCATCGCACTCGTGGGCGGGAACCTAGTGCTGTTGGGCTTGGTGGGCGTGGGGGTCAGTCACCTGGTCTTTAAGGGCGAGAGAAGTGCCTTTATCATGGAGATGCCTCTGTACCACAAGCCCAATCCGCGTACGATCGGCCTGTACGTGTGGAACAACACCATTGCATTCATTAAGAAGGCGGGCACCCTGATTGTGATCGTATCGGCCATCATCTGGGTGCTCTCGAACTATCCAGGCGGCGACCCGAGCCAGAGCGTATTGGGGAGTGTGGGCCGTTTTCTGGAACCCGCCGGAGCTCTACTCGGGCTGGGTGACTGGCGCTTCATCGTGGCGCTCCTCTCGAGTTTCGTTGCCAAGGAGACCAGCGTGGCCACTTTGGGTGTTCTCTTCAGCCCGGCGGCTGCTGCAGGGACGGCAGTGGCTGAGGGTAATCTGGCGACTACCGTCGCCGCCATGCTCACCCCGGCTGCGGCCGCTGCGTTCCTGGTCCTGCAGATGACCTTTATACCCTGCATAGCTACGGTGGCGGCTATCCGGCAGGAGTCCCGCTCCTGGGCGTGGACGGGGGCCAGTGTGGGCCTGACTCTTGTGGTGGCCTTCGTATTGGGAGTGATTGTCTATCAGGTGGGGGCCCTGCTGTAGCGTATACTGCGATGGTCAACAGTCCGGGCCGGGCGTGGCCTCAGGAGGCTTTCATGCAGCAGATCTACATCGATGGCGAGTTTTTCGGCAAAGAAGACGCCAAGATTAGCGTCTTCGATCACGGTCTCCTTTATGGTGACGGTGTTTTCGAGGGCATCCGTGTCTATCGGGGGCGGGTGTTTGAACTCGACGCCCACATCGACAGGCTATACGACTCGGCGTTGGCGCTGGCGCTGGAAGTGCCTCTTCCGCGGGCCGATCTCATTGAGGCCATGATGGAGACGATCCGCCGCAACGAGGTCATGGATGGGTACGTGCGTCTCGTGGTCACGCGTGGTGAGGGTGATCTGGGGCTCAACCCCGCCAAGTGCGGGAAGAGTACGGTTTTTTGTATCGCCGGTGGGATCTCCCTCTATCCACCCGAAGTGTATGAAAAGGGCTTTCGGGTCTCCACTCTGGCTACACGTCGCAACGACCCGCAGGCCATCAATCCGGCCATTAAGAGCCTCAACTACCTCAACAATATCCTTGGTGCTCTCGAGTTGCGTGGTTCCGATGTGCACGAAGGCTTGTTCTTGACCTCGTCCGGATTCGTGTGTGAATGCACGGCCGACAACGTGTTCCTGATCAAGGGGCGTAAGCTCATGACTCCCAGTGTGGCTCTTGGGGCGTTGGGTGGTATCACTCGAGGGGTGGCCATGCGCTTGGGCCGAGATATGGGGCTGGATGTGGAGGAGGGCTTCTATACGCTCTACCACGTCTACACGGCCGATGAGGCCTTTCTCACCGGCAGCGCGGCTGAGTTGGGGCCGATAGTCGAGGTCGACAAGCGTCCTATTGGAGCGGGCGTGCCGGGGCCGCTGACGACGGAGCTCATAGCCCGTTTCCACGAGTACGCACTCAATTCAGGGACTCCCGTCTATCCGGGTAACTAGGCCAGGGCTGTGATGAAATCTGGCGCCGGGGCGACCTTTCGCGAAATGACGACACCCCCCGCCGTCTTTCTCTACGACACCACGCTGCGTGATGGGATGCAGCGCGAGGGGCTCAGCGTCTCCGTCGAGGAGAAGGTGCGCATCGCTCTGCGCATCGCCGACCTTGGCGTCCACGTGATCGAGGGTGGTTTTGCTGGGTCCAATCCCAAGGACGACGACTTCTTCAGGCGCATGGAGCGGGAGACACTGGGTAAGACCGTCCTGGCGGCCTTCGGCATGACGCGAGCTCGGGGGGTGCGGGCCGATGCCGATCCCGGCCTGACCGCGTTGATCGCATGCTGGGCGCCCGTGGCTGCAGTGGTGGGTAAGACCTGGGATCTTCACATTGAGAAGGTGCTACGCGTAGACCGAGACGAGAACCTGCGTATGATTGCGGAGTCCGTGGCCTTTCTGCGGAACCGGGGCAAACGGGTGTTCTACGATGCTGAGCATTTCTTCGACGCCTATCTGGCGCATGCCGACTACGCTGTAGCCTGTCTCCGGGCGGCGGCAGAGGCGGGTGCGGAGACGGTCTGCCTGTGTGACACCAACGGAGCTGCTCTACCCATGCAGGTCTCCGACATCGTGGCCCGGGTGGTGGCGGAGTTGCAGGGTGTCTGTGGTGTGGGTATCCACACCCACAACGACACCGGCTGTGCTGTGGCCAACGCTCTGGTGGCGGTGGAGGCGGGTGCCGACTCGGTACAGGGCACTATAAACGGGTACGGGGAGCGCTGTGGCAACGCCGATCTGTGCGCCATCATCCCCGCGCTCAAATTGAAGATGGACCGGGACTGCGTGACCGATCGCGATTTGGCTAAGTTGACCGAGACGTCGCGTTTTGTGGCCGAGTTGTGCAACATCTCTCCGGATCATCATCAGCCCTATGTGGGGCACAACGCCTTCGCACACAAGGGCGGGTTACATGTGTCGGCCGTGATCCGTGACCCTCATACCTTCGAGCACATCGACCCGGCGTCGGTGGGTAATACTCCCCGCGTGCTGGTGTCTGAGCTCTCCGGCCGGGCCGTCATCAACGAGCGGCTGCGGGAGATGGGTCTGCCGGCCGAGGGGAAGGAGGATCTGACTCAACGACTGCTCAGGCGCGTGAAGGAACGAGAGCACGTCGGCTACCATTATGAGGCGGCCGACGCTTCGTTTGAACTCCTGTTGCGCAACGAGATGGGCTCGAACACAGAGTTCTTCTGGTTGGAAAGCTTTCGCGTCATCGTCGAAAAGCGCGCAGAGGGCGACACGGTCGCTGAGGCTACGGTCAAGGTGCACGTAGGCGGAGACCGTTTTATCGAGACTGCCGAGGGCGACGGCCCTGTCAATGCGCTCGACACGGCTCTTCGCCAGGCTATCGAGCGGAAGTTCCCGCTGGTGCACGACATCAGGCTAGTCAACTACAGCGTGCGCATTCTCGACGAGAACAAAGGGACGGCGGCCATCACCCGCGTGCTCATCGATTCGTCGGATGGGCAGCGTAGTTGGGGAAGTGTGGGTGTGGATATGAACGTCGTCGAGGCTTCATGGCAGGCTCTGGTTGATTCCATCAACTATGGACTGCTGCAGTTTCAGTACGAGGGCACTCTAAGAGGAGAGACGACATGAAGATCGCACGGGTGGAGTACCAAGGCGACGTCTATCCGGCCCTGGTCACATGCAGCGGCTATCAACTAGACTTAAGCTTAGGCGCCGACGATACGTCCTACAACTCTCAGGCGGCCGGGATGGTCGTCTCTGCCGACGATGTCACACTACTACCCCCGGTGCTCCCAGGCAAGATCTTGGGGGTGGGGTGGAACTTCCGGGAACACGTGGCCGAGATGACGGACCGGAGGGCCTCGGGGGAGGAGGTGGTTCACGTGGCCGCTCCGGGGGAGCTACCGCCCTTCCTGGTGTTCATGAAGCCCCCGTCGAGTCTCATAGGCCATGGCGACGCTATCGTCTATCCCAAGGAGGCCACCAAGGTTGAGTACGAAGGAGAGTTGGCCGTCGTCATCAGCCGCACCATCAGGCGGGTGACGCCGGAGGAGGCTCGTACGGCCGTCCTTGGCTGGACCTGCGCAAACGACGTCACTGAACGTAACCTCCAGGCCGGCGACGGGCAATGGTGGCGGGCAAAAGGCTACGACACCTTTGCGGTGGCCGGTCCTTTTCTGGAGACGGAGCCACCTTCGTCCGACGCCTGGATCAGAACGCGCGTGAACGGCCGCCTGTGCCAGGAAGGCCAGATCCTCGCCATGTTTCGCGATCCGTACGTCATCATATCGCTGCTCAGCCAGGCAATGACGTTGCAGCGAGGCGACCTCATCATGCTGGGCACACCTCCCGGCGTGGGGCCGTTGCAGCCTGGAGACGTGGTAGAAGTGGAGATCGACGGGGTTGGATACCTTAAGAACCACGTCGTAGCTGAAGACTGACCCCACGGGGGCTTCGTTTTCAGCTGCCTTCTGGGAGCGATGGGAGTCTGATCTACTCACAGTGGGTCTCGTTCTTTCTCAGTCATCTGTGCTCCTTGAGGGGTTGAGGGGGGTCCGGTAGAATCAAAGCGTGGCGTCCCACCGTCCGCGGGGTTGGGCGTGTCGCTCAGGCGGCTGAGCTCAGTGCCGCGGGAGATACTCTAAAGACCAGCGGGAGAGCGTCGGTTTGTCATCTTTTTCTCAATCGCCTTCTATCAACCCAGAAGGTCCCTCTCCGTCCCCGGCCGGCTTCTGTCACCTGCATGTGCACACGCACTACTCGGCTCTCGATGGGGCCTGTAAGCTGGATGAACTGGTAGCCCGTGCCGTCGAGTTGGGCATGCCTGCGGTGGCCATAACCGACCATGGCGTTCTGTCGGGCATCATCCAGTTCTATCAACAGTGCCGCAAGGCCGGTATTAAGCCCATCATCGGTATCGAGGCCTATGTGGTGGAAGACCGCTTTCACAAGGTGGGCAACAACGAGGAGCGCTGGCACCTCACCCTGCTGGCGCGTGATGAGACGGGTTACCGCAACCTGCTGAAGCTGGGGAGCGCAGCCTTCCTGGAGGGCTACTTCTACAAACCGCGTATGGACTACGCGCTCCTGAAGGAGCACGCCGAGGGGCTCATCTGTCTGAGCGGCTGCGCCACCGGCCGCCTGTCGAAGGCTCTGCAGTTCGGCCAGTTCGCCGCCGCCGACGCGGAGGTCGAACGCCTGCTGGATATCTTCGGTGAGGGTAACGTCTATCTGGAAATGCAGGAGACTGGTATTGCCGAGTTGGCTGAGATCGGCGAGAGGATGGCGGCGTTGGCCGACCGTACCGGACTCAAGCTGGTGGCGACCAACGATGTGCACTACCTGCATGCGAAGGATGCCGCTGCTCATGACGTCCTGTTATGTATCCAGACCGGCTCACGCCTCTCCGAGGACAACCGCCTCCGTTTCTCGTCGCAGGAGTTCTACTTCAAGAGTGGGGAGGAGATGCGCGAGGCCTTCAGTGCCCATCCCGAGGCGGTGGCCAACACCCTCGAAGTGGCCGAGCGCTGCAATGTCGAGATCGACCTGGAGCAGATGCTCATACCATCCTTCCCCGCACCTGAGGGATATGACGATGTGTCCTACCTGCGTGAGCAGTGCGAGCGGGGACTCGTACGCCGCTACGGCGCTGATCCATCTCCCGAGGTGCGGGAACGCCTGGAGGCTGAACTGGCCGTGGTGGAGAAGATGGGCTTCTCGTCTTATTTCCTCATCGTTTGGGACTTCGTCAGTTACGCCAAGGCGGCCGGTATCCCGGTGGGGCCGGGCCGCGGTTCCGCGGCTGGCTCTCTAGTGTCGTACCTTCTGGGCATCACGGACCTGGACCCCATCGCTCACGATTTGCTGTTCGAGCGCTTCCTCAACCCCGATCGCATCAGCATGCCCGACATCGACATCGACTTCTCGGTGGTTGGGCGCGAAAAGGTAATCGAATACGTGGCCGACAAGTACGGCCGCGATCACGTGGCTCAGATTGCTACCTTTGGCACCATCAAGGCCCGCCAGGCCATTCGTGACGCAGCCCGAGTCATGGACGTCCCCTATGGCCAAGCTGATCGTATTGCCAAACTGGTCCCTGAGGTGCTCAATATCACACTCGATGAGTGCCTGGCCGATGCCAAGGGTGAGTTGCGTGCCGCCTACGATGCCGAGGACCTGGTCCGCGAGGTTATCGACATGGCTCGGCCGCTCGAAGGCCTCATCCGGCAGGATTCCATCCACGCTGCGGGTGTGGTCATCTCCAAAGGCCCCCTGACTGAACATCTGGCGCTTATGCAGAAGGGCGATGCGGAGGTGGTCACCCAGGTGGCTCAGCCCGACGTGGAAAAGCTGGGCCTACTCAAGATGGACTTCCTTGGTCTGCGCAATCTCGACGTGATCGATTCCGCTGTGAAGATCATCCGCTCTGACGAATATCCCGACTTTGACATCGAGAGCATCCCCCTGGACGATGCTGCTACGTACCACATGTTGTCGAAGGGCGACTCAGAGGGCGTGTTCCAGTTCGAGTCCAGCGGGATGCGCGAAGCCCTCCGGGAGATCCAGCCCTCGCGGCTTGACGACCTCATCGCTCTGGTGGCTCTCTACCGACCGGGGCCCATGGATTTCATCCCCCAGTACGCTCGTAATAAGCGAGACCTTTCGGCCATCGTCTATGAAGACGATCGGCTGCGACCCATACTCGAACCGACCTACGGTGTGGCCATCTACCAGGAACAATTGATGGCTATCTCCAAGAGCATAGGAGGCTTCACCCCGGCTCAGGCCGACGACCTGCGTAAGGCCATCGGCAAGAAAATACGGGCCAAGATGGAGCAACTTGAGCCCATGTTCCGGGCCGGGGCGGCGGCTTCCGGCACCGCTCCACAGGTGATCGACTACCTGTGGTCGCTCATGCAGAGGGCGGGTGACTATTCGTTCAACAAGTCTCATGCCGCCTGCTACGCGCTTATCTCCTACCGTACGGCCTATCTCAAGGCCAATCATCCCGTTGAATATATGGCTGCGCTCATCTCCAGTGTCATGGATACCAAGGACAAGGTGCCGTTCTATGTGACGGTGGCCAACGATATGGGTATCGAAGTGCTGCCCCCCGACATCAACGAATCGGTGCTGGATTTTCGGGGCGTGGAGGGACGCATACGATTCGGGCTCAATGCGGTCAAGAATGTGGGTGAGGCCGCCATCCGCAACATCCTCGAAGCTAGAGACCGAGGCGGCTCGTTTCGTGACCTGTTCGATTTCTGTGAGCGCATCGATCTCGGGGTAGTCAACGGACGGGCTGTGGAGAGTCTTCTGAAGTCGGGGGCCATGGATTCTATCGGGCCGTCGCGGCGAGGCATGTTGCAGGTCTTACCCCAGGCCATGGCGCACGGTAAGAAGGTGCGGGCTGATGTGGATTGTGGGCAGGGTTCCATCTTCGATATCCTGGCGGAGGTCGGGGATGGAGAAGACTCGGGCGGGATGTGCGGCAGCGGTGGCCCACCCGTGGAGATCCCCACGAGCGACTTCAGCAAGGAAGAGCTTCTCGCCCTGGAGAAGGAGATGCTGGGACTATATCTCAGCTCACACCCGCTCAAAGACATTCGGCGACAGGTGCGTCGGGAAGCCGGGCATCTCATCTCTCAACTGGGCGAGGTGGCGGACGGTACTACCACGACCATCATAGGTATGATCAGCGCCGTCAAGACCATCACCACTAAGAGGTCCGGTGAGACCATGGCGTTCGTCACCGTCGATGGCTTGGAAGGATCGGTGGAGATCGTCTGTTTCCCGGCCATATACCAGGAGAACAAGGACCTGCTGGTGGTGGATCGAGTGGTGAAGATCAAGGGCCGGGTCGACCGAAAGGATGAGGTTGAGACTAAATTCATACCTCTGGTGCTTGAGGCCTTCACGCCCAGGGCGGAGCTCGAACCGCTGGCCCTCTCTGTGGACGGGGGGCATCTCCCCAGCACGGTGATCGGTGACCTGAAGCGCATTCTCACACGCTTTCCCGGGCAGTGTTGCGTGGACATGTATGTGCGGATGGGTGAAGGTGCCCGTCGGCTGAGATTTGGCGACGATTATCGGGTCGAGCCACAGCCCAGTCTGTTCGCCGAGCTGAAGGAGCTCTTGGGGGAGGATGCCGTGTATCAAGGGGTGAGACCATGAAGATAAGCCCATTGACTTCTGCCTCTGTGGCCGCGCAGGTGGCCGCCCTGCGGCCGCCGGTCGCTACCGGTCGTGAGGTGGCCGAAGTGGTGGCTGCACTGCTGGCCGATGTCCGTGAGAGGGGCGACGCCGCTGTAGTCGAAGCCACCGCGCGCTTTGACCATCCCAAGGCCGGTGAAGCCGACCTGGTCGTGCCAGCGAAGGATCTGGAAAAGGCATACGGAGAAGCGCATCCGACCATCATTGCAGCCCTGGAGACCGCACGTGACAACTGCACGTTCTTTCACCGGCACGAACTCACACCCGACTGGGAAGACACCGGCGCTCAAGGGCAGCGCTTGGGTATCCGGCATCTACCTGTGCGCCGTGCCGGGCTGTACGTACCCGGTGGTCTGGGGTCCTACGCCTCCACAGTCATCATGAATTCGGTGCCTGCCTTAGTGGCGGGGGTGGAGGAGTTGATCATCTGTACGCCGCCGCGTAGAGACGGCAGCGTTAACCGGTCGGTATTGGCGGCAGCTCGGCTCATGGGTATCCACCGTGTATTCCGGGCCGGAGGGGCGCAGGCCATCGCGGCTATGGCCTATGGGACGGCCACCATCCCCCGGGTGGATGTGATATGCGGACCGGGCAACGCCTACGTCATGGAGGCTAAGCGCCAGGTCTATGGCATTGTCGGTATCGACAACCTGGCCGGACCGAGCGAGGTGCTGGTGGTAGCTGACGAGACTGCGTGTCCGGAATGGATCGCCGCCGATCTGCTCGCCCAGGAGGAGCATGGTAGCGGGGCACAGGCTGTTCTCATCGCTGCGTCGGAAGACTTGGTGCGCCGAGCGGCCGGAGCCATCGAGGTCTTGCGGGCAGCCGAACTTGATGATGAAAGGGAGCGGGGAGAGGGGGGGGTCGCTCATTGGACCACCGAATCCAGTCTTTCGGCCTTCTATCCAGCTCAGGGTGAGGACTTCTTGGCGCTGGCCGCCCTGCTGACCAACACCTATGCCCCTGAACACCTGGAGGTCCAAGTAGCTGATCCGCATGCCTTCCTGCCTCTGGTGACGTCTGCGGGGGCCGTTTTTCTGGGGCACCATACTCCGACCGCTTATGGTGACTATGTGGCGGGCAGCAATCACGTGTTGCCGACTGGCGGGGCCGCACGTTTCTCCTCGCCGCTCTCGGTCGACACGTTCCGGCGCAAGTCGTCCTATGTGGAGATGTCCCCAGAGGCAGTGGAGCTCCTCACCCCGTGCTTGGCGGCTATTGCCGACAGCGAGGGGTTCACCTTCCATCGTATTTCCGCCGAGTTGCGGGCCAAGGACCTGGGTTGCAAGACTTCCGGGGCGTCCGGAGATGGAGGGGGTCAGAGTTGTTTATGACCGGTCACGTGATGGCTCTGTGTTATTCTCGCTCGGCGGTGGGTCTCAGCCTCCTTAGCTGCACGGACGGTTGAGACGCGTCGTTTCTGACGTAGTCCGAACATCCGGAGGAGATCGTGGAGTCGTACAGCGCCGTCCCGACAGAGCCATCCCCTGAGAATCCAGTCTCTCCCCGCGCGGCGACGGTCAGGCGGGAGACTCGGGAGACTCAGGTCGCGGTGAAGCTCGACCTCGACGGCTCGGGTAAAGCGGCCGTTCGCACGGGTCTGGGTTTCTTCGATCATATGTTGGAGCTGATAGCGGGGCACGGGCTGTTCGATCTGGAGATCGAAGCTGTGGGTGATCTGCACACCGGGGGGCACCATACGGTGGAGGATGTAGGCATCTGTTTGGGCCAGGCTCTTGCTGAAGCTCTGGGCGAAAAGCGGGGTATCAACCGCTACGGCAGTATGCTCGTTCCTATGGACGAATCTCTCGTGCTCGTGGTCCTCGATCTCAGCGGTCGTCCGTACTGCGCCTACGAAGGCGCTCCGGCCACTCAGAACATTGCCGGCTTTGACAGCGGCTTGGTGGCGGAATTTCTCCGAGCGGTTGCAAACAACGCCCGTCTGACCATGCACGTCCGTGTGTTGGCCGGTGGCGAAGTGCACCACGTCATCGAGGCCGTGTTCAAGGCCTTCGGCAAGGCTTTGCGTGTGGCCGTCACCTCCGACCCCCGTTGCGCCGGCATTCCGTCCACGAAAGGGGTGCTTTGACCGGTCGTCGGTGTCTGTGCATCGTCGACTACGAGGATGTCTCCTTCGCATCGTCCGTCGAGATAGACAGCATCGCCGTCGTGCAGTTCCATCCTGAGGAGTCGAGTACTTTGGGACTGCGCTTCTATCGCAACATCGCCCGCCGGGCGGGATTGGGAGGGGATCCATGAGGCTTTTTCCGGCCATCGACATACAGGGTGGGCGCTGCGTCCGTTTGCGTCGAGGTGACTTCGCCGACGAGACCGTTTTTGGCGACGATCCGGTGGCCATGGCTGAGCACTGGGTGCGCGAAGGCGCCCGTCATCTGCATGTGGTGGATCTTGATGGGGCCCGCCAGGGCGAGCTTCAGAACTTTCCGCTGGTCCAGGCTATCGCTGAGGCTGTGCCGATCCCTATAGAGATGGGCGGCGGTATCCGTAATGACGCTGTGCTGCGACTTATCGCTGGGAGCCGCGTGGCCCGGGTTGTCATTGGGACTAGCGCAGTGGAAGACCTGGGTTTTCTCGAGCGGGCTCTGGATCTTCTGGGCCCCGAACGTGTGGTAGTGGCTGTGGATGCCGAAGACGGCTTCGTTAAGACCAGGGGGTGGCAGGAACTCAGTCGGGTGCGCGCAGTAGATCTGGTGCCCACGTTGGAGAAGGTAGGCTTACGCGAGATCCTCTACACAGACATAACCCGGGACGGGATGATGCAGAACGTCAATCTGGACGGCATCCGGGAGGTGGCCGAGGCCGGTCAACTGGAGATTATCGCTTCCGGCGGTGTGACGAGTTTGGACGATTTGCGGGCGCTGTTGTCGTTGGAGTCATCGGGAGTGACGGGGGTCATCGTCGGACGGGCTCTCTACGAAGGCCGCTTCACGGTCGGGGAGGCGCTGGCCGTCTTAGACAATTAGTCGCAGGACCGTCGAGTAGTCGCCTGATGCTTCTTAAGCGCGTTATTCCCTGTCTGGATGTGCCGCCGCCGGCTTTACGATGGGAGAGGAATGAGGACTTCACTTGTAAACAGGGAGGATGTTGAAAGGCTCCTCCTCCTTGCAGGGGCCATCAGGGCCGGTGTCATCGATGCTTTGGTACGAGAGGGCTCCCATCCGGCGGCCGACGTGGCAGCTGCGGCCGGGGCCGATCCCCGGGCTACAGAAGTGGTGCTGGAAGCGCTGGCGGTCGAGGCGGTGGTGGAGCGGCTGACGGTGGACGGCGTGGTCCTCTACCGACTTTCATCTCTGGGGCGCGCTCATCTGGTGGATGAGGGGCCGGACCTAGAACGTTTCGGTCTGCTGCATTTGGCCGGCCGCATCCGCGGTTGGCTGGAGCTCCCTGAGATCATCCGTAGTGGGCGCCCGCTGCCTCGCGACGCGGCCAAACGTGATCTGCGTACCATGGTGTCGGCCATGGGGGAGCGTGACCCCGAGATCGTTGAGGAGGTCGTAGGGCGCTGCCTGAGCTACGCGGGGCCGATCCGCAGCATGATCGACATCGGAGGAGCTGTGGGCCATATCGCCCGTCGATTCGCCCGTAGCGGGGTCAGGGCTACGCTATTCGATCAGGACGTTGTGATACCCATGGCCCGTGAGTTCTTGGGCAAAGACGTCGATCACATAGCTCTTGTCGATGGTGATCTCACCGAGGGGCTGCCGGCCGGTCGGTTTGATCTGGCTTATCTGGGTAACGTGACCCATATCTACGATGCTGAAACCAATATTAGGCTGATCCGCGAGGTGTTTGCTCTGCTGACACCGGGTGGCACTATCGCCATCCAGGGGTACATGTGGGGCCGGAGCGCCCGCGCACCCATGTTCGCTGTGAATATGCTGCAGGCGGCGGGCGACGGCGAGGTGTGGAGTGACGGGCAGTACCGAGAATGGATGGCGGCAGAGGGTTTTAAAGAGTTGGAGACGGTCGATCTAGAGAGCGCCGATGCTCAGATTGTCTTGGGGAGGCGCCCGCACATCTCTGACACTTCAGGAGGATGAGTGAGGCGTGCCGGGGGGGGAGGGCGATTGACTCATGTCGGAGACGGTCCTCGGTTTTGACCGGGGAGTTGTCGACGGGTGGGGCAGCGGCACCTATCGGGTCTGGTTCTGCGTCAACGGCGAGTGCGTGATGTTCAACACGGCTCTTCAGACCCAGTGGCCTGGTGAGTCCGCAAAAAAGCTTCCGCAGCTTCTCTCGTCTCGAATAGACGGAAACGTGGGTCAACAAGCAGTCCCACGATCTCGAGCAGACGCCGCGTATTAGTGTTCGGAGCGATGGCACCCAGCCACCCCCGATTGCGCAACTGACGGACGGCGGCGAGCAGGACCGACAGTCCTCCGCTATCGATGTAGGTGACCCGCTGCAGGTCGATAAAAAGGATGTCGTGGCCCTCCTCCATCGCCTCGCCGAGGGCAAGTTCCAAGGAGCCACAGGTGTTGTGGTCGATATCACCCTGGGCCTCCAGCAGGGGCACATCCCCTAAAGTTGTGGTTCTCACGTCCATGGTCACCGACCTGCTACTGGTTTGTAGTGTGTGCTTGTCAGTCACCTCTGCTCTGGAGTGTGGGTGACGTGTGGGATGCTATCACGCTCCGTAGGTCAAATGGAACGGCTATTCCTGCAGGAGCGTAGAGACTGTGGTCAGAGAATAGCCGTTGCTGAGCAGCCAGCGCACCATAGCCGGGATGGCGGCCGCCGTCTGTGACCGGTCTCCTCCGCCATCGTGCATGAGGATGATGGCCCCCGGCTGGGTGTCGGCCTTCACATGGGCGAGGATGGCGTCGGCGTTCTGGTTCTTCCAGTCGAGGGTGTCGACAGTCCACAGCACCAGGTCGTGCCCTACAGCAGCCGCTGCGGAGGCCACCTGCGTGTTATAGGCGCCGTAGGGCGGACGCAGATAACGACTGCCACCGATAACGTCGCTGGTGCGTGTGATCTCGCGTTTGATCTGGTCGACAGTGGATTTGGCCATATTGGGGTGACTCCAACTGTGGTTCTCGATCTCATGGCCGGCCGCCCGCATCTTGTCGATCATGTCCTCGTTGCCGACCGCGCAGCTGCCTAGGACGAAGAACGTGGCCGGGACCTGCGCCTCGGCCAGAGCGTCCAGCACGCGCTGAGTATATGCACCGGGGCCGTCGTCGAAGGTTAGGGCGACCAGTTTCTGTCCGGTCTGGGCGGCGCCGGTCCGTTTGACCAGCGCTTTTTGGGTGGAACGTATAGTGATGTCGGCTGCCTTCCTGCCGCTGCGTTGGCCTGTGTAGACTTCGGTGATGCCCGAGTGGCCCTGCTGAACCATGCTGACTACGGGTCCTTCGCCCTCAACGGTTATGTCAAAGGGGGTCTCCAGTCTCTTCTTGCTGATCCCCTCAAGGTGGTGGGCGCCGTGGCTCACCAGCAGGACGTTTCCGTCAACGAACGAGGAGTTCACATCGGCGGGAAGTCCATCCAACGTCAATGTGCTGGGAGAGCCTTTACCTATGGTGGTTACATCGCCGGTGAGATCCAACGTCGATCCCGCCCTAACGGCCGGCAGTGAGCCTCCGGCCAATTGGCCGATGTTGGTTTCCGGCTCTACCGAGATGGTGAAGCCGTTAACCTGGATGATAGGACGGGTGTTGGCGGCACTGGTGGGCAGAAGAAAGAAGGCCAGCACAATCAAGACGATGCCGCTCAGGATCAGGATGATTCGTCGCCCGGACGACCTCGTCGGACGTGGCCGAGGCGATTGGGCTCTACGGGGCGTCGGCTGCATGTGGATATCCTTCGGTATCTTCGGGGATCCAGCGCAGTATGGGATGGCGGGCCGCTCTAGTCTCATCCGGCCGGCGTACGGGGGTGGAGTGAGGAGCGTGGCGTACCTGGTCGAGCGTCTCGTCGATTTCTCTGTCGATGCGCTTCAGCGCCTCTATAAAGGCGTCCAAGGTGGCGAGATCCTCCGTCTCGGTCGGTTCGATCATGAGCGCCTCGGGGACTATCAGCGGGAAGTAGATAGTGGGGGCGTGCATACCGAAATCGAGGAGGCGCTTGGCTATGTCGCGGGCCGACGCGCCCCGGGACGTCTGCGGGGTGGCGGAGAGTACGAACTCATGCATACACATAGTGTCGTACGGGACCTCGTAGTGTGACCCAAGGCGGACTCGCAGGTAGTTGGCCGCCAGGACCGCGTCCTCGCTGGCCTCGGCCAGCCCGTCGCCGCCCATGGTCAAGATGTAAGCGTAGGCGCGTATAAGGACCCCCACGTTTCCCTGGAATCCTCTCACGCGGCCGATGCTGTACGGCCGATCATAGTCGAGTGCATAGCGGTCTTCCGCTTCCGAGTAGGAGATGAGGGGCGTTGGCAGATATGGCTCGAGCTGCTTCCCCACAGCCACGGGGCCGGCCCCCGGGCCGCCTCCACCGTGCGGAGTCGAGAAGGTTTTGTGAAGGTTCAGATGAGCCACATCCATGCCCATGTCGCCCGGTCTCACCTTCCCCGTGATAGCGTTCATGTTGGCCCCGTCGTAGTAGCACAGCCCGCCTACTGCGTGGACGGCCTCGGCGATGGCGAGTATGTCCCGCTCGAAGAGGCCCAGGGTGTTCGGATTGGTGAGCATGAGGGCGGCGGTGCGTTCGGATAGGAGGTTGCGTAGAGCGTCCAGGTCGATGAGACCTTCGCTTGAGCTGGGGATTTCCACTACCTTATATCCGGCCATGGCTGCGCTGGCCAAGTTCGTCCCGTGCGCTGAGTCAGGTACCAGCACCGTATCCCGGTCGTCTTCGCCATGATCGCGATGGAAGGCCTTTATCATCAAGATACCGGCCAACTCCCCATGGGCGCCCGCTGCGGGCTGTAGCGAGGCGCGGCGTAGGCCCAGCAGCATACATAGGGCCTGCTCCAGTTCGTACATCAGCTGGAGGATACCCTGCGTGTCGGCCGGGTCCTGGTAAGGATGCAACCGGGCAAAACCGGCCAAAGAGGCCGCTTCGTCGTTCGACTTGGGGTTGAACTTCATGGTGCAGGAGCCGAGTGGGTAAAACCCTTGATCTACCGAGAAGTTGAGCTGCGAGAGACGTGTGAAGTGTCGTACCACCTGCGGTTCGGCGACCTGCGGTAACCGAGGAGGACGTTCTCGCAGAGCTACGCCGGGCAGGAGGTCGGCCGTCGGCTTCTCAGGTACCCCGGCTTTGGGCACTTCGGCCCCCCGCAGGCCGGGACGGCTCTTGGTGAAGATGAGGGGTTCCTGTCGGAGGTCCTTCATGACTGCTCCAGAACTTCTTTGGCCAAGGTGGCGTAGTGTTCCAGGTCTTCAGGGCGGTTCATCTCCGTTACGGCCACCAGCAGGTCGTTCTCGATCTCCGGGTGGCTCTCCAGCGGGAGTCGGGCTCCCGGATCGGCGGCCAGGCGGGTTACGGGTATTCCCGGATCGATGCCGCCTGAGCGCATGCGGTGGACGAACGTTTCAGCTGGCAGCGGGAGTCTCAGGGAGAACTCATAAAAGAACGGGCCCTGCACGGTCGGTCGCACGCCCGGCAGCGCACACAGACGCTCATGCAGGTAGTGTGCCCGCTGCAGACAGACCTCTCCCAACTCCACGAGACCTTGGGGGCCGAGTAGGCAGAGATGGATGGTGGACGCCAGAGCACAAAGTGCCTGGTTGGAGCAGATGTTGGAGGTGGCACGTGCGCGTCGTATGTGCTGCTCGCGACCCTGGAGGGTGAGCACGTAGCAGGGGCGCCCGTCCTCGTCCACGGTTTGGCTGACCAAGCGGCCGGGCATGTTGCGCAGGTACTCGGGACGACCGGCAACATAGCCGGCCGAGGGTCCTCCGAAAGAGAGGGCGTTGCCGAACGCCTGCAGGTCGCCTACGGCGATATCCGCCTGCTGTGCGGCCGGGGGGGCCAGGACGCCCATAGTCACCGGGTTCTGCATGACTACGAGGAGGGCTCCTGCAGCGTGTGCAGCGGCTGCAAGGCTTTGGATGTCCTCAATGACGCCGAGGCAATTGGGCTGTTGTACCAGCACCACGCCGGTCCCGGCCGGAAGAGGGTCGGTCTCCGAGGTGTCCGGGGAGTCCGGGGTCGGTCCCGGCGCCGTTCCGCGAAGACACGTGGTGCCCTGGACCGGGTCGAGAGGCAGGACGTGTATATTGATGCCGGGCCCAGTGCAGTAAGTCTGTACGGTGTGCGCCGCCTCCGGATGTACTCCCGCGGATATGGCGAGGGATTCTCGTTTCGTCAACCGCATACCCATGAAGGCCGCCTCTGCGAGCGCCGAAGAGCCGTCGTAGAGCGAGGCATTACTGAGATCGAACCCGGTGAGTTCGCAGATGGTGGTTTGGAACTCGAACATGGCCTGGAGAGTGCCCTGGCTGACCTCGGGCTGATAGGGGGTGTAGGCAGTGGCGAACTCAGAGCGGCCGACGAGGGAACGCACGGCCGCCGGCACGAAATGGTTATAGTAGCCGCCGCCTAAGAAAGAGTGATGTCCCATAGGCCGGTTGGCGCCGGCGAGGGCCTCCAGACGGGACTGTGTCTCCTGCTCCGACAGTCCGGGGCCCAGCGGTGCCGCGGGCAACTGCAGTGAGGGGGGGACTACCGCGAACAGCTCCTCCACGCAACAGATTCCGATCGCGTCAAGCATCCGACGACGGTCCTCATTGTTATGAACTGCATATTTGTTATGAACTGCATATGTCATTACTCTATAATAGCCGAACCGCTCAACCACCTGCGGTAGTCCTCCCGCTGTTTCTGAGTTTTTCAGGGACTGAAGGGGCTGGATAAGGGGCTCTAAGGGGCTCGGGGGCCCGAACGAGGTGTGTTACCATTGCGCTGCGCAGTCCATGGGCGACAGTGAGGTCAACGTGCGCATCACCTTCATTGAACCTGCTGCTCCTGGGTTCCATGTATACAGCTTTGTTAAACAGCTCCGTCTAGGGTTGCCGTTGCTCGGGGCCATGCTCAAGCAGCGGGGGCATGAGGTGAAGATCTACGCGGAGACGTTGAGTGACGTCGATTGGGACGACGTGCTGTCCTCCGATATCGTGGGCGTATCAACGACGACTTCCACCGCTCTGCGTGCATATCGGTATGCGCAGCGCTGCCGGGATGCGGGTATCCCGACGCTTATGGGCGGACCGCACGTGACCTTCTTGGCCGACGAAGCCATAGAGTTCTGCGACTACGTGGTCAGGAACGAGGGCGAAGGCCCTCTCATGGAGCTGATGGACTACTTCGAGGGCCGAGGGTCTTTAGAGACCATCCTCGGTCTGACCTACCGCAACAAAGACGGACAGGTAGTGCATAACGCCACCCGCCCGCTCCTTAGTGGTCTCACCGATTTGCCTTGGCCGGACTTGGGACTGGTGGTCGGTGGAGATAAGGTCAGTCCGACCCCGATCCTAGCCTCGCGAGGTTGTCCGTTCGGCTGTGAGTTTTGCTCCGTAGTGCTTATGTTTGGCCGCCGGGTGCGCACGATCGAACCGGTGGAGGTGGTGCGACATCTGCAGAGTCTGCACGCCAAGAAGATCTTCTTCTACGATGATAATTTCTTCATCAGTAAGCGTCGCGGCAAAGAGTTGCTGCGGGAGATGATCAAGGCTGATCTCGGTATCCAGTTCTTCGCCCAGATAAGGGTTGACTCGGTGTGCAAGAATGGCGAAATCGATCATGAGTTGCTCAATCTTCTCTGGGAGGCCGGGTGCCGCATCGTCTACTTGGGGCTGGAATCCATCAATCCGGTGACGCTGCACGAGTTCCACAAAGAGTCGAGCGTGGAGGATATGAAGGGAGGCTTGGACGCCTTGGCCAAACGGGGCATCAAGACTCACGGCATGTTCGTCTTCGGAGCCGAATCCGATACCTCTGAATCTCTTCTCAAAACGGCCGATTTTGCCGTGGAGTATGGGCTCAATAGTGCGCAGTTCCTCGTTCTGACGCCTTTGCCGGGCACGCGTCAGACGGCTCAACTCGAGGCTGAGGGCCGCATATTCACCAGGAACTGGAGCCTGTACGATGGGCATCACGTGGTTTTTTGGCCCAAGCAGATGACGCCTTTCGAGCTGCAGGAAGTGGTGCTGGAGGCGCACAAGCGCTTCTACAGCGTCGCGCAGTTCCTGGGGATCGGCTCCAAGACGCCCTTCAATCGGAAGCATCGCTTCCAGGGCTACCTTATGTCACGGGCTTGGGAGCATGTGCGTGAGAACCATGACTACCTGCGTGAGTTGAAGGATTTTACCGAGTCGCAACCGCGGCCGGGATCGCTTGGCGGTGCGGTACCCCGCCTCGGTTTCAAAACCGTCACTCAGTAGGGCTGCGGGAGGTTGCTGCGGAACGGAGGTGTCGGCTGCCGGCCATCCTCCGGAGGCAAGAAGGCCGGTGGTTTCGTGCAGGGAAAACCTCTGGGCCCGCGAAATAGTTGTCCCGTATACTTCTCGTATACTAGACCTATCATAATTTCATAATTTGAGTGGGGAGAGCTCCTTGGCCAAAGTCTTGGCCTTTGCAAACCAGAAAGGCGGCGTGGCGAAGACCACGACGACCATCAGCCTCGGTGTGGCCTTCCGGGAGATGGGCCACCGGGTACTTGCTGTGGATCTGGATCCCCAGGGCAACCTCACCATGAGCCTGGGGCTGGACCCCGATTCCGTTCATCCGAGCATGTATGACGTGCTGGTCCATCAGCTCAACATTGAGGATGTAATTTTCTGCCGCGAGATCGATGTTGCCGTGTCGAGTATCGACCTGGCTGCAGCTGAGATGGCCCTCACTTCGGTCATCGGCAGGGAGCGGGTCCTTACCAAGGCTTTGATGCAGGTCAATGACTGTTATGATTTTATCCTCATCGACACGCCCCCCTCCCTGGGGCTACTCACCGTCAATGCGCTGACGGCCTGCGAAGCAGTGATCGTGCCGGTTCAGTGCGAGTACCTTTCCTTACGCGGCTTGGCTCAACTGGAGCGCACCCTGGAGTTGGTGCGGGAGAATCTTAACCCGAAGGTGCGCATTGCCGGCATCCTGCCCACTATGTACGATTCACGTACGGTGCACGGGCGCGAAGCCGTGGAAGTGCTTAGAAACAGCTTTGGGGATCTGGTATTCGAGACGGTCGTCCGGAAAACCATCAGGTTCGCAGAGGCGCCGGTGAAGGGGGAATCCGTCCTCCGGTACGCTCCAAGCAGCGAGGCAGCCAACATATATCGCCGGCTCGCGAGAGAGGTCCTCAATGGAAAAAAGATCTAGTATAAAGAATAGCGGCCTCCGTTATCTCTTCAAGGCTACGGAGGCGCCTAAGCCTGACGAAGATGCTGAAGCGCCGGTTTCCGATACTGATGCCGAGTTGGTAGGCGCGGAGGCTGAAGGGGCTTCCGAGTCGGCGGCACCTGATTCCGCGGACGAGCAGCAGGCCGGCGACAGGGATGCTGAGGCGGGCAGGTGGAGCCTCATCCCCCCCTCACAAAGCTTTCCGGCAATCATCCGTGTTGTGGGTGTGGGCGGGGCGGGCACCAACGCCGTCAATCGCATGCTCGAAGTGGGACTCGAGGGCGTCGAATTCATCGCGGTGAATACCGATGTCCAGGCTCTGGCCACGTGTGAGGCCGATCATAAACTGCGCATCGGCCGTGAACTGACAAAGGGCTTGGGAGGAGGATCCGACCCACAGATTGGTCGGGATGCCGCCGCGGCGGCTTACGATGAGATCAAGTCGATGCTCAAGGGCAGCGACATGGTCTTCATAACGGCCGGAGAAGGGGGCGGCACCGGGACCGGTGCCGCGCCGGTGGTGGCCGAGATAGCTAAGTCCCTCGGAGCTTTAACTATAGGGGTGGTCTCGCGTCCCTTCGGCTTCGAGGGCAGGCGCCGGAGTGCGCAGGCCTTGGAGGGCATCCGCACTCTTCGGCAGCGTGCCGACACGGTCATCGTGGTCCCCAACGACAAACTGCTCGAGGTGGCTGATCGCGACACCTCCATGGTCGAAGCGCTGCGCATAGCCGACGATGTCCTGCGTCAGGGTGTTCAGGGTATCTGTGACCTGGTGACGGTGCCTGGGCTTATCAATCTTGACCTGGCCGACGTGCGGACCATCATGACGGGGGCAGGGACGGCTCACATGGGCATCGGACGCGCCCGGGGTGAACAGCGTGCTCAGAAGGCCGCTGAGACGGCGGTGAACTCCTCATTGCTCGAGACCTCCATCGAGGGTGCCCGCGGCATACTATTGAACATCAGCGGTGGTACCGATCTCTCACTCCACGAGGTCAACGAAGTGGCGGAGATCATCAACGCGGCTGCCGACCCTGAGGCCAATATCATTTTTGGAGCCGTCGTGGATCAGGGGCTTGGTGACGCCATCCTGGTGACGGTGGTGGCTACCGGGTTCGACGCCACGAGCGAGGAAGTGCTGGCCAAACAACTTGATGGCTCGGAGCGGTTCGATCGCTCCATTGAGCACACGGAAACCTCTTTGCATGGTGAGGCTGCCGAGACACACTCTGCCACAGCCTCGCAGGCTCCGCCGGCCGCTTCGGCCTCGCAGACCGAACAGGTTGGGCCGGATGCTCCGACGCAGAAGGAACCCTCGCGCGAGGCCGGGCGGAGCTTCGATGACTTTGAGTCTGATGACGGACTGGATGTCCCGTCGTTTTTACGTTGAGTGCAGGTCGCGTTCGAAGTAGAGGCAGGTCTTCTCGGCCAGGTTGAGGCTGCGGTAGAAGCCGTGGGCGTCGAGATTCCAACTCTCGACCGTGAGGAACAGCCGGCTGCAGCCTCGGTCTCGTGCGATGTTCTCGGCCGTTTCGATCAAGCCTCTTCCGACTCGGCGCCGGCGGTAGGTGGCGGTGACAATCACATCCTGCAGTTCGCAGATGGGAGCTGTGGACCATGTGTTGCAGGAAAAAGCCAGAGTGCACATGCCGACGATGGTGTTGCCGATGATGGTGCCCACGGCTTCGGCGACGAGGAGCAGGTGGTTGGGGCATGCACCGACGATAGCGACGGTCTCCGCCAGCCGCTCATCTTCAGGGGGGGCGACGCCGTGTTCCTGCATGAGTTCGGCTAAGAGCGAGACGATGGAAGCGGTATCGTCGGGGAGGGCGGGTCGATACGTGATCATCAAGACAAGGATAGCAAATGAGCGAGTTGCTGTACCTGAACGGTGAGTTCGTGCCCTTGGCCGAGGGCTTTGTCCCCATTGAGGACCGCGGTTTTCAATTGGGTGACGGCGTGTACGAAGTCATCAAGGTGATGAACGGTGTCCCCATCTGGCTATCGGACCACTTGGCCCGACTGCATAGGAGTCTCGAGGCCATACGGCTGACAAGGATCCTTGTGGACCATGACCTGGACGCTGTCCTCCCCGAGCTGGTACGTCGGTCTGGTCTGATCGACGGATCGATCTATCTGCAGGTGACTCGGGGGGCGGCTCCTCGCGAGTTCGTGTTCCCTCAGCCGCCACATCCCACCGTGTTGGCCTATGCGCGGGCCGCTCACTTCCCTGAACGCGACGAGATCTTAGCCGGAGTGGTGCTCCATCCGGTCAAAGATCAACGTTGGGCCCGCTGCGACATCAAGTCCACCAACCTGCTGGCTTCGGTGTTGGCCAAGGAGGAGGCGCGGGAGGCAGGTGCCGATGAGGCCCTCTTCCTAGGCCCCTCAGGCATTGTACGGGAAGGGGGATCGTCGAACGTCTTCGCGGTGCTGGACGGCATCGTGCAGACTCATCCGCTCAGCCGGCGTATTCTGGGTGGGGTGACCCGCCTACACGCGCTCGAAATCGCTGCGAGACTGGGATATCCGGTCGTCGAACGGGCCTTCTACCTCAAGGAGGTGATCGGGCCGGGCAATCACTGCACGGAGATGTTTACCGCCTCTACGACCAAGGACCTCTTGCCCATCACCTTTATCGGCGGGGCGCGAGTCGGTGACGGTCATCCTGGTCCCGTCACCCTGGCCCTTCTGGAGGCCATGCGGGCCGAGCAGGCTGCGTTGGTGGGACGGGAAGCCCCTGCCGCATTGACTTAGCCCTCTCCATGTTGGCTACATCCGGTCCATGGCCGCTCAAGCCGGGTACTTCGAGCACGAAAGGCACGTCGCGGAATGCCGGATGGCGGACAAAGCGGCTCAGTCCTTCGAGGCCGATCCGGCCATCACCGAGGTTCTCGTGCCGGTCGATGGAGGAGGCAAGGGCGGTTTTGGAGTCGTTCAGATGCACGAGGCGTACATGGCCGAGCAGTCCATGGGTCTCGAGCTCGTGGATCGTCTTCTCTAATCCCTGTTCTGTGTGGATGGGGTAGCCCGCTGCGAAGAGGTGGGCGGTATCGAGGCACACGCCGCACGATGCAGGCAGGCCGGACGCAGGCAGGCCGGATAGTAGGGCGGCTAGTTCGTCCAATCGCGCTCCCAGTGTAGTTCCCGAGCCGGCACTCGTCTCCAGGAGTAGGTGGGGCAGCGGATTGAGCATGTCTTCGGTCGCAAGTCGCTCTTTGGCCTGGAGGAAGGCATCAGAGATGCCGGTGATGACCAGGTCGGCGGCATCTGCGAAGCTCCGATCGTGGCGGGAACCGATGTGAGTGACGACCCCGCGGGCCTCCGTCAGTGCCCCTAGAAAGAGCGCCTCCGCCAACGCCCCGACGGACCGGTGTCGCAGCTTCGCGTCGGTGGCGGCTAGGTTGATAAGGTAGATACTGTGGTAGTAGAGCGGCAGCCCATAGGAGCGCAGATCCTCACGTAGGGAGGCCACCTCCTCCGGACTTCTGATCTGGACGCGCCAGGTACGGGGGTTGGAGTTGAAGATTTGGACAACCTCGGCCCCGATGGCGACCGCTCTGCCTGGCACCAGGGCAAGACCACCTGCGGTGCGTATGTGGGCTCCGAGGAGAGGCCTGGTCACCGTGGGTGAGGTATGGAGGTCTTTATCTGTGGACACGGTATCGTCGCCCTTCTGGGTGGGGGCCTGTCTTGATACAGCCAAGGATAAGCCAATAAGCCAAGGATATAGAATCGGGTGCCACTGTGTGGCGGGAGCCGGGGAGGTGTGATGGGCGTGCATGACGGGTGCGGAGGGCCGCCGCGGCTCAGGGTATGGGCGCTGGAGCCGTACTTCGCCGGATCTCACAAGTACTTCCTACGCGGTCTCGCCCGGTATAGCCGCCACGACGTGTCCTTATTCACCCTGCCCGGGCGCCATTGGAAGTGGCGCATGCACGGTGGTGCGGTGTCGTTGGCCGCTCGGGTTGCCGGAGGCGCAGAGTCTCAGACGGGGTGTGGCAAGGCTGCCGGATCTGCGGCCCTGCCCCAGGTACTGTTCGCTTCCGACATGCTGGATCTGGCTACGTTCCTGGCCCTCGCCGGTCCTTCGATTGCCCGTGTGCCTGCGCTTGTCTACTTCCACGAGAACCAGTTGACCTATCCTCTCCCTCCCGGGGTGGAACGTGACTTGGGGTATGGGATGAAGAACATCACCTCGGCTCTGGCCGCCTGCCGCATTCTCTTCAACAGTGATTACCATCGTAGGGATTTTTTGTCCGCAGTCGAGGGATTGTTCAGCGCTTTGCCTGACGAAATACCGGAGGGGGTCGTCGACACACTGCGGGCCAAAGCCGGGGTGCTGCCCGTGGGGTGCGACCTACGCCGGTTCGACGCGCACCGCGAGCGGGCCCTACAAGAAGCGGCTCAGGGGAGATGGGGAGATGCTTCGCGGGGGCCCCTTCTTCTGTGGAACCAACGCTGGGAGTACGACAAAGCCCCGGAGAGGTTCTTCGCGGCGCTCCGCGCTCTGCAGGCGGCCGGGGTGCCCTTCCGTCTTGCCTTGGCCGGAGCGCAGCGGGGGGCGCCCGGTGAGGTCTTCCTGCAGGCGCGGTCGGAGTTCTCCGCCCACATCGTCCACTGGGGCCGGGTTGTGGATGCCGCCGACTACGCCTCGCTCCTTTGGTCCGCCGATGTGGTGGTATCTACGGCCGTCCACGAGTTCTTCGGCGTAGCACTGGTGGAGGCCATCTATTGCGGTTGCCGGCCGGTGTTGCCGTGGCGCCTTGCCTACCCCGAACTGATACCGGCCGAGGCTCGTGAAAACGTGCTATACAGAGAAGAAGACAGATTGGTGCCGGCCCTCATGGAAGCGCTCACCGCTCCTCGGGCTTGGTCGGAGAACTGGCAACGGACGTGGGTGGCCCGCTTCGATTGGGCTTCCCTCGGCCCACGGTACGACGCCGAGATACGTGCATGCCGAGACGCCGGTCTGGGGCCCGGAGTTGGGGTAACGGTCACACGATGAGTGGGTAGAAGGGAGAAGCAATGGACAGACTCGTGCTCGACATACAACGGTGCATGAGCAGCACGGACGGTGACCGTGGTCTTACCGTCGACATGTTGGAGACGTTGCGCCCTCGGCTCGAGCAGGCGAGGGAGGCGGTGCTCCAGGCGGCAGGGTCGGGGATGCTCGGTTTCATGGAGTTGCCTGGAAAAGATCCCGCTCCGTTGCTCGCTTACGCCCAGGAGGTGCAGGGGCGCTACGACTCTCTTCTCGTCATCGGCATCGGAGGTTCGGCCCTCGGCACGATCGCTCTTGCCACCGGCCTCCTGCCCTTCTATTACAATGAGCTGCCGCCGCAGGAGCGGGGGGGTAGGCCGCGTCTGTATGTGCTCGATAACGTCGATCCTGACGAGACCCAGGCCCTCCTTTCTCGATTGGATCTCAAGCGGACCCTCGTCAACGTCATCTCCAAATCCGGCACCACGGGGGAGTCCATGGCGGGCTACCTGGTCATCCGTGAGCGTTTGGAGCATTCACTGGGGCGTGAGGCGTTGAAAGACCACTTGGTCTTCACCACCGATGCCGAGAAGGGGACTCTGCGCCAGATCGGTGCCACGCTGGGAGTTCCCATGTTCGACATTCCCGCCAACGTGGGTGGTCGTTTTTCGGTACTGTGCCCCGTCGGTCTGCTGCCCGCAGCGCTGACCGGCATGGACGTGCGTGAACTGTTGCGGGGGGCTCAGGATATGGCCGATTGGATAGAACGCACCGATGGGTGGGAGAATCCCGCCTGCATCTTTGCAGGTGTGCAGTACCTACAAGATACGATCTTCCAGCGCCGGGTGAGCGTTATGATGCCCTACTCGGCGCGTCTGCGCGACGTGGCCGACTGGTACCGGCAGCTGTGGGCCGAGAGCCTGGGCAAGTCGGTGGACCGGCAGGGGCGGCAGGTCAATGTGGGTCCGTTGCCGGTCAAGTCCCTGGGGGTTACCGACCAACACTCGCAGCTTCAGCTGTACGCGGAAGGCCCGGATGACAAGGTGATCACCTTCCTGGGCGTAGGTCGGTTTGCTCATGAAGTTACCATCCCGGCGCCTGAGGCGGATGCGGAGTCGCTCGCCTATCTGGGTGGCTACTCCTTGGCCGAACTGCTGTGGGCGGAACAAAAGGGGACGACTTGGGCTCTGGCTGAGAGGGGACGGCCCTCGCTGACCATCACCCTACCCCGCGTTGATGCCTTCCATCTGGGGTCCCTGATCTACCTTCTGGAGATGGCCACGGCCGTCGCCGGTGAACTGTACGATATAGATGCGTTCGACCAGCCGGGCGTGGAGCTCAGTAAGCAGGCCACCTATGCACTCATGGGGCGTCCCGGATACGAGGACCTGGCCGGCCGGATAAAGTAGGCTCTTGTCGGCGAACATATGTTTGTCTACACTGGTAGATATGGACGAGCGAGAAGAGATTCTCGGACATGAGATTCTCAGGCCGCAGGCAGACCATCGTGTGATCGTCCACCTCGACTTCGATGCGTTCTTTGCCGCTGTGGAGGAGAGTTGTGATCCCTCCCTACGCGGTAAGCCGGTCATTGTCGGGGGTGGGAAGAGGGGGGTGGTCGCAACCGCCAACTACGTGGCCCGCCGGTACGGCGTGCGCTCCGCCATGCCCCTGCGTACGGCTCGACGTCTCTGCCCACAGGGGGTCTACATCCAAGGACATCACGACTTGTATCGGGAGTACTCCCAGCGTCTGATGGCGATACTTGCGGAGTACTCCCCCTTGGTGGAGCAGGTGAGTCTGGATGAGGCCTATGTGGAATTGACCGGCACTGAGCGGCTTTTTGGACCGCCGGTGCGTACGGCACGGCTCATCCAGCAAAGGGTGGTCGATGAGCTGGGTCTGACCATCTCAGTGGGGGTGGGCACGAACAAATTGATGGCCAAAGTAGCTTCCGACCATCGTAAGCCGGCCGGCTTCACTGTGGTGCCTCCCGGCACGGAAGCTGATTTTTTGGCCCCGCTGGCCGTCGAGCGGTTGCCGGGGGTGGGCCGCTCCCTCCTCGAACAACTACACGATCGGGGGGTGATGACGGTGGGAGATTTGGCTCAAGTTCCGCCTCAGCTCTTGGCGCTCTCCTTCGGCCGGTGGGGAGAGCTTCTTGCCCATCGAGCCCGAGGAGAAGACATCCGTCCTGTTGTCCCATATGACGAAGTGAAGTCCATCTCGCGGGAGCACACGTTTGCTGAGGATGTGTCCGATATCGGGGTGCTCGAGTCTACCCTAGTGTCGCTTACCGAAGATGTGTGCCGTCGCTTACGCCGGAAACAGTTGGAGGCGCGGACGCTTACGGTGAAGATCCGTTATGCCGATTTTGTCACTCACACCTGCTCCCACACCCTGCCTCGTCCGGTCGACGTGGACGAGGTGTTCTTCCGAGAGGTGCTCGCTCTCTTCCGCAGGGGTCGCCGTCGCCGGTATCACCTGCGTCTGGTGGGCGTAAGCCTGAGCAATCTGGTGCCTCGTTCGTGGCAGGACGATTTATTTGATCAGGAGCTTCCACTGTTGAGGGAGCTGGATCTCAAACTTGATGCCATCCGGGATAAGTACGGTTCAAATGCCATACGCCGGGGGGCCGCTCTCCCGCATCAGCGGGAGGCTGCTTCGAACATCCGCACCTCTGATAGCGCTGCCTCGTCCCGCACGTAGCCCGGATGGACCGACATGATGGTCATTTTGAGCCATTTGGTCGGTTGTGACTTGGTGACCACACCCTGTGGGGCCTCGGTGTCTAGTAGCTCGACCAGTTGGGTGGAGCCGTCTGAGTACTCAAGCTTGAGAGAGTGCACCCTTATGCACTCCTTGAAGCGTTGGGCGTTTCGCCGGTTTCCGTTGATGATCTCCAGGCGGGTCAGGACGACGGGGCTTTGGAAATCAAAACGCACCCACTCCCCTACACCCGGGCCTGGAATGCCCTCGATCCATGCGGTGCCGAGGTCGTTGTCAATGAGGTTTGTCGCTCGGTAGTTGTCCGTCTGGATGGCGCGCAGAGCCGATGATGATGAGGCTGCACTGGGACGCACGAGCACACCGCGTGGGAGCGTGGTGGAAGTCGAGCTCCCACCACCTGCACCTGCGACCAGCGTGGTGGAGGTGGTGGCTGTGGTGCCGGGATGTCCCGTAAGGGGATCGATAACCTCATCTTTGGTGACGGCTGTGCGGTAGATGATCTGTCCCAATGCAAACACGGCGACGACGAGAACGATCACCAAGATCGTTCCTAGGATGGCACCCTTGACGGTCACCTTCCGGCGGCGGGGGAAGGGATCGGAATCGAGGGCTGAGCGTAGCGAGGCACCGCAGCGGGCGCAGAGGAGGGCGTCTGGTTCGTTGAGCGTGTTGCACTCACGACATGTGAGCTGGCGATCGGTTTTCATGACTGTGTGGCTCTGGCGAAGCCTGCCTCCTCACTGGAACGGGTTCTGGAAACACGTGTGCCCGTAGCCGGTAGCTGCTCGCGCCATTATGGCAGGCGTTCAAAGTTCGTGCGAGGAGTGAATCGTCTGCCACCGGTTTGTCACGTCTGCCCCAGTTTGTCACTGGGTGGAGCCGGATACAGGGGCGGGGCCGCCCTCTGGTAGAATCACCGAGTCCGTCCTTAGCAAGCGCACGTGGAGTGTACATCCATGCCCGATATCGACAGCCTACAAGAGAGCAAAGAGTTTTACTTCGACGTCCCCCCACGTAAGGAAGCCTTCTTCCTCAAGGGGTCGACGGCCCTCGATTGGGGTATGCAGAACCGTTTGGCTCGGGTGTTCCGCCCCGAGAGCGGCCGCACGCTCATGCTGGCAATTGACCATGGCTACTTCCAGGGACCCACATCCGGTCTTGAGCGGGTAGACGTCAACATTGTGCCTCTGGCCCCCTATGCCGACGCTCTGATGCTAACCCGAGGAATGCTGAGGACTACGATACCGCCTTCCTACGATCGGGGCGTGGTAGTGCGGGCCAGCGGTGGCCCCAGTGTGCTCAAGGAACTCTCTAACGAACAACTCGCCGTCGACATAGAGGACGCCGTACGCATGAACGCGGCTGCTCTGGCGGTGCAGGTGTTCATCGGAGGAGAGTACGAGACGCAATCGATTCAGAATCTTACCCGCTTGGTCGATATGGGGAACCGCTACGGGATCCCCGTTCTGGGAGTGACGGCCGTGGGCAGGGATATGGTTCGCGACGCTCGCTATCTCCGGCTGGCCTGTCGCATTGCCGCTGAGCTGGGTGCCCATTTCGTCAAGACCTACTATGTCGACGAGGGCTTTCAGACTGTCACCGCCTCCTGCCCGGTGCCGGTGGTCATGGCCGGCGGTAAGAAGTTGCCCGAGATAGATGCCCTTACCATGGCCTACAAGGCGGTGAATGAAGGCGCTGCGGGTGTGGATATGGGGCGCAACATCTTCCAGTCGGAGGCTCCTCTGGCCATGATCCAAGCGGTCAGCAAGGTGGTCCATGAGAACATGAAGCCCACCGAGGCTTTCGATCTTTTCCAGACGCTCAAGAATGAACAACAGTAGGTTCGATTGTAGGTTCGACCGGTTTGACCAGTTCGACCGTGAGTGAAGGCATAGATCGTGAGTAGGGGCGGTTCGCCCATTCTTGACCGTCTGCGTTCGCTGTGTCCAACTCTCAGCGCGGGGGTGCTGAGCGCCGATATCATGAAGTTGGGCGAGGAATTGGCTGCACTGGAGCGGAGTGGCGTGGGCATGGTACATGTCGACGTCATGGATGGATGCTTCTGCCCGGCACTGACCGTTGGTCCCTCATACGTGAAGGGGTTGCGGACGCCGCTGCTCAAAGACGTGCATCTGATGATCCGCGAACCGCTCGATAGTCTGGATGAGTACGTTGCCGCCGGTGCGGACATGATCACCGTGCAACTGGAGACGTCCATCCATATCCACCGTGTTCTGCAGCGACTGAGCGGCGTAGAGAGCATCAACGAGCCGGGTGCCGGCATCGTGCGGGGCCTGGCTCTGTGCCCGGCTACTCCGCTTGAGTGGCTCACCGAACCTCTGCTGGAGGAGGTGGACGTGATCGTCCTTCTGGCAGTCGATCCCGGTTGGAGTGGACAGACGTTCGCACCGGCGACGCTTGCGCGGTTGGCCAAGGTGAAGGCGCTGGTGAGCGCTTCTGGGCGCGACATACTCACCGCCATCGACGGGGGCATTACTGCGGACAACATCGGGATGGTCGCGGATGCCGGTCCCGACGTGATCATGGCCGGCAGCGCAGTGTTCACCGGAGGTAGGACGGCGGAGAACGCGCGGACACTGTTGGCCGCGATGGCCGGCTGAGACGGCGACTGAGACGACGACACAGATAGAAAGGCTGGGTGGCTTCATGCGCTCGAAGTGGTCGGATGAAGAGGCCGCCGCTTTCGTGGCTCACTATGGGGATGAGTGGGGCGTACCGCTCGCACTCCGTACCTATTCCTCCCGTCTACTCGGCTCAGAGCCGGGCCTGGTGCTCCACGGCGGAGGTAACAGTTCCGTAAAGGCTCCGTGGAGGTCTCTGCTGGGCGAGGAGATCCCAGCCATCTTCGTCAAGGGTTCGGGCCTCGATATGGCCTCTATTGATCCGGCCGGCCACCCTGGTCTCGACCTGGGCTATCTACGGCGCCTCCGCGCCCTCTCTGACCTCGATGATGCGACTATGGTGGACCAGTTGCGCACCCACCTCTTGTGTGCCGACAGTCCTACCCCGTCCATAGAGGCGTTGGTCCACGCTTTCCTCCCGGCTACCTTCATCGACCACACGCACGCCGATGTCATCCTTGCCCTGACCAACCGGGCGGATGGGCTCGCGTTCGCACAGGAGGCTCTGGGGGAAGAGGTGATCGTCCTACCTTATCTGACTCCCGGATTCCAGCTGGCTCAGGCGGCGGCCGACGCGCTGGCGGAGCAGCCGGGCGCCGTGGGCATGGTCTGGAGCCATCATGGACTGGTCACCTGGGGACCGACGGCGCGTGAATCGTATGAAGCGACTGTGGATCTGGTATCGCGGGCCGAGCGGTTTCTGGAGTCGCGCCGCCGTCCGGCTGCCGTCACCGGTTCTGTGGCCGGCCCGGTTCATGCCGAAGACGGTGCATCTAATGAGTCTCGGTCCACTGTGGTGCCGCTCATTCGGGGAGCTTTGGCTGAACACACCGGCGACTGTGATCGTCCCTATCGGCGAGTGGTGGTGCAATCGCTCACCGATGCAGATATGCTCACGGCACTGGCGGCGCCACATGCCCGGGAGAATCTGGTCAGCCCGCCTCTCACCACCGACCACCTCATCAGGACCAAGGCTCTGCCCTTGTGGTTGGAGGGGTTACCCTTCGATGATGACGTAGCGTTGCGGGAGCAGATAGTCGCGTCCGTCGACGAGTACTGCCGGGCCTATGAGGACTATCTGACTCGTCACGAGTCTGCCATGCCGCCGGGTGTACAGCCCTTCGACTCACGGCCGCGTGTGGTCCTCGTTCCCGGCGTGGGTGCCTTTTGCGCCGGCCCCGATCTGTGTGAAGCTATGATCGCGCGCGACATCACCGCCCACACGGTGGCTGTGAAGACCTTGGTGGCCGAAACGGCCGGTGTGGAGCCGGCAACCGCGGCCGCCGGCTCCTATGTCGGCCTTCCGGAAGCCGAACTGTTCAAGATGGAGTACCGTACCCTGCAGCATGCCAAACTGAGCAGAGTCCCGACTGTCGCTGTAGGGACGACGGGGGCGACCGTCAAATCGCCTGCCCCGGCTGGGGCGTCTCCTCTGTGCCTGCGTGGACACGTGGCTGTTGTGACCGGCGCTGCCGGGGCCATCGGTACCGGCATATGTTGGGGTCTGTTGGCCGCGGGTTGTTTGGTCGCCGCCACTGACCTACCTGGCGAGCCTCTGGATAGGCTGGTGAGCGACCTCGCTGCTGAGTTCGGGCCGAATGTCGTGGGAGTTCCCCTGGATGTCACCGACTCGGTGTCGGTCGGTGAGGCCTTTGCCCGTGTGACGACCCTCTGGGGGGGTGTCGACTTGGTGATCCCCAATGCCGGGATCGCGGCCGTCGCTTCCCTGACAGATCTTGATTTGGAGTGTTATCGGCGCCTGGAGCGGGTCAACGTGGAGGGGACGCTCCTGGTGCTGTCCGAGGCCGCCCGGCTTCTGCGGCGACAGGGCACAGGTGGCGACATCGTACTTGTCTCGACCAAGAACGTCTTTGCACCGGGTGCTAATTTCGGTGCCTACAGCTCTACCAAGGCGGCGGCACACCAACTGGGGCGTATCGCCAGCCTGGAGTTGGCTTCTGATGATATACGTGTGAATATGGTCGCGCCGGACGCCGTGTTCTCGCACGGTACCTGCCGGTCCGGACTGTGGGCCGAGGTGGGCCCGGACCGCATGAAGGCCCGGGGTTTGGACGAAGCCGGTCTTGAGACGTACTACCAGAACAGGAATCTGCTCAAGGCGCGTGTGACCGCTGAACATGTGGCCAACGCCATCCTTTTCTTCGCGACCCGGCAGACTCCCACCACCGGCGCGACTCTACCCGTCGACGGTGGGTTGCCCGATTCAACCCCTCGCTAGTAGCCTACTGGGATGAAGATCTGCGGGGAGCTTGGTCTGGATATCGACGAGTCCTCGGCCATAGCCCTGGGGGCCACGGAGGAGGTGAGTGATGAGTTCGGTCTTTGATGTCACCGGTCCCGTCGTGCTGACGACCGTGTACGATCCGGTGGAAGCGGAGATCATCATCGCTAAACTCCGCAGCGCTGATATTGATGCCTGGGCACGCCATGAGGCCGCTTCAGTGGTCTACGGTCTCACCGTCGATGGTCTCGGCCAACAGGATATTATGGTGCGGGCTCAGGACTTGACAGAAGCCCGTGCCGCCCTCGAACCGGGTCCGTCCTAGCAGCCTTTCATGAGAGGGGCAGGCGGCGACGGTCTCTTGCGTGGGCGGATGGTACTGCGAGCTCTCAAAGGAGAGCCGGGCCGAGTCGTTCTATCGGCTTGGTGGCCACGAGACTGAGTGTGCGCAGCTGGACCGGGAGTTCGGCGAGGACTTCATCCTGCTCACGCATCGCTCGGCATGCACAGAGGAGGATGAGTGACGGTGACGGTTCCAGTAGACATGATGGTCCTCGGTGTAGATATCGGCGGCACCAAGGTGGCCGTGGCACCCGTTGACCGCTCAGGAAGGATGTCGGCGCCCGCGCTCATCGAGCCCACAGTGTCTGACAATACGGCGGGATTTCTTGCCGGACTGCAGGGGACGCTGGGCCGAGCGCTACAGACCTTCGCCGGCCGTCGGTTGGGGGCTATAGGATTGGCCTGCGCGGGGACCGTCGACAGCGCGCATGGGGTGGTCGTCACCTCTCCGAACCTTCCCCTCCGGGATATGGAGTTGGGTGTCCGGCTACAGGAGGTCTTCGACGTTCCGGTAGTCGTGGAGAACGACGCCAACGCGGCAGTCTGGGCCGAGTCGGTGTGCGGGGCGGCCGCCGGCTACCGGCACATCGTCATGCTCACTCTGGGGACCGGTATCGGCGGCGGGTTGGTGCTGGACGGACACCCCTATCGCGGCGCGGGGGGAGGTGCGGCTGAGTTAGGCCACATTATCGTGTGCCGCGACGGTCTGCAGTGCGCCTGTGGGTCCCGGGGCTGCTTAGAGATGTATGCGTCGGGACAGGCGCTGGAACGCTATGCGAGGTCCCGGGCGGGGCTGGGTGAGGAGGATGTCGATGGCATGCTGGCCCACCTCTGCGAACAGGGGTGTCTCGACGGCCGGGCCGTGTCGGAACTCGCCCGGCAGGGCCACCCGGGCGCTCTTGCGGCTGTGAGTGAAATGGCGGTCTGGTTGGGTGCCGGTCTGGTGAGCGTGGCCAACATCTTCAATCCGCAGGTGATCGTGGTCGGTGGGGGGGCGAGCAACCTGGGCGATCTCATCCTGGAACCTGCGGCGCGGATCATGCGGGAGGCTGCTCTTCGGCCGAACGGCGACCAAGCCCAGGTGGTGCGTGCCACCCTGGGTGATATGGCGGGGCTCGTCGGCGGTGGTCTGACGGCCTGGGGCTTTCTGGCACGCTAGATGCTGTACATATGCCCGACCCCGATCGGCAACCTGGCCGACGTCACTCTGCGGGTGCTGGATGTGTTGAGGCGGGTGGACTTGGTCGCCTGCGAAGACACTCGTCGTACGCGGGTGCTCCTCGATCGACACGGCATCACGGCTCGTACTATCAGCTTCCATGGCCACAATGAGGAACTGCGGGTGGCCCTCCTCCTACCCCGTCTGCGGGCGGGCGAGGAGATAGCCCTGGTCTCCGACGCCGGCATGCCCGGCCTCTCTGATCCCGGATTCTCCCTGGTGCGCGCCTGTGTCTCCGAGAACCTTCCGGTGACGGTCCTGCCCGGACCGTCGGCCGTCTCCACCGCTTTGGTGGTGTCGGGACTTCCGGTGGACGACTTCGCCTTCATCGGTTTTCTGGAGCGGGGTGCAGCGAAGCTGGTGGAACAACTTGCACGCTTCGAGGCGACCGGCGCTGCAGTGGTAGCCTTCGAGTCGCCCCGACGTGTGCGCGCTTCCCTGGCGGCTATCGGAGAGCGCTGGCCCGATCGGCTGTTGGCCCTCTGCCGTGAGCTGACCAAGATCCACGAGGAGGTGGTGCGCGGTACCGCTGCGGAGATCTTAGACCGGCTCATGGACCCGGTGCGTGGGGAGATCGTGCTTGTGCTCGCGCCATCTGGTGTGGTCCCGCAGCGGGGCCGGGGGTGCGCCAGCGGCTCCGGGTATCCCGGTGTGCCGTTGGCTGTCGATGCCGTAGAGCATCGCGCCCGCGTGGCCCTGGCGGATCTGGTGCAGCTGGGCATAGGCATGAAGAAGGCGGCCAGGATTGTGGCCGGATTGACCGGTCTGCCTGCCCGCCGGGCATATGAGTTGGGACTTGAGGGTCGCCATGAACAGGTCGATGACGGCGAAGACCCCGTTTGATGGGCGTTTGTATGATGGGCGTTTGCAGGGACACCACGTTGCTGGAGCGTGTGCCCTTGTGACCGCGACTTCGTTCCTTGGCCGGTTGGCCGGATTGCGTAGTACGGCCGTGTCCGAGCTACCTGGTCTGCTAGAATAATCGGCCTATGGGTCGCTTCTATATCACCACACCCATCTACTACGTCAACGACGTTCCGCACATCGGCCATGTCTATACGACGACCGCCGCCGACGTCGCCGCGCGCTTCCACCGCCAACTGGGGGACGATGTTTTCTTCCTTACCGGCACCGATGAGCACGGCACCAAGGTGGAGCAGGCCGCCCACGAGCGCGGATTGACCCCCAAGCAGCATGTAGACGAGGTGGTGGCCAAGTTTAAAGATGTGGCCCACAAGGTCGGTGCGACCAATGACTTCTTCATCCGCACCACCGACGTAGAGCACGAGAGGTTCGTCCAGGAGTTTGTCCAACGCTGCTATGATGCGGGCGACATCTACAAGAGCTCGTACTCCGGTCTCTACTGCGGAGCCTGTGAGGCCTACTACACCGAGGAAAACTTGGTGGACGGGCTTTGCCCGGATCACGGCACGGCTCCCATTCACATGGAGGAAGACAACTATTTCTTCCGTCTCTCGGTATTCGAAGATCGTCTGTTGGCTCACTACCGGGCACATCCCGATTTCGTGCGTCCGCGACACCGCCACAATGAGGCGATGTCGTTCATCGAACAGGGCTTGGACGACATATCCATCTCGCGGGCGACGCTCAAGTGGGGCATCGGGGTCCCCTGGGATGACTCGCAGGTTATCTATGTGTGGGTGGACGCCCTCATCAACTATCTAAGCGCCCTCCACTACGCTCCCGGACACGACCTGGTCTCACGTTTTTGGCCGCCCAGTTATCATGTGATGGCCCAGGATATTCTCAAGTTCCACGGCATCATCTGGCCGGCGCTTCTCATGTCGGCAGGCTACCCTCTGCCCGAGCATCTCTTCATCCACGGCTATCTCAAGTTGGGTGGGGAGAAAATGTCGAAGACACGGGGTAATGTGCTCGACCCCTTCCCACTCATCGAGCAATACGGGGCCGATCCCTTCCGCTTCTACTGTCTGCGCGAGGTGAGCTTTGGGCATGATGGGGTGGTGAGTGAAGATGGTTTCAAGGCCCGTTACAATACCGAGCTCGCTAACGAGCTGGGCAATCTGCTGTCGCGTACCACGTCCATGATCAGCAAATACCGCGCTGGTGTTATCCCTGCGCTCCCCGCCGGCCGCGTGCCCGCGGACTCCCTTCTGGCCGCCGAGGCGAACTCTATGACTGAGGCGATGCGCGGGCAGCTGGAGGAGTTAGACCTCTCGGCCGCTTTGGAGACCGCGTGGGCCTTTGTGCGCCGGCTCAACCGCTATGTCGAAGAACAGGCGCCGTGGAGGCTGGCCAAAGAGGCGGCCGCGGCGGAGAGGTCTGCCTCTTCGCCGGAGACGGCTGCAGAGGAGGACTCCACATACGGTCTGGGTGGGGCCGCCGGCGCGCTCGACAGCACGCTCTGGGATTTGGCCGAAGGGCTGCGACTGGTGTCTGTGGTGCTCTACCCCTTCATCCCCGTGACGGCGACCACCATTATGGAACGCCTGGGTCTCGCGCCGGCGGCGACACAGCCCATCGTGGATGGGGCGCCTTCGTGGGAAGAGGCCCGCTGGGGTCTTCTCCCTGCCGGCCTGGCTGTGGTGATTGGAGCCCCGCTTTTTCCCCGCATCGAGGAGGAGTGATGAGGCCGCCGGGAGGGGATTTGGTGCGAACTTCGTAGCCATCCCGTTCGTTTTTTCACATGTTCATCGATTCACACACCCATCTCGACCACATCGATCGTGAAGCTGCCGACCTGGTCGTGGAGGCGGCTGAGGCCGGTGTCGGAATCATCATCCAGTCCGGCACGAATCTCGAATCGTCGCGCCACGCAGTGGCGCTCGCCGAGCGGTATCCGCAGGTCTTCTGCAGTGTGGGCTTCCATCCCCAGGAAGCCGGCCTGCTGGCCGGCGATGACCTCTCGGCCCTTGAGGAGTTGGCCGTGCATGAGCGTGTGGTGGCCGTGGGAGAGACGGGTTTCGATTTCTATCGCGATAGGTGGCCGCACGATCTGCAGGAAGAGGTCTTTGTCCGGCACCTTGAGTTGGCCTGCCGATTGGGTCTGCCTGTGGTCATCCACACTCGTGACGCCGAGCGACATACGTTGGCCGTGCTGGCTGAGCACGCCCGGGGGCTGACGGTGGTCCTTCACTGCTTTTCCCTTGCCGCTCACTTGGATGAGGTGTTGGAGCGGGGCTACTACCTGAGCTTTGCAGGCAATGTCACCTTTAAGAACGCTTCTGATTTACAGTGGGCTGCGCGGGTCACCCCGGCCGCGCATCTCTTATTGGAGACCGACGCACCCTATCTCACCCCGGTGCCCTATCGCGGACATCCCAACCGGCCGGCGCTCGTGGCCAAGACCTATGAGTTCGTGGCCGGGTTACGGGGGGTTGGTGTGGAGGAGTTGGCGATGCAGGTGGAGGCGAATGTCAGGCGTGCCTTCCCGCGTATAGGCGCGACTGAGGAGGGTCGAGGCCGATGATCAAGCAGGCGGAGGACGGGTCGGGAGACTTCGGGCGACGGCCGCGCTCTCCAGAAAACTCCGGCCTCCGCCAGGTGTCGCTGGCCCGTCTGACCGAGTTCGGTGTGGTGCCCAAGCGGGATCTGGGGCAGAACTTCCTCATCGACGACAATATACTGAACGTCATCTTGAAACAGCTGGAATGCGCGCCGGGTGACGTGGTGCTGGAGGTCGGAGCCGGCCTGGGGGTGCTCACCGACGCCCTGGCTCACGTGGCCCGTCATGTTCATGCTCTGGAGATCGATCGGAGTCTCGCAGCTCCGCTGGCGGCCACCTTGCAGGTCCACGACAACGTGAGTCTCCACTTTGAGGATGTGCTCAAGGCTCCCTTGGAGTCACTGGAACCGGCCCCCACCCTGTGTGCCAGCAATCTGCCCTATTCGGTGGCCGGGCCTTTTATCATCGAGGCCTTGCAGAGGCTGCCGGCCGTGCAACGCTACTGCGTCATGGTACAGCGGGAGGTGGCCGAGCGGATGGTGGCCGCTCCGGGATGCAGGACCTATGGGGCGCTGTCGGTGTGGGTGCAGCTCTACGCGCAGGTTGTTCGTACCCGCGCCCTGGCCCGCTCCATCTTTCACCCTCGACCCAACGTCGATTCGAGCTTGGTGGTTCTTGAGAGGCGTCCGGCGGACCGGCTGCCATCCATCAAGCCGGCACAGCTCCGTTCGGTTGTGCGGGCTGCGTTTGCTCAACGGCGGAAGACTTTGGTCAATGCGTTGGTGGCAGGATCAATCGTCTCGCGGACGCGGGCTGCCGAGGTGGTCATCGAACTTGGTCTACCACCCGGTGTCAGAGCGGAGAGGTTGACTCCCGGACAGTTCGTGCGTCTCGCAGAGATGATCGTGCAGCGCCGGGCACCAGCCGCAGATGTCTCCCGAGCGCCGGTCGGCTGAAGGCGGAGGGGGGGTCGGGCTCGGTGCACGTGGTGGAGAAGGCGCACGCGAAGGTTAACCTGTCGCTGCTGGTGGGCCCGATGCGTCCCGATGGATATCATGAACTGTTTACCATCTTCATGCCCATCGCTCTCTATGATGAACTCTCCTTCTGTTTACGCTGCGGGCCGGGGTCGGCCCCGCCTGGGAACATCACTCTCGACTCCCCAGGGATGGATGGTGAGGACAATCTGGTGCTGCGGGCCCTGCGGTCGCTCGAACGGACTGCCGGCCGAGCCATCTCGGGCGAGGTGACACTCTGCAAGGGTATACCCGTGGGGGCCGGTTTAGGGGGCGGGAGCGCTGATGCGGCTCTGGCCCTGCTGTGCGGTGCGCGTCTTCTCAGCGAAGAGGCTGGTGTCCGACTCTCCGCTGAGACGCTCCACGGTCTGGCTCGGGATCTAGGAGCCGATGTGCCCTTCTTCCTCGGCCGAGGGCCCGCTATTGGGCGGGGGATCGGCGATCGACTGGTGAGTATCGCCCTGCCCTCTCTCCATCTGGTGCTGCTGCCCTCGACGACGTCGCTCAAGACCCCGGCTGTGTATGCGGCCTTTGATCGGGTGGCGCCTCCGATCACCGCGGCGTCGTTTGCCGTTCGCACCGCCGGTGTGGAGTCTCAGTGGCGGGGGTTGGCTGCCGGGAAAGATGGGCGGCCGGCGGACCCAAGTGTGACGCGAACGGTGGCCGGTCTACTGGCAAACGACCTTGAGGTGGCTACTTTCTCGCTGATGCCCCGGCTGGCTGAGGACAGGCAGGCGATCATCGCTGCCGGTGCGCTGGGGGCGCTCATGAGCGGCTCCGGCCCTACGTTGTTCGGTGTGTGTGCGTCGGAATGGGAGGCCGAATTGGTATGCGCACGACTGCAGGCGCGCGGCTACGCCGCGTACCCGGTTGACACCCTGTGTGGATAGGTGCGCACGCCCTGTCTGTCCGCTCAGGGCGTGGGGCGAATCGGTCGTCATGATAAAATAATCACTACTATGAAGGTTGCGGTTCAAGGTACTTGGGGATGGACCATGGGCCTGACCGGCCTGCGCGGGCGGAGGAGATATCCGATCGTTTAGATATCCGATCGTCCGGCTGCCGGGCGTGTAACGGTGAAGAGCGCGTGCCATGCGGCCACGTGTGGTACTGATGGATCATCTACGACTTCCCCGGCTTAGGCCGTTTTCCCATCATCTGCATGTATGTGCAGAGACCGTTGGCACGATCGTCTTTGCCCCCGCAGGTATCTATGACCCGGCGGACACATGGGGTGCGCCTTCACGTACGTCACTGCCGGTTGTCACCTGAACCAGACGAGGCACAGGAGCGCGAGGAATGTACAGTGTTGGCGACATGGTGGTATATGGGCGTATGGGTGTCTGCAGAGTCGACGATATCGGGACGCCACACCTCTCCACGGCCGACGTGGGTAGAAGCTACTACACGCTGTCCCCCATCTACAAAGATGGACACATCTACGTGCCTGTGGACACATGTGGTTTCATGCGCCCGGTCATCTCTCGTGACGAGGCCCTGTCGCTTATCGAACGGATGCCGGATATCGAGGGGAAGATTTTTGAGAGTCGCCAAGTATCGGCGGTGCGGGAGCACTACCAGACGTTGCTCGTGTCCGACGACTGGACCGACGTGATCCAGGTCATCAAGAGCATCTATGCGAAGCAGCAGGCTTTGGCCGAGATCGGGAAGTGTTTGGGGCAGGTGGAAGCCCAGTACATGAAGCGCGCAGAAGAGATGCTCCACGAAGAATTCGCCGTTGCCCTGGGGATTCCCAAGAGCGACGTGCACGCCTACATACTAGAGGCTGTCGCAAGAGTCGAGCATGGCGAGGTGCTGTGAGGTTCCTCCATCTTGACACCTTTTCGAAGACTGACCTATACTTCCCGGGCTTTTGGGGTATCACCTGGAGGCATATGCGTGTGGGGCGTAGCCAAGCGGTAAGGCAACGGGTTTTGGTCCCGTCATTCGTAGGTTCGAATCCTGCCGCCCCAGCCTAGTCCATTGGTTGTTGACGTCCATTGAGGTGCAGGAAGATAGAGTGAGCTCGTTTATCAGCAGCGTTGTTGTGTTGGCCGCCGGTCAGGGCAAGCGCATGAAGTCGGAGCTCCCCAAGGTGTTGCACCAGGTATGCGGGCGTCCCATGCTTCTCCATGTACTGGCCGCCACCCGGACGGTGGCTGCGCTGCGCACTGTCGTTGTTCTGGGACACGGATACGAACAGGTCCTGCCTTACCTTCCTGCGGACTGTGTCGTCGCCCGCCAAGAAGATCAGCGGGGGACCGGACATGCCGTCCTGGCCGCCGCCGAGCATATCCTGGAAGGAGACGTGCTCGTACTGCCCGGAGATACTCCACTGGTGACCGCGGAAGCTCTGGAGGCCTTGGTGCGGGAGCACAAGGAGTCCCACTCGGTGGCGACCGTTCTGACCATGATGATGGATGATCCCAGCGGCTACGGACGTATCGTTCGTTTTCCCGACGGCTCCGTGGCCCGTATTGTCGAACATAGGGATGCCGATGAGGATGAACGGGCCATCCGCGAGGTGAATAGCGGCATGCTTATTCTACCCGTCCCTCTGGCTCTGGATATCCTGGCCACCTTGGGTACTGACAACGATCAGGGCGAGATCTATCTCACCGACGTGGTGGCCGGACTCCGTCAACGTGGAGAACGGGTGGGCGCGGCTATCGTCGCCGATCCGCGGCTGGTCTTGGGTGTCAACTCGCGGGTTGAGTTGGCCCAAGCCGAAGCTCTTTTGGGCGAGCGCATCAAGGCCCGGTGGATGCGCGACGGCGTGACCATCATAGATCCCGCCTCAACCATCATTGAAGCAGAGGTGACCATCGAACCCGACGTCATCGTGCGGCCCTTCACAGTGTTGGCCGGTGAGACAACCGTGGCAAAAGGAAGTGACATAGGTCCGTCCTCCACCCTCATCGATGCACGGATAGGGGAAGAGTGTGTTCTGCCTCACTGCTACGTACGTTCCACTGCGGTTGAGACCGGTGCCCGGCTGCGACCGTTTACTTCGCTGGACGGCTCTCCGGAGAAGCCTTCATGACGTATCCAGCCTTCATTGTCGGTGGTACCGCATGATGAGGCAGATCCTTAACGAGGAGGACCCTGAATGCTCGGTCGAATGCGCATAAGCCCCCATCGCTCGCTGATGGTGTTCTCGGGGCGTGGTAATCCTGAGCTGAGCGCAAAGATAGCTGAAAAGCTGGGCGTGACGTTGGGTAAGGTCGAGATCAAGACCTTCGCCGACGGTGAGATCTATGTCAAATATAAAGAGAGCATTCGGGGCGCCGACGTGTTCATCATCCAACCGACCTGCCGGCCGGTCAATGAGAACATGATGGAGCTTCTTATTATGGTGCAGGCGGCCACACTCGCCTCGGCCCATCGGGTTACCGCAGTAGTTCCCTGGATGGGGTACTCAAGGCAGGATAAGAAGAGCCGACCGCGGGAACCCATCACTGCTCGTTTGGTGGCCGACATCATACAGGCGGCCGGTGCGGATCGCGTACTCACCATGGATCTGCACGCAGGCCAGTTGCAGGGCTTCTTTGATGTACCCGTCGATCACATGACCGCTCTGTCTATGATCGGCAGCTACTTCAAAGACCACTTCAAAGACCAGAGACTAAAGGATTGTGTGGTGGTGTCACCAGATGCCGGGGGATTTAAGACGGCCAAGAGGCTGGCCGACATCCTGGAGTGTCCTCTGGCCGTCCTCACCAAACTGCGTCCTGAGCATAATGTGTCACGTGTCATGTTTGTGATCGGCGAGGTGGCGGGCAAGACTGCCATCATCGTGGACGACGTGATCGATACGGCAGGGACGTTGGTGAACGGCGTCGACGCTTTGCTGGAGAAGGGTGCTAGGGACGTCTATGCCGCCTGCACACATCCGGTCCTGTCCCATCCGGCCCAGGAGCGTATCGCCTCCTCGCCTCTCAAGCAGGTGGTGGTCACCGACACCATCCCCGTGGAATCGGGAGCAGCCGACGGCAAGATTGTGGTACTATCCACGGCCGGTATCTTGGCGGATACCATCAAAAACGTCTTTACCGACGAATCGGTGAGCGAACTTTTTGAGGGAGAGAACGAACTGTTCTAACGGCGGATTGCCGTGTAGCCGTGCGCGGGGCTGAGGAACGTTATCTGAGGAGAGTAGACATGGATATGATAAAGCTGGCGGTGCAGGAACGGAAAGAGAGCGGTAATGGGCCCAGCCGCCGTCTGCGCGCCGCCAGCATTATTCCAGGCGTTGTCTATGGTAAGGGCAGCAGATCCACTCCCGTCTCCATCAAGTACGACGATCTAAAAGCGGTCTTGGCCCACGGACAGAACGTGGTGATCGAACTTGAGCTCGACCAGCAGATGCGGGCCGCCCGCAAAGTGGACGGCAACGCATCCGATGCTGTGTACGTGGTGGTCAAGGAGCTCCAGTTCCAGCCGCTCCGTCGCACCCTGCTCCATGTAGATCTGCAAGAAGTCGACCTGGCGGTGGAGATCGAGGCGCCTGTGCCCATAGAAATCGTCGGGACTCCGGCCGGCGTAGTTGACGGCGGTATCTTGGACTGGAACCAGCGCGAAGTAACGGTGCGGGCCCTGCCGAACAACGTACCCCAGTCCATTGAACTCGATGTCAGTGAGTTGCTCATCGGTCAAACCCTGACGGTAAGTGCTCTTGCTTCGGTAGAAGGCGTGACCGTCCTCGATGAATCCGACACGGTGCTGGCCTCTCTGTTGGCGCCTCGTGCGGAAGAGGAAGAGGAAGATCTGGCAGAAGAGGAACTGGCTGAACCGGCTGAGCCTGAGGTTATCGGCGCCGAGACCTCAGAGGAGTGATCTCCCGGCACCACGTGTAGAACCGGTTGACCGGCGGCAGCATATTCTGCCGGTTATGATGATCCGGAGGGTGTGAGTCGTTGCGGCGGGAGTCCGTCTATCTCATCGCCGGCCTGGGCAATCCGGGCGCGGAGTATCAGTACCATCGCCACAACGTGGGCTTCATGGTGGTTGAGGAGCTGCGTCGTCGCAACAGCCTGCCTGCCCTGCGCTCTCGTTTCAAGGGGCTGGTTGGAGAGGGAGTGATCGCCGGCCGGCGATCACTGCTCCTTCTCCCCATGGTCTTTATGAACCTCTCCGGGAGTTCGGTCGTGGAAGCCGTGCGCTGGTACAAAGCGCCGGTGGAACGTCTTCTGGTGGTGCACGACGAGGTCGAACTGCCCTTCGGCGAGGTGCGCCTCAAGGAGGGCGGAGGGTTGGGGGGTCACAACGGTCTCCGCAGCATAGAGCAGCACCTCCACAGCCGTGACTTCTGGCGTGTCCGTGTGGGCGTGGGGCGCCCGCAATCGTCGCGTCGGCCGTTGGCCGACCATGTCCTGGAACCGTTTCGCGAACCTAGAGAGGAAGTGCTGCTGCTGATCGGCAGGGCGGCCGACCTGGTCGAGGGATGGCTGGTGGCGCAGGACGGATCCTGATGTCGCGTTTGGTTGAGTTCCTGCGTGGGCTGCCCTCCTTTGAGGAGGCCGTGAGCGCGGCTTCCGAGGGGACGGTCGAGTTGGTGGCCCCCAGCTTTATCCATGCCTATCTGAGCGCCGCTTTTCTGGAGCGCCGTCCCTGGAGGGAGTGTCCGCTGCTTGTGGTCGCTCCCGACCAAGACACTGCTGACGAATTCGAGCATGAACTCGGTCTCTACTGTCCGGAAAGGCCGGTTGTCTACCTTCCTCCGCGGGGTGTCTGGCACGGCTCGGAGGGCAAGGTCAATCCCCGGGTGGCGGGTCGCAGAGCCCGTGCTCTTCACGAATTGACTCATGGCCGGGATTTTGGTCGATCACAAGATGCTGAGCGGTTGCAGGGTCTGCCCGTGTTGGTGGTAGAGGCGACGACGCTCCTAGAAGGGGTCATTGAACCGCTGGATGAGCCCCTGATCGTCTCAGCCGGTCTTCACGTCGAATTCGAGGCGCTCATCCGTCGGCTGGTGGCCCTTGGCTACGTGCGTGTGGACCAAGTGGAAGATGCGGGGGAGTTCTCTGTGCGCGGCGGCCTGGTAGACGTCTTCCCGGTGACCGAGCGGGTCCCCGTACGTGTCGAGTTCTGGGGGGACGAAATCGAGAGTCTACGGGCCTTCTCTGTCTATTCTCAGCGCAGTCTGGGCGTGTTGGAAGAGGCGCGCCTGTATGCCGCCGGCGAGCGAGAGGGGGCCGAGCCTTATACCATCACCTCGCTGTTGGCCCCGGACACGCGTGTCGTGCGCGTGGAGCCGACTCTGGCCCGGGCCCATGTGGAGGCCTTCGAAACCGACTTGACCTACCTTCTCGGTGACACTGGGGAGGGCGGCGCGCCTGAGTCGGCCGCCAGACATGCCTACGTGGACTGGGAGACCGTCAGGGGGCATCTGGCTCCACTGCCCGGCGTCATTCTGACGACGCTGGCTTCCGGCGAAAGGGTGACTTCCTCTGTGCGGGCGACGAGTGGGCAGTTGCCGGTGACCAACCTCCCCGAGGCGGAAGAGGCCATCCGGCGTCTGGTTGACGATGGCTACCGCGTGGTCATTGCCTTTGAGCAACGGGCTGAGGCCGAGCGGGCCGGCTATATGCTGCGGAGTGTGACGGGTGTCCTGGCCGGTCCCGATGATATAGGCGACGGCTCGGGCGTGACCTATCTGCCCCGACCGTTTCACCGTCACTTCATCATCCCGGAGATCAGGCTGGCGCTTCTGACCGACGCCCAGGTCTTTCCGCGGCGGCACAAGGCGATAGTGGATAGACGACCTCTGGCCGGACTGGAGCTGTCGAGCTTTCGTGATCTTCGCAAAGGTGACTTCGTGGTGCATGAAGACCACGGTGTAGGTCGTTTTGAGGGCATCTCCACGAAGACGGTGGCCGGAGTGACCCGAGATTATCTAGATCTCGCCTACAAGGGCTCGGATATGCTCTACGTGCCACACGACCAGATCGCCAAAGTCATGCGTTACGTCGGTGCCGGGGGGACGGCACCGGCGCTTTCCAAGCTTGGCGGCAAAGCTTGGGAGCACATCAAGAGTCGTGTGCGGACAGCGGCCCGCCAGGTGGCCGGCGAGTTGCTCCATCTGTACGCAGTGCGTCAGGCCGTGGAGGGCTACCGCTATGCCGAAGATGGAGAATGGCAGGTCCGCTTTGAGAAGGCCTTCCCCTACGAAGAGACCGCAGACCAGCTGCGCGCCATCAATGCTATCAAGGACGACATGGAGTCGCCGCAACCCATGGATCGCCTCCTCTGTGGTGACGTCGGCTACGGCAAGACAGAGGTGGCACTGCGCGCGGCCTTCAAGGCCACCCTCGACAGCAAGCAGGTGATGGTGCTCGTGCCGACTACCATTCTTGCCCAGCAACACTACGGAACCTTTCGTGACCGGTTTGCCGATTTTCCCGTGAAAGTGGAGATGATTTCGCGCTTCCGTTCGGTGGCTGAGCAAAAGCGCATCCTCAAAGACTTTGCGGCTGGGGCGGTGGATGTGCTCATCGGAACGCATCGTCTTCTATCCCAAGACATCACTCCCAAAGACCTGGGGCTGGTGATCGTAGACGAGGAGCAGCGCTTCGGAGTGGCCCAGAAGGAGGCACTGCGCCGCCTCAAGGTCCGTGTGGACGTGCTTACGCTCAGCGCAACCCCTATACCGCGGACCCTGCAGATGTCGCTCTCAGGGGTGCGGGATATCTCTGTCATTGAGACGCCGCCACGTGACCGTCATCCTATCCAGACCTACGTGGGCCTGTATGACGAAGGCATCGCCACGCGGGCCATCGAGCGAGAAGTCGCCCGCGGCGGCCAGGTCTACTACCTGCACAACCGCGTGGAGACCATCGACACTGTTGCCACGCGCCTACGGACTCTCATGCCGAAGGTGCGTTTTGCCGTCGCGCACGGGCAAATGCGTGAACAGGAGCTCGAGCGCATCATGCTCGAGTTCCTGCGCGGCGATTCCGATGTCCTGGTGACGACTACTATCATAGAGAATGGGCTGGACATCCCCAACGCTAATACACTCATCGTCGACCGGGCCGACCTACTCGGCCTCTCCCAGCTCTATCAGATCCGCGGCCGGATAGGACGCTCTTCGCGGGTTGCACATGCCTTCCTGTTCCACCCCGACGAAGCCATCATCACGGAGGAGGCTGTGGCCCGGCTGTCGACCCTGGCCGACTATACCGAACTGGGCTCGGGCTTCAAGATAGCCGTGCGCGATTTGGAGATCCGCGGTGCGGGGGAACTCCTCGGCGAGGAACAGTCGGGGCAGATCGCCGCTGTAGGTTTCGAAATGTACCTCTCCATGCTTCAGGAGGCTACCGCTGAATTGCAGGGGAAGGAGATCAAGACGGAGACCATGCCCCGGGTGGAGATCGGCATCGATGCGCACGTGCCGCAGAGCTTCATTGGCTACGAAGCGGCTCGTGTCGACCTGCACCGGCGCATAGCCTCAGCTGCGGACGGAGAAGAGTTGGCCGAGCTGCGGGCGGAATTGCGCGATCGCTTCGGTGACATACCGGAACCCGTGGATAACCTGATCTTCCTGGGCGAGGTGCGGACGATCCTACAAGGACTAGGAGCGGACTCGTTCTTCGTGCGTCAGAATAGGCTGGAAGTCACCGGACTCACGTTGCCCGCAGGTGCCCGTGAGGCCCTGCGGGCCCGCGATAGGCGCTACGTCTATGCCCCCGTCCCAGGACACCTGACCCTCGGGTTCCGTGGCGATAACAGCCCGCTGCGACAGATAGTGAGCCGGGTGCTGGATGATATACTCGCACTCTTTCCCGGGGAAGGTGCGCTCCAGACATGAAGAAGAGAACCTGGCTCATGACGGGTCCGGCCGCCGGTCTGTTGGTCATCGTGCTGCTGGTGTTTGGCGGTTGTGGTGGGGACCCTCCTAAGGGAGCAATTGCTCTGGTGGGAGAGACTCCCATCACTCAGGAACGCTTCGACGAAATGAAATCCTTGTATGAAGCTGCCGGACGGGGGCCGGACGAGCACGCCGACGAGGACGAGCGCAGGCGGTTCGAGCAGAGTATCGCCGGGTATCTAGTGATGATGCAGGTGCTTGAGCAGGAGGCAGCCTCGCGCAACATCTCTGTCGCCGATTCGCAGGTACAGGCTGAGATCGCCAAGATCAAACAGATGTTTCAAGGAGATGAGAAGAAGTTCGAAGACGCCCTAAAGAAGCAGAATCTCAACCTAAAACAACTCACGCAGCAGGCGCGCGACCGTGTCCTGCTCGACGACATGAAAGCGGCTGTGACCGCCGATGTAACGGTGGGTGAAGCCGAGGCCGAGGCCTATTACCAGGCCAATAAAGCGGCGTATGTCCGGCAGGAAGAGCGTGAGGTCCGTCACATCCTCATCACCGGTGAGGCCGGTGGCAATGCTGGAGGCGCTGGGCAGATCGACTGGGATGCGGCCAAGGCCGTAGCGGAGAAGGTTCGCGCCGAGATTCAAAACGGGGCCGACTTCGCCGTGATGGCCGGGAAGTACTCCGCCGACGAGACCGGCAAGGAATCCGGCGGGGAGTTGGGAGCTATAAGCCGCGGCCAACTGTCGCCGGCCTTCGAGGAGTCTGTCTTCTCCCTCAAGAAGCGTGAGGTCTCCAAGCCGGTCAAGACTCAATACGGATACCATATCATCCAGGTGACCGACATCACTTCCGAGGAGCAGCTGAGCTATGAGCAGGTGCAGGAGACCATCAAGACGATTTTGCTCGAGCAGAAGCGGACACGTGCTTGGGAAGAGTGGCTGGCCGGCAAGGAAAAACAGTTGGGCGTCACGTACCGTTCCGGTTTGAGACCGGAGACGACCACTACGGAGAACGGCTCAGACGACACAGGCGCCTCGAGTACCACGCCGTCTAAAAACACGCCGTCTGAGAGCACGACCGCAGGTGCCACTACGTCTGACGGTGAGTAGGCGGGTATGATGGACGTAGACGAACTCGGCGACAGTAACAACAACTGCTTCCTCCTGCTGGTCTACTGGAATAGGGTTGACGATGTGGGCCGCGAAGTTTTGGAAGTTCTTGATGGCGGCCGGCCTGTGACCATCTATGTGTGGGACCTTGCTTTGGATCAGGAGGGTCGCCTCCGCGAATCCCTGGCCTCCCTAGATAGAGCCGACCTGTTGGTCGAACGGCTCACCGGCCCCTCGGCGCTGGATATGGTTGTGCAGACGTGGCGTCCGGATGGATGGGCCGAGGAGCGTGGCGCAGTGGTGCTCTTTGGACCGGAACGCGCCCGCGAGGTGAAACGCTACCTCTCTGCCTCCGCTTCCACCACTGACGCCGGCCGCCGGCCGCCGGTGCGGCTGTTGCCCACGGACGTCGACCTTCGCCGCGAGGTCGTGGTCGATGCATTGTGGCGGCTCTATGAGCTCACCGAACAGTTGCGCCGTGAGTGCCCCTGGGACCGGAAGCAGACCCAGGAGACCATTGTCGCGTACACGCTCGAGGAGACCTACGAACTGGTCGATACCATGCGCGACCGAGCCCATCTAGGGACAGAGGGTGATGCGGCCGTCTGTTCTGAATTGGGTGATCTGCTCTTTCAAGTGTACTTCATCGCCTGTGTGGCCGAAGAACAACATCTTTATGATCTGGGTGAGGTGGCTTCCGGTATTCATCACAAACTCGTGCGCCGGCATCCCCATGTATTCGGGGACGTGGAGGCGGAGACATCCGATGATGTGCTTCGCAATTGGAACGCTATCAAGAAGGAAGCTGAGGGGCGAGAGGGAATTTTTCATGAGATACCACGTTCGTTTCCGTCTCTGCTACTGGCACAGAAATTGCAGCAGCGGGCCGCGGCGGTCGGTTTCGACTGGGAGCGACCGGTGGACGTGTTGGCCAAGTTCAAGGAAGAGACGGCTGAGATAGAGAATGAGTTGGCCGCCGGTGATGAGCAGGCGGTGGCCGCTGAGGTAGGGGACCTTTTGTTCGCAGTGGTGAATTTGGCCCGCAAATTAAAGGTCGACCCTGAGCTTGCCCTACGTGGGTCGGCCCTGCGTTTTCGGGAGCGGGTGGAAGAGGCCGTCCGTATCGCGAGAAGGGAGGGGCGGGTGTTCGAGGACTTGGAGCTGGAAGAGCAGGAGTCGTACTACCAATACGCAAAGGAAAGGCTCAAGCGATGACCACCATCCTAAGTGTCTACGGGCGCCAGATACTCGACTCGAGGGGAAATCCCACCGTTGAGGTTGATGTTGAGCTTGCCGGTGGAGCTAGAGGCAGGGCAGCAGTGCCTTCCGGTGCATCGACGGGCTCTTTTGAGGCGGTCGAGTTACGCGACGGTGGCGAGGCCTACGGAGGCAAAGGGGTTCTCACTGCCGTCCAGCACGTCAACGAGACTATTTTTGACACGCTGGTGGGTATGGACGCCACCGACCAGCGCGAGATTGACGCGATGATGATCGAGGCGGATGGGACTCCCAATAAAGGGCGACTGGGCGCGAACGCCATACTGGGCACGTCTCTGGCCGTAGCCAAGGCGGCGGCTGAAGCCCTTGAACTCCCCCTGTACAGGTATCTGGGAGGGGTGGGCGCCCATGTCATTCCGGTGCCCATGATGAATATCCTCAATGGCGGGGAGCATGCCGATAACAACGTGGACATCCAGGAGTTCATGTGTGTGCCCGTCGGTGCCGACTCCTATGCCGAGGGACTTCGTATGGGAGTGGAGGTGTTTCACTCGCTTCGCAAGGTGCTGGCCGGACGGGGGCTGCTGTCGGGGGTCGGTGATGAGGGCGGTTTTGCTCCTAACCTGTCTAGTAACGAGGAGGCCATCAAGGTCATCATAGAAGCTGTGGAGAAGGCCGGCTACCGACCCGGAGATGACGTGGCCATAGCTCTTGATCCGGCCTCGACTGAGTTCTTCGACGTGGCTCAGCAGAAATACGTCCTTGCTGGTGAGGGGCGTGCGCTGGCTCCTGATGAGATGGCCGGCTACTACGCAGAGCTGTGCGGGCGCTACCCCATCATCAGCATCGAGGATGGGATGGCCGAGGAGGATTGGGTTGGATGGGCGACGCTCACGAAGTTGGTGGGCGATTCCGTGCAGTTGGTGGGCGACGACCTCTTCGTCACCAACGTGGATCGGCTGTCCGTGGGCATCGAGCGTGGGGTGGCGAACAGTATCCTCATCAAACTGAACCAGATAGGGACGGTTACCGAGACTCTGGACGCCATTACGATGGCCCACAGGGCCGGGTATTCGGCAGTGGTGAGTCATCGCTCAGGCGAGACCGAAGACAGTACCATAGCCGACTTGGCGGTAGCTATGAATGCGGGCCAGATAAAGACCGGAGCTCCGTCCCGGGGTGAGCGTACCGCCAAGTACAACCAGTTGTTGCGTATTGAGGAGCAGCTGGGCGATATCGCTTGGTACCCGGGCAGGGCTGCGTTCGGGCGTAATCGAAGAGTATGAGGGCTGGGGGGCGCGATTGAGCCGGTTGCAGAGGCGGCGTATCGCCCGCCGACGCCTTGTCCTCGTTGTCGGTTGTGTGGTCGTGTTGCTGGCGATCTCGGTGGCGGCGAACTATGGGCCGCTACAGCATTACCGTGACGCGCGGGCGCGGGCGGAGAAGGCGGCTGTCGAGGTGGCGTCTCTTGAGAAGCACATCGATGAGATGCGGGCCCAGCTCGGTAAGTTGAGCCAATCTGCCTATCTGGAAGATATGGCCCGTCGGCAGCTCACCTATACTTTGCCCGGCGAGGATCTCTATATAGTAAAAGGGGCGTCCGAGGGGGCGGCGGCCACCGCAGGTGTGCCCGGCAGTGAGGCCGTCGATACCCCCGAGACGGGTCAAGTCGAGGGTCCGGACGCAGGCTCCGGAGGCACGGAGTCTCATCGCCCCGGCCCGTTGGAGCGCATGGTGTTGGGTGTTGCGGGGCTCTTCTAGAAGGACGGATACGCCGGTGTATGGACTGGATGTGCCGCGAAGAGCAGACGAGGGGAGCAGCCGGCCGTCTCGTCGGATGGCTGTGGTCGTGCTCGTCGTGCTGGCACTCGTTATCCTCGTTGCGGGAGTGGTAGGTATGACGGTCGACGGCAAGAACTCCAGTAAGGGGTTGCCCGTAAAACTGCTCCCGGTGAGGCCAGTCCTCCAACAAACGTTGGGAGGATCGACTGCGGTTACCAGTACGACGATTCCCGCCGATGGTCTCTAGAGCGTCGATTTTTAGATCATTGAGGGCGTTTTTCAGCAGCCCCTTAACGTAGCGTGGCAGTGAGCGACCATCTCCGGCCGTTGGTGACGGTGGCTGATCGGGCCGTCATCGCCCGCCAACTAGGCAGGCCGCCCCGTGATCTTACCGGGGTGGCCGTGCGCTGTCCTTTCGGGTGGCCGGTTGTCATCGAGACGGCGCCGGTCCTCTCCGACGGGACTCCCAACCCCACCTTGCTCTATCTCACCTGCCCTGTGCTCACCGCGGCCGTCAGCCGGCTCGAAGCCGGGGGAGGGGTGCGGGACTTCAAAGAGCGCTGCCGGGATGATGTCGCTCTCGTCGAGTCGCTGGCCGAGGTCACCCGGCTCTATCAGGCGCGTAGGGCACTGCTGCTGACCGGAGCGGGCTGCGGAGTTGCCACCGGTGACGGGTCTACGCGATCGGATGCTGAGGCTGTGGGTTCCGGCGAGGATGCGGTACGGCGCTGTCTGGGTGGCGATGCTCGGCTGGGGGCCGGTATAGGGGGGCCGGTAGGTCCCGAAAAGGCCTCCTGCCTGCATGCGTATGCGGCTGCGCTCCTTGCTGTGAGGGCCGGGTGGTTCGCCTACGGCGCCGTCGGGCAGGGCGCGTCGGTTGGGAAGACGGCTGTGGCTGGCGTGATTGCAACCGGCGAAGCTGCGGCCGAGGCAGAGGAGCTTGCTGGAGAGGCCGAGCGTATCTGGGTGGACATCTACTCTCCGCTGGGCGACCTCTGGTGTTGTGATGATCGCTGTGGGGCCTGCTTGACCAGACAGCGGCGGGCGGTTATAGATGTGGGCACGATCTCGGTGCGCCTGTTAGTGGCCGATGTGGCTGGTGAGCGCATGGAGGCCGTCGAGAGGCGGGTGGAGATCACGCGCCTGGGTGAGGGGCTACTGCCGGGTGGGCGGCTTCGTGCCGAAGCCGCCGAACGGACGTCGGCGGTCGTCCACCGGTTCGTCGATGAGGCTCAACGGCTGGGCGCCTCGTCACTCGTTGTGGTCGGGACGAGCGCAGTACGCGAGGCGGCCGACGGCCGGAAGTGGCTCATGGACTGGGGTCGGCGGTCCGGTGTAAGGGCTGCAGTCCTGTCGCCTCGCGAGGAGGCTGAGATGGGCTACACCGGCGCGACGCTGGATATCGGTGGGGGGCCGGTGGTGATTGATGTGGGTGGGGGCAGCACCGAGGTAAGTCGCAGAGCCGGTATTAGGTTCGAGACGGTGAGTCTGGATATCGGAGCCGCTAAGGCGACGGAGCGTTGGATTGCTACAGACCCCCCTGCAAAGGTTGATCTTGACCGGGTGCGGAGGGATGCTGAGCAACTGTTTGCTCCGCTGACGGCGTCATTCCGGGGAGACGGCCGGAGTGGTGCGTTTCTCACCGTGGGCGAGGCCGGCATACCTCGGCTGGTAGGAGTGGCCGGTACGGTCACGACGCTCGCCTGTCTCGCTGGGGGGCTGGAGCGCTACGATCGCGATATCTTGCATCTGAGCGTTCTTTCCAGGGGCGATGTGCAGACGCAGTTGGATCGTCTGAGCACCATGACCACCGCGGAACGGGAGGCTCTGCCCTGCATGCAGCCGGGCCGCGCTGCGGTTATCGTCGGGGGCTCCATTATCGTCCTGGCCGCTATGGACGTGCTGGGATTCAGCGAACTGACGGTCTCGGAACGTGATCTACTTGACGGGCTCATAGTGCATGGACCGTGGTAACGTATCTGCGTCCGACCACGGCGGGATGATCCAGCCGTGGTCACGGATGCCGGAGTGGCGGAATGGCAGACGCAACGGTCTTAAACACCGTAGGGCTATGCCCGTGTGGGTTCGAATCCCATCTCCGGTATATCGATGTTTCTCGTCTTCCTGCCGATTGACCGGAGGTAGATCGGCGTGTTTCCGCCTGAACAACAACAAGAAGGCGAGCTTGGTTGGGCTGGGATAGATGGCCGAGAGATGAGGGGCGTGTCGACGTGCGAGCGGAGCGGAGACGCCAATGAGTGGCAGACGCAGTAGTCTGTTCTCCCTACACGGCAACAATCCCGGGAGGCGGAGGCGCATTATTTTGGCACGGGTTCTGCTCGTGTTGCTGGTTGCAGGCGTCGGCCTGTGGTTCTGGCAGCATGAGGCACCCTCAACGCAGGGCCTCGCTCCTGCACCTCCTCCTGCGGATTCTGTGCTTCCCTCCACGGATCCTGTACTTCTTCCCCCTACGGACCCTATACGTCCACGATCAACACTCGCCAGTGTGGACGTGGTTGTATACGGCACCCAGACTTCGGGTATCGCCGCTGTGCGAGAGATCACCGAGGGGAATCCGCGATTACGGGTGGCGGTTGTCTCAAGCGGTAGGTTTCTCGAGAGTCCGCTTGTTCAGGGCCTATCGGTCGAAGATGTTCGTAATGCATCTGTGGTTGTGGGTCGCGTCTATAGGGAGTGGCGGGATGCTGTGATCGGCTACTATCGTGCCCACAATAAGAGTCCCTTCACGAGCTCAGGAAGATTCGTCTACGGGCCACAAGTTGCAGCCCGGTTCCTCTGGCCCCTTCTCGAGGGTTCTGAGACCAACGAGGTGCTCTTTATCAGCGGCCAATTGGTGGCTGCCGATGATACTGGGGATAGTCGCTATCTGACCTTGCGGCGCGCCGATGGCTCTCTTGCCAGCATCGACACCAGATACTTCATCGACGCCAGCGTGGAGGCAGATCTGGCCCGCATGCTCGGAGCCGACTATCGCGTCGGACGAGGTGAAGCCGTATTCAACGACGTGAGCGGACCGACTCCGCCCTTCCCGTCTCAGTCGAACGACTTCATAACTGCCCCCCAAAGGATCTCGGCTCTGCTAACTCTCAAGCTTTATGGCAACAACAGCGCCCCTCGTATCACCCAGCTGACGAGTCCACTGTACAACCCGGCTACATATGATTCCGCGCCGAAGCTCAAGCCCGCGGTTCGTGATGCTTTCGCTCGTGGATGGAGCATGGCGATAAACAGATTGCCCGACCAAGAGCGGGAACTGAATGAAACGTGGAGCGATTATCCTGATGTGGCAGCGTCCTTCAATTGGGTCTTCGATCCGGCGAAGCGCCCCGAGATCAGGCGGCGGGTGGTGGAGAGGACTCTCAATCTGGTACGCGATCTTCAGGAACATGGGTATCCTCACGTGGGCATCGCCAACATCCCGCAGTACCCCTACGTGCGCGAAGGCCCCAGAGTGGTGGGCCTCACCACGTATACTTCCTCACAGCTTGTGAGCGGGCACAGCCACGAAGTAGTGGCTATCGGCTGCTACACACAGTACGACCGACACGACATCGTCCATCCTACGATGATCGACAAGACCGCCTACGCTCTGGTGCCGATGGGGGCCTTGATGGTCAAGGGTCATCCGTGGTTGTTGGTCTCCACGGCAGTCTCCACCGACTACCGAGCCTACAGCTCCCCGGTACGCATGGAGCATACCCGGGCAAACATGGGAGGAGCGGCTGGGGCTATGGTAGTCCTTGCTGCGAGGCTGGGGACGGAAGTCACACGAGTCCCCTATGAACAGGTCGGCGAACTTCTTAGGCAGCGGGGTTATAACCTTTCCATGGGCCCTGCTGCTGAGGGACTGCCGGGTGTGTCCTCTGATTGAAAGAGGCCGCTCTGCTCCTCGCGAGCGGGGTCATGTATCATCAGAACGGCCGTGCGCAGTCTGCGTACCGATGACCTTGCTCCTCAGGCAGATGGTCTGGGGGGCAGATCCGCGAGGAGGGGTAAACGCGAGCATGAAAGCGACGGCTCTGAGAGCGTGATCTTAGATATCCAAGGGCGGAGGCCTCTCCAGCTGTGACAACCATCTCATATGTAGGACATGGGACGGTGCACCTTGACATGGACGGTGTCCGCCTGTTGACGGACCCCGTCCTACTTATGCGCATAGGGTGGCTGCAACGGCATGGCGTCTCGCCCGAGCCCAGCATCGCACAGGATCTGGATGCCGTCTTGGTCTCCCACCTGCACATGGATCACGTGAATCCTGCCACACTACGCCTGGTTCCCCGAGAGACACCCATCGTGGTTCCGTCTGGGGCCGGCCGGCTACTGCGGAAGTATCGATTCTCCAACCTCCACGAATTGGCGCCGGGGCAGACGGTGCGTATCGGTGCTGTGAACGTCACGGCCACACCCGCCTATCACACCGGTCGGCGGTATCCGTGGGGCCGTTTCGCGGACGCAGTAGGTTACACGATCCACGGCTCATCCACTATCTACTTTGCCGGTGACACGGGGTTTTTCACCGGCCTGGATGAGCTTGCCGATCGAATCGATGTAGCTCTGCTTCCCATCTGGGGGTGGGGGGCCCGCCTGCCTGATGACCATCTCTCTCCGGAGACTGCCGCCCGCGTTCTGCAGCTTCTGCGGCCGCGGTTGGCCATTCCCATCCATTGGGGCACCTTCCTGCCTGTGGGCATGCGAAGACTCCTCGCTTCAGCGCTCGTCCATCCGCCACAGAATTTCGTCCGTTTCGCGCGTGAGTATGCGCCCGGCGTCCCTGTGGCCGTGCTGCAGCCGGGGGAGTCTTCCAATCTGTTCGAGGCGATTGCCTCAAGTTGTCTCGATGTATGCCGATAAGAGAGGGAACTTGCGGAAGGGGCATGGGCGTCTAAAACCCTAGTCTTACGGGAATAATGCAATCTGCGGAATAATCAGGTAGGCCTGAAACCAATAGGTAGGTCTGGAGCCAATGAAGGGGGATGAGAACGAAGCTGATCGATAAAATAGGCGGGCATCTTTGGATCACGCGACGGGCGCTTTTTTTGCTGGGCGGCTCCGTAGCACTCCTGTTGGCCCTTGTCGGCGCTATCATGCCGGTCATGCCCACTACGCCGTTCTTATTGCTGAGCGCCTACTGCTACGCGCGCAGTTCTCGCCGTTGCCATACGTGGCTCACTACGAACAGGTTTTTCGGGAGATACATCGCTCGTATGGCCGAGGGGAGGAGATTGTCGCTACCGGCCAAGGGCGTGCTGATTGCGTCATCGTGGTGTACGGCCACGCTCTCGGCCGTCTTTTTTGCTCCCAACCTGGCCGTCAGGATTGCCGGTCTATCTATGGCGGCCGCTATGAGCACCTACATCCTTCTTCAGGGACGCCGACAGGTACAGTGTGTGCCTGAGGAAGCACGGTCTCCACGGCCTCGGCAGAGATAGCAGGCACCGAATTCACGCGGCGGTGCCCGTTGTCATCAGCCGGGCGGTTGCGACCAACCGCGGACCGACCGTGGGCAGCAAGAGGTAAAGTAGGGGCATGGCAGACGATGAATACGAACAGCTGACGTTGGATCCTACCGTCACGGGACCGGGGATGCGTACGGCGGATCCGTACGAGCCCGGAACCAAGCTCAAGATCAGGGGTGAGCGAGGCACGTTCATATACAGGTACGCCACCATCAGCCGGGCCGGCCTTGTGAGCCTGCATCTGGTGGGAAACCATATGTTTCGCGCTGTACGGCCCGAACAGGTAATTCTAGTGAACAAAGCCCCCGGCCGCAGATAGGTCTGCGGCCGGGGGCTTTGTCATCCAGCCTTATAGAGTTGCCGGGGATTACTAATGGGCGAGAGGCTTGACCTTAGCTCCCACGGGGACGTCCGGGGCGGTCACATTGCTACAGATCACCTGCTCGAAGGGGTACTTCGTACCCTTGATCCACTGGCCGCCACACGTAGTCGACTTGACGACGTTGGGCACCGGATGAGAAGTCATCGGATCGGCGGCGTTGGCCGTATCGACCGGGACGGTGAAGTCGATGGGGCCGCAGGTGGTGACCATTTTGGTGGTCTTGATGGCGTCGACCACGCTCGTCTTGTCCTCGGGATTCTTAGCCCGTTTGAAAACATCGACCGCCCACTCGATCAGTTGGTACATGCCGGTGGTGTTTGTGCTGACCATCTGGTTCATCTTGGTTTCGTAATCGACAGCCAGCTCTTCAGCGGTGGCGCCGGTGATGGTGCACTTGTACGGATAGGTGCGGTGCCAGCCCAGTTCGCCGATTAGGCCGTCGCCGGCGTCTCCGATGGCCACCAGAGTCTCCGGGAACATGAGCGCTATGCCGGTGCTGACCAGCTTGGGTTTGAACCCCTGCTGGTGGCTTTGCCGCCAGAAGTTGGTGAACTCGGCCGGGTTGTTGCTGCCGCAGATGATCTCGCAGCCCGCCTTCTTGAACTGGGAGATCTGGGCCGTGAAGTCCTCTGCTCCAGGTGTGTACCAGGAAGGCTCCACCAGCGTATAGCCTCTAGACCCAAAAACGGCCGGCGCAGCCTCCGGCTTCATCCAGCCGGCTGCGTTGGCATCGTTGGCGAAGAGCATCCCCACCTTCTTGTTGTTGGGGATCTGGTCGAACATGTCGACGAAGTTGAGTATGGTGATCTCGGAGCCCAGCAGCACACCGTAGGTCCACGTGAACCTCGTCTCGGGCGGCTTGCGATCGTAGTAGAAGGCCTGCCAGATGCTGCCGCAGCTTAGGCTGGGGCAGCCCATGGCCTCGCAGACATCCGTCGACGGGTTGACGGTATCGGGGGCGCCGGAGCTGAGGACGATATCCGCTGCGTCCATTTGGATGAGGTCGCCGGTGACGGTAGCCGCACGGTTGGTATCGGACTGCGTATCTTTCTTGATGAACTCGAGCGCGTGTTTCTTGCCGTCGCCGCCGACGATCCCATCTTTGAGGTACGTACTGAGGCGGTCGACGGCCCAGTTGGTCGAGGTGGCAAAACCTGCCAGCCCACCCGTTTGAGGAGAGACTACCCCGATCTTAAGAGCGCGTCCGCCTTCGGCTCCACTGCTCACTGAGGTGGTGCCCTCGCTTGAGGTGTTCGTGGTCGCAGGCTCGTTCGTGCCGTCCTCACCATCACCACAGGCGGCCAATAAGCCGCCCAGGCCACCGCTCAGGCCCACCGCCGCACCGGTGATACCAGCGACCTTCAGGAACTGACGCCGACTACACTTTTCGAACGCTTCGAACACTGGTTCCCCCCAATTCTGTGTTTGTAGAGAGTGTTACCCGGAGTCCGGGTATCCGGTGAGTATATAGAACGGAGCGGTATTGTGTCTTGTGACCGGATATTTATCCGGTTTTTTTATTAAAGTCGGTCCGCCATTCTGACGATAACCTATAAATGATCGTGGCGTGCCCTGCTTTGATGGCGGGGCGAGGCATCTACATGCATCGAATGACCAGCGCTTGGGGGGCGAGCGTGTGACCAACTACGAGTTCAACTGGTGTGCAATACCACTGCTGGTCGTGGCTCTAGCCGGCGTCGTGGTCGGCGTCATCGTGCTGCACAGGGAGAGGTACTCCAAAGTCAGTTGGTCCCTATTGGCGATCAATCTTGCCATCGCCCTGTGGTGTGGCGCTTCGGCCGGGATGTATTTTGCCGTCGACTCTGCTACGGCTCTCACGTGGGCCAGATACGCTTATATTGCCGTCCCTTTTTTGCCGACCTCCCTCTACTTCTATGCCAGCATCGCCCTGCGTAGCTACGGCCGCAACCGGCTTCTCCTTGTGATTTTGGTGCTCGTTTCGGGTGTTTTTACCGGGTTGGCGAGCCAGGGTACCATTCTCATCAGTGGGATTGAGGCTCACTGGTGGGGTTATTACCCTGTCTACGGCATCGCAGGTCCTTTTTTCGTAGCCTTCTATGTCGTTGTCATCGGGTTGGGAATACTGCAGTTCGCCCGGGCTTTTCGTAAGATGCCCCGAGGCAGCCGGTTCCGTAGACGCATTGGCGCCACTCTGATTGCTATGGGTGTCCTGATGCTGAGCTGCGTCGACTTCCCTGCGAAGATGGGGGTCGATCTCTACCCATTCGCCTATCTGCCGGCCATGGTGTTCTTGGTCATGACGCTGATCATCGAGAGTCGCTATCGGGTGGTCTACATGACCCCGGCTTTGGCTGCTGAGAAGATCCTGGCAACCGTACAGAGTTCAATCTTGGTCACGACACCCGAGGGGGGCATCGAGCTGGGCAACGCTGCGTGCGGCCGCCTTCTTGGGTATTCCTCGACCGAACTTACGAATCTGAGTATGGATCACATACTGTCCCCCGCGCTTCCATGGCCCCAGTTGCTGCACGAATGCATCTCGTCTTCCGGTGATGTTTTGTGCGATCGGGAGATGGTGTGGCTGAGCAGAGACGGCGAAGCCAAACACGTGAGTGTGCTCGCGTCCGTTGTAAGGGAGGACGACGGCCGGCCGCTTGTCGTTGTGCTGGCGGCCATGGACATCTCCGACCGCAAACGCTCTGAGGCCGAATTGCGGAGGTATGCCGCTAGGCTTGAGAGCGTCAACGATCTCAACAGAGACATCCTCTTGGCGGATTCTCCGGCAACTATCGCACAGGTTGCCCTCGATCATCTGGCCGACCGTATCCCCGATGCTCAGGCCAGCGTGGTTGCGTATGACTTCGAGGCCGATTCTCTGTCGGTCCTTGCCCGGAATGCTGGTGGGGGAGCGTCGATCTGGTCGGGCGGCGGAAGCCGCCTTTCCGCTTTTGATGTAACCAAGATCGTCGCGGGTGGCACCGACGTGACGCATGTAGATGAGCTGTCCGCTCTGGCGGATCCGGTGCATGCACGGGAGCGGTTGCAGGCCGAAGGTGTCGACGCTGATGATGTCGCGTCGTATTTACGCGTCCATCTCGTCGCTAAGGATGAGTGCATAGGAGCGCTCAACGTAGCATCTCGGCGGATCGGCGCTTTTGGGCCGAGGGAGATAGAGATGGCCCAGGAGGTGTCTGGCGCTCTCACTATCGGTCTCGTCGAGTCGGCGGGCCGAGAGTCTCTCAAGCGGGCTGAGGCACGTTACCGCACGCTCTTCGAGTGTGTCCCGGTGGGACTGTTCAGTACCGACCGAGACGGCAACCTGGTGGAGGTTAATCCCGAACTGTGCCGCATAATCGGTCTTGATGACTGTCGCGCCGCCTTGGGGCGCAACGTTTTCGCACTTTGGGAGGGCGAGAAGGGGGCGACTTTCCGCCGTCTCCTTGAGCAAGAGGGTGTCGTATATGACTTCGAGCTCAAATTACAGGGTCCGGGAGAGTCGGAGCGATACCTGCAGATCGATTGCCAGGCAGTCGGCGACGAGGAGGGGCAGATCGCGACATTGCAGGGCAGCGTGCGGGACGTGACCGCGTCCAAGCGGGCCGAAGCCCAACTCGCTCACGGGGCCCTCCATGATGCTCTCACCGGCCTGCCCAACCGGGCGTTCTTCCTCGAGCGCCTACGTCATGCCATCTCCTTCGGTGGCAGACATGCGGACTATCGTTTCGCCGTGCTGTTCCTAGACTGCGACAGGTTCAAGGTCATAAACGACAGTCTGGGGCATGTCGAGGGAGATCGTCTGCTGGTGGCTATGGGGGAGCGTCTCCAGGCCTGTCTCCGCCAGGTCGACGCCGTCGCCCGTCTGGGGGGCGACGAGTTCGCCATACTCCTTGACGACATTTGTGAGGTTGAGGACGCCGTCATGGTAGCGGAACGCATACTGGCCTCGTTGCAGGAGCTGTTTGTGCTGAAGGGGCACAAATTCGTAGTCACCGTGAGTATCGGGATCGCCTTCGGAGATGCGAAATCCGCGAATCCCGAAGATGTTATCCGGGATGCCGACATGGCGATGTACAGGGCGAAGACGTCCGGTAGGGCGAGGTTCGAGGTTTTCGACACGGCCATGCACATCCGGGCGGTCGAATCGCTCTTGCTGGAGACGGATCTGCGCTACGCACTCAGCCGAGGTGAGTTCTGCCTACATTACCAGCCCATCGTCTCGCTGAAGTCGGGTGTAATCACCTGTTTCGAGGCTCTGGTGCGTTGGAAGCATCCCCGCAAGGGGCTGCTCGCACCCGATGACTTCCTTCCGATGGCAGAGGACGCCGGGCTCACTCCCGCGCTGGGCGAGTGGGTCCTGCGGGAGGCGTGTGCTCAGGCGCGAGTGTGGAATGAGATGAGCCCGTCTCCAGAGGGTATAGGTGTGGGTGTCAATATTTCCGACAGACAGTTCTGTCAACCCGGTTTGGACGTCAAAGTGGCTGCTATTCTCGAGGAGAGTGGACTCGATCCATCCAGGCTCCACCTCGAGATCACCGAGGGTGCGATGATGGGAGATGTGGCGTCCACGCAGGCAATCCTCGACCGTCTAAAGGCTTTGGGGGTTAGGTTGCACATAGACAACTTCGGCATGGGGTTCTCTTCGTTGAATGTGCTGCGGCGCTTTCCGCTCGACACCGTTAAGATGGATCGTAGTTTTGTGGCCGGGTTGGAAGGTGATGTCGAAGTTATCAACGCTGTTGTCTCTTTGGCCCACGCACTGCACATGCAGGTAGTAGCCGGAGGTGTGGAAACCGGAGGACAACTGGCTCAACTTAGGTCCTTGGCCTGCGAGCAGGCTCAGGGGTACCTTTTCTCCCGGCCTCTGACTGCGAGGGCTGCGCGGTTGCTCCTGATCGGTGCGGTGCCCTGGGCGATCTCCGCCTCAGCCGAATCTGAGGATGCTTCGACTGCCCACGGTACCGTGGAGGAAGTCTGATGCGGGAGTGGGGCTCTGCGTGTAGGTGCCGGCGTACTGCGTCTGCAGCGACACTCGACGGTGAGACACGTCTGTAGCGACAAGTCGGTCGCAGACATATACAATGAAAGGGCGGTGATCGTGTGTTCTCGGCCGCCTCGATTTGGGGTGGCCTTCGCGCATCCACTGGAGTGCTCAGCGCATGGCCTGCAACCTGACAGAAGTACTAGAGAAGCACACCGAGTACCTGGCTCAGCAGTGGGCGCGCACGCTGCACTCGGAAGCCCTCAGCTCTTATGCCGACCGGCCTCTCGAAGAGCTCATAGACACCACCACCCACGCTGCCGAGATGAATCGTGCCGCCCTCGTGGATGGGGATTTCTCTAAGATCGATGCCTTCATCAACGAGGTGTCTAAGATGCGGTTGGAGGCCGGTTTTTCCCTCTCGGAAGTCCAATGGGCATTTGAGCTCTATCGGACACTTCTTACCCCCATCTTGGTCAAGGAGTTACAGGGTGACGTCCTACTCAGCGCCTTTAAGAGCCTCAACGTCTGTCTCAGCCGCACCATCTTCGCCTTCAGCGACTACTTCCTAA
>JBMNPM010000005.1:0-133099 GCA_050943595.1 Thermoleophilia bacterium | reverse complement strand
GTGTTGGGGCGGTGGGGGCCGGCCCCCCCCCCCCCCCCGCGCCACCGGATGGACCCTTGAATCGAGAGGATCAGGATCAGCTACCCGACCCTACCGAGCAGCACCTTGTCCGGCACCTTGTCCGGCACCTGTGCACACACCGCAGGCACCCTGGCCCCCACGTCCGTTCCCACCACGATCCGCGGGCGGTCCGACCTTAGTATCATCAACCCGCTCTGCGATGCGGACGCTCATGTTTTTAACCATGATGTCGGCTTTCCCCTGGGTGATCGTTCCCTTGGCAACTGCGTCTGCCAAAACGGCCTTACGAACTTCAAGCATGCCGTTGATCAGCGTATCCCTGTCAACCCCTTTACTCTCAGCGATCTCGGCCAAGCTCTTGCCGCCCTGTCGTGCAGCTGCGAGATCGGCAGGCTCCATGTTCAGCAGGTCGGCAATCGCCGTCAACATCTGGCTACCGGAGCCGAAGCCACGCATGCCGCCCTGCCCCATCATGCACGTAGCCGCACCTTTTGGTGTTGCCGGTGCTGCCGGCGTGGTCCCCGTCGCAGCAAATGCAGGTACCGCTACGGCAAAGGTGAGAGCGACCGCCAACACTGAGACTATGAGTGTTTTCTTACGTTTGCCCATTACCATGCTCCTTACTCGTCTTTCACTCGATTTCAGTATGACCAGCCTGCATTGAGATCGAGTAAGCAGAATGTAAAGGTATTGTGAAGCCCCACCATAGAGCCCTACGCGGGAGCGCCGGCACCTCTGCACACGGAGCAGTCAGCTGGAATGCGGCAGCCGGAATGTGATACGAGTGCCTGCCCCTGGGGCGCTATCTGCACTGATGGAGCCGCCCATCTGTTCGACGAGCGCCTTCACCACCGCCAGTCCGATGCCACTGCCTCCACCGGCGCTCGACCTGGACTTATCCACGCGGTAAAACCTTTCGAAGATATGGGGCAGATCGGCTTCTGGAATACCTATCCCATTGTCCTTCACGCTGAAGGCGACCATCGACTCCTCGCCCCGCACAGCTACTGTGACCGCCCCGCCTCGGGGTGTATACCGGAGCGAGTTGGAAAGAAGATTGCCCAGAATCTGGGCGAACTTATCCGGATCGGCCCACACGTTCGGGCACGGTTTCGGACAATCTATATCAAGAGAAAGACCTGCGTTCGCGAACTGAGGTTTCAGAGGCACCACCACTGCCTCAACCGCCTCTACTGCCCCCATATATCGAGGATTGATGGGCTCCGCCCCCGCCTCAAGGCGTGAAAGTCTTTCGATGTCGGTCACCAGACGATTGAGCCGGGCCGCCTCTCTTCTCACCAGCTCATACGTTTCGGGTTCCGCAGGCACCACTCCGTCGATCAGTCCCTGCATATAGCCCTCGACAGTGGCGAGCGGAGTCCGTATCTCGTGAGAGATGGTCCCCAACAGTTCACGCCGGATCGTCTCAGTCTGCTCCAGTTGCCCGGCCATGTCGTTGAAAGCGATGGCGAACCTGCCGATCTCGTCTCGCCCTACATGAGAAACACGCTGCCCGTAGTCACCCGCGGCTATTTTGTCGGCGGCGTCGGCCATGTGTGCAAGCGGCCGTGTGATCCAGCCGGTCACAAGATAACTTGCGATGATCGCAGCTGCGATACTGGCCAACGCGCCCCAGAGAATGCCCTGGTTGACCCCGGCCGTGATCGCATCCTGCATCTCGGCAGTCATGATTTTACGCATGACCCCTCTGCCCATGCCGGCTACATGAGCGCTCACGGCGCGGATAGCCAAACTCCGGAGGGCAAGCGAAAGGACGGTCACCAAGACAACGATGACGGCCAGATAGGAGAAGAACAGTCTCCAGCGGGTGCTCATGTGCCTTTCGGCGGCCGGTTTGGACGCTCGCCGCCCGGCGACTGCAGCTTGTAGCCCACTCCCCGCACCGTGCGGATGAATTGGGAGTCTGCCGGGTCGTCTCCGATCTTCTTCCTGAGATTAGCGATATGCACGTCCACGAGTCGGGAGTCTCCAAGATAACTGTAGCCCCAGACCGATTCCAGCAGCTCTTCGCGGCTGAACACCCAGCCAGGATGCTCGGCCAACACGCGTAAAAGGTCAAACTCAATCGTCGTCAACTCTATCTCGCGACCCTCGATCCTCACCTCTCGGGCCTTACGATCAATGCTAATACCTCCCACGGTGAGGACCTTGTCCTCCTCTTCCTGAGGACCCACTCCCGCGCGGCGGAGAATGGCCCGGACTCGAGCAACGAGGACTTTAGGGCTAAACGGCTTAACGAGATAATCGTCTGCGCCCGCGTCAAAGCCCTGCAGCATATCGTCTTCACTTCCTCGCGCCGTGAGCATCAGAATGGGCACCGGCCGTTTCGCCCGGATCCGTCGGGCTACCTCCAGTCCACTCATGCCGGGCAACATGAGGTCCAGGAGAATCAGATCCGGCTCATGCCCCTCCACAGTCGCAAGGGCGGCGTCTGCATCAGCAGCCTGCGCGACCTTATAACCCTCGCTTTCAAGGTAGGCGGCTACCAGCCGGCGCAGGTTTTCATCGTCGTCTACGACCAGAATAGTTATGTGATTATCAAGGTCAGCATTCATCGTAGTGCGCCGTTGAACGCGTTAGTCGCCCTTTCTTTCCGGTAACCTCGCATATTGGTAACACACGTCCACTGCCACTCCTCTACTCTGAACTTGGGCTCTTACCTAAACATTTGAAGAGAGGAGCTTCATGTTTCGTGTGACTGCATACACAAGGGCAGAACTGTACGTATACCGACCGTTATCTGCTCTTAGCCCAAGCCAACTGCTGTCCGGTCTTGGCTCGAACGGTCTAGATGGCGACCGTAGCTCGACATTCGGATCCCTACTCGGCGACGAGGAAGGCCTTCCCCTGCGTTCCCTTGGACACAATATCCAGCCCGGCATCGAGGAGCAGAGACTGTTCCTCGATGCTGCCTAGTCCCATCGGGCACTTGGTACTATGCGCCAGTCGCCTTGGACGGGGAGACTCCAACGGCGCGCAGCAGTTCTTCTGCATCCACTGCGTCGTTGGGACAGGACACGGTGTCCAAGCCCACCTGAAGAGTTGCACCACCTGATTTAGGAAGAAAATCCGTCTTTTGGATCTCAGCGGTGAGGCGTTCGGCAACGGCACGCGCGCCATCCGTATCGGTCTCTTCCATAACGATGACCAACAAATCTCGCCTGCACCGAAACCAGATGTCCACCTCACGCGTGTGTGTGCTGGTAAGGTCCGTCAGTTGCTCCAGCGCCGCATTTCCAGCCGCTTCCCCGAGATTATCGTCTATCCACCGCAAGTTCTGAACAACAGTTGTAAGCACAGAGAAGGGGCGCCGGTAGCGCCGGTAGCGCTGCACGTTGCGCTCGACCTCGTTCAGCAATCGCACATACCGATAATCGTCAACCGCCCCAACTGAGTCTCGAACAGGATGCTCTTCTATCATGTCAGTCCTTTAGAGATGATCATCACCTGTGGTGCAAAGCATTTATTGTATCTCGCGCCACCATCAGCCATGCAGGCATATCGCTAGGAGGCTGCGTCCTCCAGTCGCCGCTCCAACCTCTCGACCCGCTCAGCCGTGCGCCCCAGCGCCGCCGACAACTCCCGCAGTTCCCCAGATAGGTCGTCGACGGCAAGACGGAGCGCAGCCACCTCGCTGCCGCCTTCGGTTCCGTTGTCGGCGACCGCAACGGCATCGCGTTGCGCGTACACCCCGGTGTCGGCGGCACAGGCGCTGCAATAGCCTGTACCCTCGTCGTTGTCGATAGGCCGGCCGCAGACGAAGCATTCCCCATGTTCACTCATGCTTCTTCAACCGCCCTTCCTAATCCGTAGTTAACCGCTCGGCAGGTCGCGCCGTCCCGCCACGGGATGTTACCCTTCCAGCTATAACAACTGAAGAATCACAGTATCTACCCGTGGCATTAAACAACATGCCGGTGACTGAGTGGGCCGCAGCCATTGTGGTCCGCCATTCAGCGCGCACGTACGACGCCGGGCCCTTGGACCCGACCATCTTGGAGCAGCTGGAAAGCCTGGTGGAATCCTTCCTCGATAAGGAGACGGCCCGGGTGACGGTCGTGCGCAACCTGCCTGAGCACATCTTCACAGGCACCATCGGCCACTACGGCAGAGTCGTGGGCGCACGATCGGGCATCGTCATAATTGGAAACGATGCCCAGCCCGGCATGCAGGAATCGGCGGGCTATCTGGGAGAGGCGGTTATCCTGGAGGCGACCTCTCGAGCCATCGACTCGTGCTGGGTGGACGGATACTTCGACCGCGAAGCGACCCGGAAACTGGCGAGGCTCGGCCGCAACGAACGCGTGCTCGCGGTCTCGCCCTTGGGCCACGCGCAGTCGCGCCCACGTGCCGGGGAAAAGGTAACGAAGCGCCTTGTCGGCTCGCACAAGCGACGGCCGGTGGAGGATATCGCTCCTGGATTCAACGAAGAGACCTGGCCGGCATGGGCGGTACAGGGAGTGAGAGTGGCGCGCTCGGCGCCCTCAGCCATGAACCGGCAGCCCTGGCAGTTCGTGCTGGGCAACCACAACAGCACGGCAGGTGCATCCACAGGGGAACCGGCGGCCCACGCCGGTCGCACGGGTGCGGTCACCATCTCCATGAAGCCGAAAGGTCATGACGAACCGGTGTCGCGACGACTCGACTGCGGCATAGCCATGCTCCACTTCGAGGTGGGCGCACGTCTCGCGGGCGTCACCGGCCACTGGAAGATCCTGGAATCACCCCAGGTGGCCCGATACCGCATCGTGGCAGCGGCAGACGCCTCCGGCCGATCTACTGGATCGCCGCAGCCTCGCAACTGAAGCCGAGGCTCCAAGACATCAGTCAAGATAGAACGAATCCCGAATGACCACACGATCCGTCATCCGCGCCCCCTCACTTCGATCCGTCTCCACGTACTACGCGGTCATTTAGTTCCGCGTCTCCTCCACGAACCGCTTTGTGAGTTTTTCAGATGCAGACATGTGATCACTCGGGAATCAAAATCCATTTACCCTTATGCGGCGGTCGTTAAACCTGTGTACACACAAAAATTTCTGTGCACGCGGGCCCCAAATGAGTTTCAACATGCACCACATGGGTATAAAAGAATGACCATCCCCAATGGTGCTCCAGAAGGGCAGCTCAGACCTCGGCGACAAGCAGGCGACCGAGGCCTGAGCTGCCCTTGGATCGTCGTCTTCCGATAGTTTGCCCACGACCGCTGCGGGAATTAGTACAATCCCTTTTTCAACAACGTGCGACGCGGGCGGTTGAGGTACCCGCTGGGAGGCGATGATCATGCGAGGTCCGAGCAGCGGCATGCCACCAATGGGCATGCCGACCAAGACGCCTGGACAGCAACTGCGCGGTTTCGTCGATTGGTGGAAGGGAGCCAGCTGGAAGAAGCGTACCGCTGTTCTGATCCCAGCGGTGATCGTCGTCCTGCTGATCCTCCTCGTGATCGTGTCCCGATTCTTTACCGAGTATCTCTGGTTCCAAGAGGTCGACTACACCACCGTTTTCTGGACGAGGATCTGGGCTCGATTGGTGGTGATGGTGGGATTCGGCGTAGTGTTCTTCGGCATCTTCTACGGGAACGTCCGCCTTGCCCAGCACTTCGCGCCGCGGCTGAGGCCGGCCGGCGACGGGGAGTCTGAGGTCTACGACCTGGTCGATACGAGAACCCAGAGGGGCCGGCGACTGTTCCTGGCCACATCCATCATCCTGGCCATCATCTTCGCCCTCGGGTATGGGGGGTCCTGGCAAACGATATGGCTCTTCCTGCAACAGTCCGACTTTGGTTTCACAGCCCCCGTCCTTGGACGAGACGCCGCTTTCTTCGTATTCACTATTCCCGTGGCCCGTTTGATCCTCATCTTCGTGATGCTGGCCCTTCTCCTCTCTTTCATCGCCGTCGTGATCATCTACATCTCCAGCCGAGCCATCACCGGCGAGGGCCGGACCCTACGGACCTCGCCCCATGTGAAGGCCCACCTCTCGGTCATCTTCGCGATCGCTATGTTGGGTAAGGCTGCGGATTACCTGCTCGGCGTATGGGGGCTGGCATACTCGGAACGCGGGGCCACCTTTGGTCCCAGTTACACCGATGTACACGTCCAGATACCGGTGCTACGCTTCCTGGCCATCGTGGCCCTGATCGCAGCGGTGCTCTTCCTCATCAACATCTACTTCCGCGGCTGGCGTCTTCCCATCATCGCCATAGGTCTATTGTTCGTCACCTGGCTGTTCGCGGGGCAGATCTATCCGGCTATCGTCCAGCAGTATCGGGTGCTGCCTACGGAGATCCAGAAGGAGAGCCCATACATCGCAAATAACATCAAGGCCACTCGATGGGCGTTCAATTTAGATCAGGTGGAGTCGGCATCGTTTGAAGCGAACACCAATCTCGACATGGAGGCCGTCAAAGCAAATGCAGCGACGATCGACAACGTGCGCGTATGGGACCCCGCCACCGCCCTCCGCGCATACCGTCAGATCCAGGAGATCCGTACTTACTACTCCTTCAATGATGTGGACATCGACCGCTACACAGTGGACGGCCGCTACCGGCAGGTACTCATCGCACCTCGGGAATTCAGCAGCGCAGACCTGAGCCCCCAGGCCCGTACCTGGGTCAACGAGCACCTCACCTACACTCATGGGTACGGAGTGGTGGTCAGTCCGGTGAGCGAAGCCGCCGAGGAAGGGCTACCCAAACTTTTTCTGAGCGACATTCCACCTCGTGGCACCTCGTCGCTTAAAGTGACACGGCCTCAGATCTACTACGGGGAAGTGCCCGACTCATTCGTGTTGGTAAAGACGACGGCCAAGGAGTTCGACTACCCTCTGGGTGACGAGAACGTTTTCACTGAGTATGAGGGCAAGGGCGGAGTGGGGATCGGCAATCTCTCCCGTAAGATCATCTTCAGTGTACGCTTCGCTTCACTCAAGTTGCTCGTGTCCGACTACCTCCAGTCCGAGTCGCGCATCCTGTACCGGCGATCGATCGAGGAGCGCGTGCAGACCATCGCCCCGTTCCTGCGCTACGATCAGGACCCGTACATTGTGCTTCGTGACGATGGCAGCTTGGTGTGGATCTGGGACGCTTATACGACCACCGATCTCTTCCCCAACTCGCAGCCGAGCTCCGGCGGTCTCAACTACATCCGTAACTCCATCAAGGTAGTCGTCGATGCGTACAACGGAGATGTGACCTTTTATCAGATGGAGCCCAACGACGCTATCGCGAACACCTGGGGCAAGATCCATCCCGGCCTGTTCACCTCCGCCGACAAGATGCCTGAAGACATCCGCCGGCACCTCCGCTATCCCGAGGATCTCTTCAGTGTGCAGGCAGGCACCCTCGCCCTCTATCACATGAAGGAGCCTCAGATCTTCTATAACAAAGAAGACGTGTGGGAGATCCCCCGAGAGGTCTACGGAGGCGAAGAGATCAGGGTAATACCCTACTATGTGATGATGGTACTGCCCGGCGAGACCAAAGAGGAGTTGGTGCTCCTGCAGCCATTCTCGCCGCGCTCCAAACAAAACATGATCTCCTGGATGGCCGCCAGGATGGACGGCGACAAGTACGGCGAACTCATGCTCATCGACTTTCCCAAGGAAAAATTGGTGTTTGGTCCTTCGCAGATCGAGGCCCGTATCACCAACGATCCGGTCATCTCCTCGCAGATTACTCTGTGGGACCAGGCGGGAAGCAACGTCATCCGAGGCAATCTCTTGGTCATCCCGGTGGAAGATTCGATCCTCTATGTAGAGCCGCTGTATCTGGAGGCCGAGAAGGGAGCCATCCCAGAACTCACACGGGTAATCGCGGCCTACGGCGACCAAGTAGTCATGGAGCCCGATCTGACCTCGGCTCTAGAGGCCATCTTCTCGTCGAAGGACGGCACGACCCCCACCAGCACGACTTCGACAACGGAGTCCGGTGATACGACTGCCACCAGTGAGCCGTCGACGACGACCACGGGGCCATCGGCCACCACCACAGTCCCCGGAGCCGACCTCCCAACCGATCGCAAGACGCTGCTCGATCTCGCCGACCGGCTCTACGAGGAAGCCCGTGCAGCTCAGCGGGGGGATGACTGGGCGGCATATGGAACCAAAATCAAGCAGCTCGGTGAGGTCATCAGCGCCCTCCGGGCGCTGGAAAACGGTGCGCAGTAGGTAGGTGGTCGTACACATGGACAAACGTCAGGCCGTTGTCTTCGACATGGACGGTGTGATCCTCGACTCAGGAGAGATCTGGCAACGTCTCATCACGGAGTTGTTCACCGAATGCTGTATCCCCCTGAGTGATCTTGACGAGGAGGCCTTCGCAGGAGGCGACAATTCCCAGCAATGGGCCGCCTACCTTCATCATGTGATCGGAATCCCTTTTAAGGAGAGGGAGATCATCTCCCGAGTCATTGATGGGCTCCTCGCAGCCTACGAGGAGGTAATCCCTCTGTTACCGAGTGCTGCAGAGACCATAACGCGCCTTGCGGCAGCATATCCGCTCGCTCTGGCCAGCTCCTCACCGCGACCGGTCATCGCGTTCATCCTGGAGAGATCCGGGCTGGGTAGATTCTTTTCCACCTGGGTCTCGTCTGACGATGTACCACACGGCAAGCCGCAGCCGGACGTCTATCTCAAGGCCTGCGAACGGCTGGGGATCCGCCCCCAGCGCTGCGTCGCAGTAGAGGATTCGCGCTTCGGCATCCGGGCGGCCAAGGCGGCCGGTCTGAAAGTGATCGCCATCCCGCAGCCTCACCGGCCGCTCGATACGGAGACCTTGACCCTGACGGACCACGCTCTCGAGTCCATCGAGAGGCTGGATCCGCAGACCGTCCGGGATGTACTTGGTGAGGGTACTGCATCATAACGTCGCACTTCGCCTGGGCACCGCGGGAGGCTCAACACCGTCTCTTAGAGGTGGCGACGGAGAACCTGGCGCGCTTCCTCAAGGGACGACCCATCAACGTCGTCCACCCCCGGAGGCAATGGTCTCCCACGCGAACTTTCCGGACGACTGAGGTGCAGACTGATGTGCAGACGACTGATCCAGCGCCTAAGATCTGAGACCGGTCAGACCCTACCTTCTTCGACCATCCGGACAAAGTGGGTGAAGGAGCGATCGTATGTGCGTTCGGCTTCGGCGGGGAAGGCACAGGCGGGCAACTCGCGACTCCTCAGATGGTACGAGATGCAGTCGCAGCAGATCCCCTTGCGCGGACAGCCCGGATAGCTGCAGTTGCAGCGGTCGAGGTTCGTATCCTCCTTGCATTCCATGGTCGAGCCCACCCCTTAGCGAACGAACAATCGAACAACGATTTAGGCTGATACCGGCACCCTATCTCCGGGTTTAGCATTTCAACTGAATGGTATTATAATACCATTCAGTTGGGGAACTGGATGCTGTCGGGGGACTGGATGCCGGCCCCGGCCCGAGCATTCGATCGCGCAAGGAGATCAAACATGCCAAACGTCGTCACCGATCCCTACACAGGGCTGCAGCTGGTCGAGTTGAGCCATCTCTGGGGTCACGGCGCACCATCCTATCCTGGTGACCCCGATGTGCGCATGGAGCGTGCGATAAAGCATGCCCAGCACGGAGTCTTGGCGCTCAGGATCACCACCGTGCTCCACACCGGTACTCACATGAACGCGCCTCTGCATCTCATCCAGAAAGGCGCGGACCTGGCCGCCATCGATCCAAGCCGCTTCTTCGGCAACGGCGTGATCCTCGATATTCCCAAGGCTAATTGGCAGATCATCACGGCGGCGGACATCCAAGCGGCCACACCGGCCATCGAACCCGACGATATAGTGATCATCGTTACGGGCTGGCACCACAAATACTCCGACAGTCTGGAGTATTTCGGCCAGGCTCCAGGTCTAACCAAAGACGCAGCCCAGTACCTCGTGCAGGCCGGTGCCAAGATGGTGGGCATCGACACTCCCCATATCGACCATCCACTGGCTACTACCATGGGTCCCCATCGAGGTGGACCGCAGATGAAACGTCTAGCGTTCAGATACAACGAGGCCACCGGCCTCGATCCCAACAAGGAACACGGTGAGCTTCACGTTGCGCACAAGACACTCTTGGCCGCCGGCATCCCCACTATCGAGCAAGTGGGTGGCGATGCGGATATGGTCAAGGGCAGGCGGGCTACTCTAGGCGCCGTGCCCTGGAAGTTCAACCACGGCGATGCCTGCCCGGTGCGGTTGATCGCCATGTTCGATCCTACCGGACAAGCCCGAATAGAACCCGGCAATTAATCATCAGCTGAGCCGAAAGGACACGCGCTTGAGCGTCAAAATCTACAGTTTGAGCCATACGTTCACTCAGTTCATGCCGCAGTGGCCATCACCTCCCGGAGTAGACATCGATGTGCGGAAGTTCCACGCCCGAGACGGCATCTACCAGATCGAGTGGTCCGGCATCATGCATCGCTGCACCCACATGGATGCCCCTCTACACGTGACCGAGTGCATGCCCAGCATCAACGACTATCCGTTGTGGCGCATGTTCGGCACGGGTGTGGCCATCAGTATTCCCAAAGAGAAATGGGGAATCATAACCGCTGAGGATCTCGAGAACGCTACGCCGAAGATCCAAGAGGGTGACATGGTGTTCATCAACACCGGCTATCACCACAAGTGGGCCGACACTGACGAATACTTCGCATACGGCTGCGGCATCTATGTGGACGGTGCCCAATGGCTGGTCGACAAGAAGGTGAAACTGGTTGGCTTCGGATGCCAAGCCAACGACCATCCCATGGCTACGAAACTCGTGAACCATGGCCTGGGTCCAACGCAGCCCCACCTCATCGAAGAGTACAAAGAGATGTTCGGGAACGACCCCATAGACGACTTTCCCGGCTGGGAGACGGCGCACAAAACCCTCATGGTCGACGGCGGCATACCGAGCATCGAGAATGTCGGTGGGGACCTCGACGAGGTGACGGGCAAGCGCTGCACCTTCATGGTCCTACCATGGCGCTGGCCGGGAGGCGACGGTTGCATCACGCAGATCCTGGCCATCATCGATCCAGAACAACAGTTCCGCTTCGCCCCCGGACTATAGACCGACTGTATACGTTATACCAATAGGGCGGACCGGCCTTCCGGCCGGTCCGCCCTATTGGTCATTGCCTGTCGCCGCGCGCCGTAGAGGCGCTCGGCGGTCTCTTAGGGGACAGTGGTGGCCGTCGTGGGCGCCGCCGTAGTGATAGTCGAACCGGCTTCAGTTGTAGTGGTGGAGGCTTCAGTCGTGGCGGTGGGAGCAGGCGCGTTCGTAGTGGTGGAGCCGCCCGCAGCCTCAGTCGTCGTCGTGGCCTCAGTCGTCGTCGTAGTCGGCTCCATGCCTTCCTTGTAGACAACCTTCAGTTCGTCCTTGGCCTTGACGAGCCAAGCATCCCAAGTCTCGGTCTTCTTGTCGTTGATCATCTGAGCGGAGATATCGGCCTTGACCTCTTCAAGAGTCCTCTGCGTGGCCTCAGTAATGCCGGTGACCTGGATCACGTGGTAACCGTATATGGTCTTGACCGGTTGAGAGATCTCATCCTTGCCCATCGAGAAGACGGACTCTTCGAATTCCGCCACCATCTCACCCTTTGAGATCGCGCCCAAGTCGCCGCCGTTGGCCTTGGTCCCCGTGTCGTCTGAATACTTACTCGCCTCCGCCTTCCAGTCTGCGCCCGCTACCAACTCCTCCCGCACCTTCTGTGCAGTGGCCAAAGCAGCCGCCCAATCGGCCTCGGTAGGCGCAGCGGTTGTGGTGGTAGAGGCACCTGCCGTAGTGGACGTGGTCTCAGCACCGGTGTCCTTCGCGGGCGATATAAGGATGTGTCGCGCCGTCCGAGTCTCATCTACGTAGTAGTCCTTCTTGTGCTGCTCATAGTATTGAGCGATGTCGGCATCAGGGATGCTGGTGATGCCCTCGGTCACTTTCTCATAGGCGGCCTGCAGCAACATGGACTCCTTGTAGTTGGCCTTCAGTTGGTCCATGGTCATGTTCTGAGCCTCAAGCGCCTCGTCGAACTTGGCCTGGTCCCCACCAAAGCTCTCTTGGAGAATGCTGTCGATCTCGGTTTGGACCTGCTCATCAGTCACGCTGATCTTCAACTCCGGCGCCTTCTGCTTGACCACCTCATAGGTGACCATGTAGCCGAGCACCTCTTGCTTGAACTGTTTGTAGCCTTCCGGATCCGTCTTCTCGTCGGGCACCGATCCCGCATAGTAGGCGGCAAAGTCGCTGGTGCGGGCGTCCAGTTGGTCCGCGGTAATGTATGTTTCCCCTACCTGGGCTACGGCATCGTTGGGCAACCGACCGCCACAGCCGGCGATCAAACCGACAAGGGCGACAACGACCAACATGCACACAACAGCCACGACTCTTTTTGTCACAAGAACCTCACTTGATGTGTTTCGGAACGGCATCTCTGAAGTATAGCCGCATCTGCATAAGGATGCCGTAAAAAGGGTATCTAGTATCTATACTTTTAGTGGCACCAGAGCCAGGATTGACACCAGGGCCAAGACGGAAGACGGACCTCAATGAGCCTAACCCGAGTCGATATGCGCAGAGCCTGGTATCCTCGCGTGTTGAATATCTTTGCATGTTAAATACATTAGGGAGTCAGTGCGCTCTCAACGACACACGGGAAAGTGCCGATAGGGTATAGGCATACCTATGGCCGGCTGATGAGGCTGATCAAGCCGGTGAAGAGCCATCGGTGATGGGAAAGGAATGAGATTGCTGCCCGGCTCCTCTATGTCAAAGACAAGAGGCGTAGACACGACGCGTCGACTCCGGTGCGTTGTATTCGTCGTGTGCCTGGCCCTTATCACCCTCGCCACAGGTCTGCTGTGGCTTGGAATCGACTGCGGAGATGCGAGAGCGGCGTCGATAACCGACCGACCTCTGGTCGGCGTCGACGACTCTTCCGGTCGTGACGGATTGGATGACGGACAACGGGTGGTGGTAAAGGTCGACCCGAAGTCCCCACCTCCCAACCTGAGGATGTTCGGGCTCTCCTCAGCGGAGGCCATCGGACACGAGGGTACCTATTCGCTGCAGATCGCTCCGGCCCAGAAGGCCAAGTTGGCCAAGACACTGAACACGGTCCGCCGTCTTCCCGGCGTAGTCTGGGCACAGGAGAGCGCCGTCCGCAGCGCCTGTCTCACTCCCAACGATCCCCTCTACCTTCCGAGCGTGGGGATCGGGCAATGGGGTCTGCGGCGAATCGGTATGCCCACCGCGTGGGACGTGGAGACCGGCTCACCCGATGTTACCGTAGCAGTACTCGACACCGGGATAGACAAGAACCTGCCCGATTTTGAAGGCCGTATCGTCTCTCCCTACAGTGTCCTCGACCGGCGCAGTGAGTGGCCGTACTGGCGGGACGACATCGGCCACGGGACGCAGGTAGCAGGAGTAGCGGTCGCCCAAGGCAATAACGGCTTGGGCATGGCCGGCGTAGCCTGGGACGTAAAAATCATGCCCGTGAAGATCGCGAAGCGTGGGGACACCTACGACTACGCTCTGGCCGAGGGCATATACTGGGCCGTCGATCACGGAGCCGACATAATCAACATCAGTTTCGCCGGCAGCCAGAGCACTGCAGTCGAGATCGACGCCATCGCCTATGCTGTAAAGCACGGGGTCACCGTCGTCGGCGCTGCCGGCAACAGCTCCTCAACTTACGTCGCTTATCCGGCAGCCCTCCCCGGAGTCCTGGCCGTGGGGGCAACCAGTCGGACACAGACGAATGAACTGGCCTGGTTCTCCTGCACCGGCACAAACCTCGACTTGGTCGCCCCGGGCACCGATATCTGGACAACAACGGTGGGAGCCGACAACTACATCGTACAAAACGGTACGTCGTTCGCCGCCCCGTTCGTAACCGGGGTAGCGGCACTCCTGCTCTCAGCTGCACCACAGTTGAGTATGACTGAGGTGGCGGACATCCTGATGAATACAGCCGACGACCTGGGTGCGTCGGGCTGGGACCGAAGATTCGGCTGGGGGCTTCTGAACGCCGACGGAGCGGTCGCTGCGGCGAAAAAATCGGCTCAGGTGACCACCGTCACAAGCACCCCCGCAACTACCGTAACCACCGTCTCCACCCCTTCCACAACGACCACGACGACCGGCTCCACAACTACGACGACCACCACCAGCACAACAGTGCCGGCCACGCCCCGTTTTGTCGACGTGTCGGCGGGTAGCAACCCCTACTTCGAGCAAATCGAGCATCTGGCAGCCCTGGGCATAGTCAGGGGTACGTCCGACGGCCTCTTCCGCCCAGAAGATGACCTACGACGCCAGCAGTTCGCCAAGATGATCGTGTTGACATTAGGCTATCAACCTCGCGAGACCGATACCTGTCCTTTTACCGATGTCATCAGGATACCGGGGGAACTGTATCCCTACCATTACGTCGCCGTTGCCTGGCGCATGGGGATCACCAACGGCACCACCAGTGGACACTTCTCTCCCTACCGATCGCTTACACGGGCCCAGTTGATCACTATGATAGTACGCAGCGCCAACCTTCCCGTGCCACCGGCTGATTACATTGCACCGTTCTCCAACTTCTCCAACGACCACTTCCCTTACGCACGCCGGGCTGCCTACGCGGGACTCCTAGACGGGCTGGTGGGCGTGGGCAAGAACTACGACTTCCTGGCCCCGGCGAGCCGGGGAGAGGTCTGTGCACTACTCTACAAGCTGCTTCAACAGTAGCGGTAGCAGAGGTCCCGGGGGCGACCGTGACTCCAAGACCGATGAAATCCGCAACACTACCCGCGTAGCAGGCCCCAGAGACAGGGCTGATTAAGATGATGCTACACTAAAGCTCCATCGCAAGTGCAAGGCAGGGGAGACACGTTGGAAGCACGCATCATCGGCTTGAAGGGGTGTGGCAAGACCACTCTGATCTCGGCGTTGGCTGAAGGACGAGGTGACGGGCACATAGCCACCGTGCACGTCGGTGATGCGCGGGTGCGATGCCTGTCCGAGATCTTTGCACCTAAGAAGACGACCTTCGCTGAACTCAAAGTACGTGAGGTCGTCTGGCCGGAAGCCAGCGCCCGCAAAGGGGAGATGGAACGTTATCTGGATGCGCTGGCCGGGGGCCAAGTGTATCTGCATGTAGTGAGAGCTTTTGAAAACCATATGCTGGGCGAGCCGGTCCACCCGAAGACCGACTTGGAGGAACTGGACCGAGAGTTCCTGCTGTTTGACCTAATCAGGGTGGAGCGGGCCTTCGAGAGGGCCAAGAAGGCCCCTCTGTCCGATGTGGGCAAAAAGGCTCTGACCCGTTGCCGGGAAGCCCTGGAAAACGAGACGCCCCTTCGCGAAGTCGACTTCGATGAGGGGCAGCTGTCCTTTATTCGTGGCTACCAGTTCCTCACACTCACGCCGCAACTGCTGTTGGTGAACACCGAATCAGAGACCGGGACGGTTCCGGAGACGTTGGCCGCCACGGCCCGCGAGCGTCATCTTCTGGCCTTTCCTTTCATTGACGCTCTGGAGGTCGCCCGCCTGTCGATCGAGGAGCAGGAGGAGTATGCCGCGGCCCTCAATCTGCCCGGTCCGGCGGGCGAGATAGTGGCCCAAGCCACATTCTCACAACTGGGCCTCATCAGTTTTCTGACGACGGGAGAAGACGAGGTACGGGCATGGCCCATCCGGGCCGGCGAGACGGCGCGCGAAGCGGCCGGCGCCATTCACTCCGACATCCAAAGAGGCTTCATACGTGCCGAAGTCGTCTCCTACGACGACTTCATGCAACACGGCAACATGAAGGCCTGTCGTGATGCGGGCGTGCTGCGGATAGAAGGCAAGGACTACACCGTCGCCGATGGCGACATAATCAACTTTCGCTTCAACGTCTAGAACCGCGTCTAGGAGAACTCCTGTTCAGCCGGACCTACCCGGCGGCTCCCCATCAGTCGCCGTCAACCGCCGTCCATCCCCATCATTCACCCTCGAAGCCGCGGACCGATTGGTACATGGCTTTGTCGAAGAAAGTGGCGAAGCGGCTCTGTAACTCCATAACCCGGTACATCTCCACCGGCCGCTGCCACACGCCCTGAGAGAGTGCGTACGTCCAGACGAGCTTCTTAACCAACATGAGCGCCGAAAGGACTTCACCCAGTCTCACGCCACCGGACCGCCGACGGGCTCCCAGCGTTCGATGGAAGTCCTTAATGCCCTCCTCGGTGCTCTCGCCTTCAAGCCACCGGCCCAGTAGCTTAAGACCCGAGATGCACTCCTGCAGCAGCACATCTGGATCCATGCGTCGGTAACCGGCTGTGGTATGACTAGACCGTACGTCGGCCAGCCAGAGTCGCGCCAAATACGCAGCGTGCTCCCTGACGAAACCGATGAGACTGTCCGACAGCATCCCAGACTTAGTATCTTCCCCCAGCCGATGGAACGACTCGTGCATAGCCCACTCGTCCTGGTGTAGCTCCGCACAGAGTCGGATGGCCTTCTCGTTGGATGGAAAAGCGAGCGGCGGCAGTCCATCGATGGGGAAGTAGTCCACGGCCTCGGCGTCGTCACCTGCGGCCTCCGTGCCGCCGATCTTCTCCACCTCAAACGTGACGACCAACAGGTCGCCGTAGAAGGCGCCAGTCCAGGAATCGGCATCGATGAGCCGAATGATACGTCCCTCCACACTGGACTCTTCGCGCAGCTCCCGCAGTGCCGCTTGGGCGATGGTCTCACCCATCTCGGCAAAGCCTATGGGAAGGCACCACATACCTCTGCTGGGCTCGTACTTGCGCTTGACGAGAAGTACCCGCCGCTGCTGATCCAAGACCAGGGACGCTGCAGCAGGGAGCGGATTCTGGTAGAAGACGGTGCCGCAAGAAGAGCAGACCTCACGAGGGCGACCGTCAACCAATCGTTCTTCGATAGGCCCGCCGCATTTAGCGCAGTAGCGTGCTGTCACAGTACCCTCTTTCATAGCCGCCGGACTCTTGCGGTACACCCGAATCCCGGCCGAGGTGGAGGTAGGCGGTGCCACTCGACCGCCTACCAGGCTCCTAGCCTACGGGCTTCTCGGTAACCGTAAGATGGATGTGGGCCCCAGAGTCATGAGTGTAGCGGCCAAGAGAGGGGGCCAATTCGGGCGGACATTCGCGTACCTTACCCAACTGGGTCTTCCTCGCAGTCACCACTTCGCCGATGGAGACGACGGGATCATTGATAAACATGAGCGTGACCGTGGTCCCGCTCAACTCCTCGGGCCTGATCTCGATCTGCACGTCGTCGTACTTTCCGTACAACTTGTATTCCTTGACCCCCGTGACCACCCCTGAGACAGGCGAGGTGACAACGGAACCGACCGGGGCTCCTATGAGGACTGAGTTGGTGGGAGAAGCACCTTCTCCATCCAGCTGGTAATAGCGCACCGCAGGCTCCGATGTGAAGAGCCCGCGGAAGAAACGGGCTACAGCGTTGCCATTGGCGCATGTGCCGATGGGTGTAAGTACCAGAGCCCGCTCGTCGTTCACGGGTTGATAAGCGATGATGGTGGCGTCTTTGGCAGCCACTGGTAGGATGAGGTTGCGATCCCCCAATCGAGCGAAGGCAGGACGTTCTTCGCCGGACGCTGCGACCGGTGCGGATTCGCCGGAGGATGTGCCGGCCAAGAGCGTCTGCGCGTTGACGGTGGTAGACCCGTCGCCGACCAGTACAATAACCACGGTCGCGACCAGCAGACATAGGAGAGCGAAGCCGGCACCGAAGCGTATCCGACGCCTGCGACATAGGGCCGCACGACGCCTTGCACGTCTAAGCAGCTCTTCCTGGTCGCTGATCTCAGGTGGAGTGATCCCTACTTGCATCGGCGTCACCTTACCACTTTGTGCACATCTTGGCCAGATAGAATAGCCAGATAGAAGGTATCTGCCCCCACGTGTCGAATGCGCCTGCGGAGAAGACCTGCGAAGAAGTATTCTTGTCACGATGGGACCGACGGGCTGCTAAGCTGTCCCAGCCTATCCGCAACAGAGCAGCACGAAGGAGACGGCGTGCATATCTCGATCCCACGTTGGGTCCAGCTGGTCCTTATCCCTGTGGCTATCTTCCTTGCTCTGTACTTCAGCAAGGTGATGAGCCACGCAGTCCTCGTCTTCCTTGTCTCAGTCATCGTAGCCATGTTGCTCAACCCATTGGTGCTGGCCATGGGCCGCATCCGAGCTCCCCGATGGCTGGCGGTGCCGCTGGTCTATCTGAGCTTCTTGGCCGTCGTGGTCTTGGTGATCGTCTTCTTCGGCCCTCCCCTCATCGGCCAGCTCCAGGGATTTTTCAAGGCCATCCCCAACTGGCTAAACAGTCTAAATGACCTGTTGGCCGACATACAGACTTGGCTGACCCAGAGGAATATCAACGTCAACCTGCAACTGAACACCACAGACATAGTCGTCTGGGCACAGAAGAACGGTGCGGCCTCTATCGGCACGCTGTTCTCACTCGGCATGAGTGTGGTCAACGTGCTGATAGACATCTTCCTGATTATAGTCGTGAGTTTCTATATGCTCCTCGATGGTAAACGGATCTTCCGCTTCCTCACCCGCCTCGCCCCCGGTGACCCTCAAGTCAAACACGACTACGTGGTCGGGCTGCAGACCTCCTTCAGTAAGTTCGTCCGCGGCCAGGCGTTGTTGGGGGCGACCGTAGGGTTGGCCTGTGGTATGGCCATCTGGATCCTCAGTTGGGACGTAGTGGGAATATGGCCTGAAGGAGGTCAATACGCTCTGCTGTTTGGATTCATAGCCGGAGTAACCGAGGTGATCCCATATGTAGGGCCCTTCCTAGGTGCCGCCCCCCCTGTCGTAGCCGCCTTCTTCCACTCACCCATGACCGCCGTGTGGATCATCATCCTTTACTTAGTCATCCAACAGTTGGAGAGCCACATCTTGGCACCTAACATCGTGGGCAGTTCGGTGGGCGTCCATCCGTTGGTGGTGATCTTCGCACTTCTGGCTGGAGCACAGATCGGTGGGATCGTAGGGATGCTTGCTTCGCTTCCGCTCCTTTCGATGCTCAAACACACGCTGACCTTCTACCAGTTCAAGATGTCGAGAGCGCCCTGGGCCGCTGATGACGGTGTCGTCCTCATACCGGCTCAGCCGGTTCCGCCGCCCCCGCGCGACCCTCCACATAGCGATCCCAATGAATAGTCGCAGACAGTTGTCGCGGGTGGTGGCCGGTGGTCCGTACTGTTACAATCGCCATTTGCTGAGACAATCAGCCCAGCGAATCCAACGTTAGCAGGGTATGGAACACATTCGCGATTTTTTCGGAGTTCAGCTGCGCAGGGGTTTCACACCGCTACTTGCAGCCCTGGAGCGGCTCAGAATATCCCCCAACCAGGTAACCATCGCGGGAACCGTCCTCAACGTGGTGGCTGCCGTCTTGGTAGTGGCCAATCACCTCATCTACGCGGGTATCATTTTCCTGGTGGCCGGCTGCTGCGATATGCTCGACGGAGCTCTGGCCCGGCGCACGCAGAAGAGCAGCCCTTTCGGCGCCTTTCTGGATTCCACGTTGGATCGCGTCTCAGAAGGGGTTATCCTGGCGGGTATCGCCTATCTGCTCGCGTCCAAGGGGCATTCTATCGACGCCGCTCTGGTGGTACTGGCTCTCATGGGAAGTCTGCTCGTCAGCTACACTAGAGCCAGATCCGAAAGTCTGGGAATCGAATGCAAGGTCGGATTGATGAGCAGGCCGGAGCGGGTAATACTTATCGCTTTAGGACTCTTTTTCAATATTCTGTCGTACGTGATCTACATCATGCTGGCCCTGACCGTATTCACAGTCATCCAGCGTGTCGTCCACACTTACCGCCAACTGGGCAAGAAACAGGGAGGATTCGTTGAGCGATAAAGTACGGGTAGGCATCATCGGGGTGGGAAATTGTGCCTCGTCCTTCATCCAGGGGGTGGAGTACTACCGGAATGCAAAGGCGGATGAATTCGTCCCTGGCCTCATGAACGTGAATCTCGGCGGGTATCACATCTCCGACATTGAGTTCACCTGCGCCTTCGACATCGACAAGGACAAAGTGGGTAAAGACCTCTCCCAGGCCATCGATAGCGGCAGGAATTGCACGGTCAAGTTCTGCGATGTACCCGAGATGGGAGTCAAAGTCTATCGTGGCATGACCCATGACGGATTGGGTAAGTACCTCTCCGAGGTCATCGAGAAAGCGCCCGGCCCGACCGATGATGTAGCCAACATTCTCAAGGACACCAAGACCGACGTCGTGGTCAACTACCTGCCCGTAGGTAGTGAGCACGCAACCAAGTGGTATGTCGAGCAGATTCTCGATGCCGGGTGCGCCATGGTCAACTGTATCCCCGTCTTCATAGCGCGGGAGAAGTACTGGCAGCAACGCTTTGAAGAGCGGGGCCTGCCTGTTATCGGCGACGACATCAAATCACAGGTGGGCGCGACCATCGTTCACCGCGTGCTGACGCGACTCATGCGAGAGCGGGGCGTCCGTCTGGAGCGGACCTCACAGCTCAACGTTGGTGGCAACACCGACTTCCTCAACATGCTGGAGCGCGAGCGCTTGGAGAGCAAAAAGATCTCCAAGACCAACTCGGTCACCTCACAGCTCGACTACGATATGGGTAAGAAGAACATCCATATCGGCCCCTCCGACTACGTGGAATGGCTGGATGACCGCAAGTGGGCATACATCCGCATGGAAGGCCGCACGTTCGGCGATGTACCGCTCAACATCGAGCTCAAGCTGGAAGTAGTGGACTCGCCCAACTCGGCCGGCATCGTCATCGATGCTGTACGTTGTGCCAAGTTGGCACTCGACAGAGGTGTGTCGGGCGCCCTGTACGATCCATCGTCGTACTTCATGAAATCTCCGCCCATCCAGTACAGCGACGAGGACGCGCGACGCAGAACCGAGGCCTTCATAGCCGACGACACGACCATCTGCGAGTAGATCTGCCCAGATCGTGAGCCGGAGGTCCGGCTTTCACGTGATGGAGAAAAGCTTATACATAGCCCTGGTGACGCCCTTCGCGTGGAGCATCCCGGCTGCCGTTAATCACCATATAGGCGAACTCGCCCGCGAGCTCAAGAGACAGGGGCACCGTCCGGTGATAGTCACGTCCTCCGATGATCCCGCAGATACCAAGCGCATGCGGGCCCTTTTCCGACGTAGTCGCGGGCAACTGGTGGAGTTGTTGGAGGAGTACCGTTCCGGCGGTCCTCCCGACGAACTGTTACTGCCTCACTCCGACGACGGACCTCTCGATCAAACCGCCGCCATCGCCGTGATCCCGGTAGGTCTGAGCTTCCCGGTGCGACTCAATAGAGGCGTAGCCAGCATCGGTCTGCCCTTAGACGTGACTTCCCGGCTGGAGAAGCTCATGCTGGCCGGCGACTTCGACCTGCTCCACGTTCACGAACCTATGGCCCCCTCGCTGAGTTTCACCGCCCTCCGCGAAGCGCGCAGTCCCGTCGTAGCGACGTTCCACCTCACCCCCGTCGGCGCTGCCGCCTACGAGTTGGGTCAAGCCGTACTCGACCGCTTTTTTTCACGCCTGGATGCACGTGTGGTGACGTTTGCCGAGGGCCGGCAGATGATGGCGGAACTCTACCCCGCGGGCTACGAAGTAGTGCCGTGCGGCACGAGCATGGTCCCGCAAGACGACACGACGGAGCCGGAGACCCGCGACACACAGACCGGCCTATACGTCTACAGAGGGGATGACCGGCGGTCCTACCGTGCCCTCATACGAATGCTCATCCAGGACTTCCCTGCCAGCCTCGATCGCATGGTGGTGGCTCTGCATCGACCATCGGTGAAGCGTTGGCTTCCGCGAGCGATCCCCCGCAGACTACGCTCTCGGATAGTCCTTCACGAATTCGAATCGACCGCCGAACTCGCTCCTCTCTACCAAACGGCCGCCGTCACCATTCTGCCCTATTTGGGTGGAGAATGGCTGTGTACTTCGATAGCTGAGGCTGTGGTGAGCGGATGCCCGTTCGTGGGGCCCGACCTTCCCCCTGTGCAGGAGCACCTGAACGACGAGCGGCAGGGGGCAGTCTTCTCACCGGGTGACGCCGGCTCACTTGAGGCAGCAGTGCAGAAGGCCCTCTGCCCACCTGCGACCGCCTCCGAGGTCATTGCTAAGAAAGCCCAAGCCGACTCGGTGGCCCTCACCATGCCTCGGCTCGCTGCGCGACTGGTAGATGTGTACCGGGAGACGCTCGAGGCCACCAGCGAGAGGAACGGTTCCGGTCTAAAAACACCGGTCGCCGGCCGGTCACTGCATATCCGGGGCATCGGTCAAGAGCCGATCCGCCGGCGCGCACGCCATGGCGTCCTGAACAAAACGCGCGCCGACTGGATCAACGCCGACCTCCACGTCCATTCCTGCTACTCCCATGACTGTACCAGTAGTATCGATTCCATCCTCGAGACGGCACGCGAAGTTGGTCTCGGTGCCATCGCCATCGCCGACCACAACGAAATCGACGGCGCTCTGCTGGCGCGAGACCTGGCCGAGGGGGACCCGTTCGTCATCGTCGCCGAAGAGATCAATACCTCCGAGGGGGAGGTCATCGGTCTGTTCCTGGAGGAGCTCATACCAAAAGGGCTGACTTTCGACCGGACCCTGTCGCTCATCAAAGAGCAGGGAGGTCTGGTCTATATCCCCCATCCCTTTGATGCATTACGGATGACGCCTTCCTATAGGACATTGGTAGACAATCTGCATCGTATAGATGTGATCGAGATCTACAACGCCAAGGTGGCACTCGCCTCGTTCAATCTCAGTGCCGAGCGTTTCGCCTCCAAGTACAACATCGTGGCCGGAGCCGGCAGCGATGCGCACGTGCTGCAGGCGCTCGGTACCGCCCTGCTACACATGCCGCGCTTCCACGACGCCACCAGCTTCTTGGCCGCCCTATGGGAGGCCGACATCATAGCCAGACACAAGAACCTGATCTACCTCCAATCACTCAAGCTGCTGCAAACCACTCTCGACCGCGTCCTCCCCGTGGAGTAAGAGCGACTCGCAAGGTGCACGCAGGAGACCACTCGCTAAAGTCCTCGCCGGAATCACGAGGGCTTTCCGCCGGAAACGCCCCCGGCCGCCGCAGGACTTTTCCCCTCTTCGGCCAATATAGTGTCTAGCGAGGTGCCCGCATCCGCCGACCACAAACAGACGGGCGTACGGAATCACCCACAGGAACGGACGCAGATCTGAGTGAATTCGTGAAAGACCTGCCGCATCTTGGCGAAACCAATGAGATCTATCGAAGGCTCGAAGAACGGGCTATAGCCGAGAACAACGATCTCAACCATCGTGTGGCCCAGTGTCGTAAGTGCCGCCGGGGTCACTTCTTACCCACTGTAGGGTCGGGCCATCCCCTGGCCGATATCCTGCTTTTGAAGTTCCAGCCGCACTACTTGGAGGTGACGGAAGGAGTAGCCTTCTACGGGCGCTCGGGAACTGCCGTGCTCAAGAGCATGGAGCGCTTGGGAGTGGACCCCCTGCTGGTCTACGGGACAAATCTGATCAAGTGCCACGACGTCGACCAGACAGAAGGGTGCCGCAACTGCCCCGTCTACTGGCTGGAAGAGTTCCACATCACGCAGCCGCGTATCGTGGTCATCATGGGACAACAGACGCTGGAGGTCGTCAACAGGGAACGGATCGCGGGAATGAGAGACGTGGCCTGGGAGCCGGGGACTCTTCAGGATCTCACATCGTTCTGTCAGGCCCTGGTCACTCCCGATATCGATGGCGCTCTTGACGAGGAACGGGCCAAGAGTGACTTCTGGAGGGCGTTCCGCAACTTGGGCGACTGGTTCCAGGACCAGCCGCCCTATTGACAAAGTCCGCGAGACGATGCAGGAGATCCTCGAAGCGGAGATGACCGATGCTCTGGAGACCAACACATGGGGCAGGGTGGCCTCCCCGATCGTATCCCGAACACACGCCCGCTATTGATAGATGACGAAACCTGCTGCCGGTACTGTCAGACGCGCGGCGTGCCCATTGCGAGGCTCGATCTCCACCACAGTGCCAATCTGCTCAGCATCGCTGGAGTAGTGGCACGTGAGCGTGTCCCCAGCGCGATGGCACTCAAGGTCGAGAGTCACCCATGCGGTGCGGGCGTTGTCCGGGTCGGTGTTAATAGCACAGACAGTCTCGACATCCAGGAAGATGCGCGACCAGGGCACGATGGACAGCATACGGCCCCCCACCCGGCTCGGCAGCCCGAAACAGAGACCATCCGTAGAGATCTCACGGAGGTACTGCCGGCCCCGGCGCAGGCCCATGAACTCCGGTCGGCGACGCAACTCGAGGATAGCGGCTAGTTGACGGTAGACGGGGTGGTCCTCATCGAACACATGCCGTTGACGGCTGCCAAACGCGCCAAACTCACCGCCGAACATCGCCTCACGGATGAAGCGGTCGTTGTCGCCGGCGCCATCCAAGGTCTGCTCGCTGCCGTAATAGATACATGGGATACCAAGAGTGGTGACGTTGAGTGCGAGGACGGCAAGCGCCAGCCGGGGTCCGTCGTCATCGGCACAGAAGCGGGCCTTATGCCGCCCCTTGCGAACCTGATCGTGGTCATCGAAGACGGTGACTACCTTGTTGCGGAACCAGATGTGCGAATCCTTGTTGACGAGCAGTGAGTTACGGAACAGGTCAAAATATTCGCGCGGGTCCCGCCACCCCTTGACGACGTACTCGAGCTTGTCGGGTATGTCGTCGATGCCCAGGGCGGCGTTGATACCGGTGGTCTCGAGGGTCCGGTACGCACGCGCCCGGCCACCGGTGATCTCCCCGATGAGGTAAAAGTTCTCTTTCCCCAGGCTCATGGCGTATTCGTGGATCACTGCAGCGAAGTACCGCGTCGCGCCCAGGTCCATATGTTTGACGGTATCGATGCGGAAGCCATCTATATCCGCCTCTCCGATCCAGTACTGGTAGACGCGCGTCAATGCCGCCAGCGCCGGCGATGGACGGTAATGGTCGGTTTCGCCGCTGCCCAGTTCCACGTTCTTTAGGCTGTAGAAGTCACCCTCGAGAAACTCCGGGTCATGGTCCCAATTGTCGATCCGCCCCTTAGCGGTGAATGTCTTCGGGTCGAATAGTTCTGCAGGCCAAACTCCGATGTCGGTCGACGTCGTGGCGGTCACATCGATTTCGGTGAAGGGGATCGTCGGCAGTCCCTCCCCGTCCCGGAACCCTGCCACCTCGTACGGCCGGCCGTCCCACCGCGGATCCATAAACCCTCCACCGTGCCCATCGGAGGTCCAGTAACGATCGGGCCGGTAGTCGAACACATCTCCTGTGTGGTTCAGGATGATATCCAGAACGACGTAGATGCCGTTCTCGTGGGCCACCTTCACCAGCTCCTTGAGGTCTTCGGTCGTACCGAAATGTGGATCCACCTCGAGGAAGTTCTGGATCCCGTACCCGTGATAGGAATTGGAGCCCGGCACCTGGCGAAACACGGGGCTCACCCACAATGCCGTGATCCCCAAACGCCGCAGGTAGCCAATCTTGCTCGTCAGACCGGCAAGAGTGCCGCCAACCCATCCGCAGCCGGCCTCGCGCCATCCGGCAGCCTGCTCGTCGGTCATGACAGCGTTACCGCGGTCCGCGGGAGTCATGAGAGGCGTGTCACCGGCCACAGCACGACCGTTAACGTCGAGGTACCCATCCTCACGACCGTCTGAGAACCGGTCCAGCAAGACGAAGTAGAAGACATGGTCCTCCCATGCGGACGGCGACGGATGATGCGGACGGGCCCGTAGCTTCGCCCAGTCTACATCCGCGAGACGCGTCAGCTTCATAACAACCCCTTCACTAGACTTTGTCACCGGCAAAAAATCCGACTCATGCAAACATGATTCTCAGTACCCGCAAACGGCTCCGCCCAGTCTCGCCGAGAACATTGGCTCAGACAGAAGCCCTCAGATAGAAGTCATGGCCGATACGTATCGCTTTTTTGATATACGTGTTACGTTTTGTATAGTTTTGTATATCACCCCACTCCGGGGAGCGACGTAGTCCACGATCATAGGAGGGAAAGGTGGCGTTCGAAAGGCTGGGAAACAAGTGCAGCCGACGTGAGTTCCTGAAGGTCGCCGGTATCACCGGTGCGGCGGTGGGCCTGAGCGGTGGCCTGGGCGGCTTATTGGCCGCCTGTGGTGATGGTGAGGACGGCACGAACGAGCCTGCGACCACGAACACCTCAAGCGAGGGCACCACCTCAGTGAGCAGTGGAGCCGAAGGCGGGCGCGCCCTTAAGATCGGGGTAGTCTCTCCTCAGACGGGTGGGCTCGCGGCCTTTGCCGTATCAGTCAACTGGGCCGTCGACCGTCTCAGTACGTACCTCAAAGATGGGATCGTCGGCGGCGACGGCAAGAAGCACGCGCTCGAGTTCATCAAGAAAGACACGCAGTCCGACACCAACCGTGCGGCTGCCGTCACCGGCGACCTCATCCAGACGGACGCGGTAGATATCGTCCTCAGCGCCGGCGCCCCCGATACCGTCAACCCATCGGCGGATGTCTGCGAGGCTATGGGCTGCCCCAGCCTGAGCGCCGGTAGTGTCTGGCAGGCCTTCTACTACGATCGCAAGCCGCCCGAGACGGGATTCACGTGGACCTACGGCATTCTGCTGGGTTCGGAGACCACCATCATCAACTTCGTCGACATGTTTGACCAGATCCCCAACAACAAGAAGGTGGGGATGCTCTTCGCCAACGATGCCAACGCGGCCGGCTGGATGAAGCCGGAGGCTGCGCCGGCCGTTTTTAAGGCTAAGGGCTATACGCTGGTGGAGCCTTCCTGGTACACACCCGGAGCAGAGGACTTCACGGCCCAGATCTCCCAGTTCAAGAAGGCGGGCTGTGAGATCATCTGCGGCAGCAACAACCCGGCCGAATTCACCAACTTCTGGCGGCAAAGCCACCAGCAGGGATTCAAACCCAAGCTGGTCAGCACCGGCATAGCGCTCATGTTCCCGGAGACTCTGATGGCCATCGGAGACACCGGCAACGGCCTAATCGGCGAACTGGGCTGGCACCGCACCTATCCGTATAAGTGCACCATCACCGGCGCCACCGCTGAAGAGCTGGCTGTCGATTACGAAACCAAGATGAACCAGATGGTCAGCACGAATACAACGGTCATGTATGAACTGATCGAGTGGGCAGTCGATGCCTTCAAACGGGCCAAGAATCCCGAGGATAAGATGAGCGTGGTCGACGCCATCAAGACCACCAAATTGGTCGCCACCTGCGGCCCCATCGACTTCACCGTCCCAGTCGATACGGCCAACGCCGCCGATCCGATGACTTCTCATCCGGTGCCGAATGTGGTCAAGGGGGTCTGCTGTAGCGGCCAGTGGGTCAAGGGTACGAAGTACCCCTTCGAGCAGGTGATCTGTAGCAATGTGACCGCCCCGGACGTCAAAGTCATGGCCAAGGTCAAACCCCTTACGTATTCGTAGCCCAAGAGACGCGGCCTCTTCGCCGCCGGAACACGATCAGCACGCACGAGAGAAGGATAGAGGGAGGAGGGAGCCGAATAGCAGCGCTATTCGCGCGACCGATGACGTACTATCGTGCTGCTCAGTGTGTTCCGGCGGCCGGGGCTTCGCTTTCAGCAGCCTCCTAAGGCGGTCGCTCAGGCCGATGCCGCCTCAACGAACACACACCGTGCCGGAAGGATATGTGGACTCCTACCCTTACCATCGTTGCCGTACCGGGCCTCGATGGCCGTTCTGTTATACTTCAGGCGCAGTATTACAGACACGGTTGTCCCGCCGCTCTTTTCCGAAGGCTTGATTGGATCAACTGCGTCTACAACCGCAGTGCGTCCATCGTGGAGCACGGCAAGGAGCCACATATTTCATGAGTTTCGCTGAACTCGGCCTGCAACCAGGCCTTCTCAAGGCTGTGCAAAGCCTCGGCTACGTTGAGCCTACCCCCATCCAGAAACAGGCTATCCCTCTCGCTCTCACCGGCCGCGACCTTCTCGGCTGTGCCCAGACGGGCACCGGCAAGACGGCGGCCTTCATGCTTCCCGCCCTGCAGCTGATGGGACGGCGCAAGAGTATCGGCACCCTAGTCGTAACCCCCACCCGTGAACTGGCCGGCCAGATCGAAGAAGTGACCCGAGGCTGTGCGAAGTACACCGGGCAACGCATCGCCGCCATCTACGGGGGCGTCGGCTACGAACCCCAGATAAAGAAGTTGCGTCGAGGTGTTGAGGTGCTGGTCGCTACCCCAGGTCGCCTACTCGACCTCCACGAACGCGGGGAAGTGAACCTCTCCAAGGTGGATATCCTGGTGCTCGACGAGGCCGATCGCATGCTCGATATGGGTTTCTGGCCGGACGTACGCCGCATCATCTCCCTCTTGCCCACCAAACGCCAGAACATGCTGTTCTCCGCCACCCTCTCTAAGGACGTCATGCGTGTCGCAGCGCCTATGCTCAACGACCCGGCCCGAGTGGAAATCGCCCCCAGCGCCACGCCGGTAGAGGCCATCGCGCAGGCCGTCTATCCTGTGGCCGAGATGCAGAAGACCGATTTGCTTGTACGATTGCTCGAGAAAGAGCACCTCGACCGGGTCCTCGTGTTTACACGCACCAAGCACCGGGCCGACCGGGTCTGTCGCCACTTGGAACGTAGTCGCATCAGAGGTGCGGCCATTCACTCCAATCGCACCCAAGCCCAGCGGCAGCGGGCCCTCGATGGCTTCAAGGACGGTACCTACCGCGTACTGGTAGCCACCGATATTGTGGCCCGCGGGATCGATGTCGACCGCATATCGCATGTGATCAACTACGACCTACCTACGCAGGCCCAAGATTATGTGCACCGTATCGGCCGCACGGCACGGGCCGGAGCATCCGGCACCGCCATCAGTTTCCTCGCTGCGGAACAGGCCTCCGAACTACGCGACATCGAGGTCCTGCTCGGGACAACCCTACCCTGCAAGGACCTCGACGGCTTCACCTACATGCAGCGGCTCGTCCCCAGCCCCGACCGTGTGGCCAGGAAACCCAAACCGCGCCTGGTCTACAACGGGAGTGCGCGCCGGCGCAGACGATAGTCAGCAACCTGGTGGCCAGCAGCCTGGTCAGGCAACCAGACGCCGCATAGCCTCCCCGTACTTTTCTGTGGTCCTGAGGACAACATCATCGGGGAGCGCCGGTGCCGGTGGCTCTTTACTCCAATGGATCGACTCCAAGTAGTCGCGCACGAACTGCTTGTCAAAGCTGGGTGGGGATGCGCCCGGTCGATAGGAGTCGGCCGGCCAGAACCGGGAGGAGTCGGGAGTAAACATCTCGTCAATGAGAATGAGTTCCCCCGAGTCCAGGAGACCGAACTCGAACTTTGTGTCGGCAATTATGATCCCACGCTCCAAAGCATGGCCGGCCGCGAACTCGTAGAGAGCTATGCTGATGTCGCGCACCTTCTCAGCCACCTCACGGCCTACCAGAGACACCGCCGTTGCAAAGGTAATGTTCTCGTCGTGGCCGGATTCGGCCTTGGTCGACGGCGTAAATATGGGCTCCGGTAGCTTGTCTGACTCGCGCAGGCCGGCGGGCAGCGGGATATCACACACGGTACCCGCGCTCTGGTATTCCTTCCAACCCGACCCCGCCAGATATCCGCGCACGATGTTCTCGATCACCAGCGGCTGAGCATTACGAACCAAGACCGTCCGTCCGGCGAGGTCCTCATAGTACCAATCAAGACCGGGATACCACTCCGGCCCCGGATCAGGGTCTACGATGTGGTTCGAGATTATGTGCTCGGTCTGCTTGAAGAAGAAATTCGAAATCTGTGTTAGCACGCGACCCTTATCGGGGATAGGCGTGGGCAGCACATGGTCGAAGGCCGATATGCGATCGCAGGCAACGATCAAAAGATGCTCGTCGCTGAGCTTATAGACATCGCGCACCTTACCACGACGGTAAAGCGGGAGCCCTCGTTCCTGTGATTCGAACATGGTTGTAGACATGAGTGACTGCTCACCCCCTCCTCTTGACTGACGACTCCTTTCGAGAACACCGGCGATGACACATTACGGTGGTCCTCATTGGGCGCAGCTATTCTAACAGTATGCTGAAGAGGGACGTTTCGCCGCGAAAGCGCAATGAGAATACGTAAGACAAGAACGTATCTGGAGGGCCGCAGCCGTCTCCAGTGTCTATACTGTGAGACGTCGGGCGCACAGGCAGGAAGTGAGGAAGGCGGAGGGCTGAGCATGAGAGAGATCCACGCTTCGTGAACAGCACTCCGGACAGCCCGACGCCCACCGGTCTCACCACAGAGGAGGTGAGGGTCCGCGTCGAGGCAGGCCGGGTCAACGTGACTCCTCGCTCCGGGGGCCGCACCACCTGGGACATTGTCCGCAGCAATGTCTTCACATGGTTCAACCTCATCCTAGGCGTGCTCTTCATCGCCATGGTCTCGTTCGGCTCGTGGAAGGACGCCTTGTTCGGCAGCATCTTGGTAACCAACACGGTTATCGGGATCGTCCAAGAGATGAGGGCGAAAATCGCCCTCGACCGCCTCTCCATCCTGACCACCCCGGCCGTCAAGGTGATACGAGACGGCGCCCTTCAGGAGGTCCCGGTGGCTTCTGTGGTCCTCGATGACATCCTGCAGATTTCGGCAGGCGACCAGATCGTAGCCGACGGAGAGACCCTGCACTCCCAAGGCTTGGAGGTAGATGAATCCCTGCTTACCGGCGAATCCGTGCCCATCATAAAAGCGACGGGTGACCGGGTGCTCTCGGGCAGCTTCGTCGTGGCCGGGAGCGGTTTGTTCCGTGCCACGGCCGTGGGACCTGATGCGTACGCCCAGCGCCTCATGGGAGAAGGCAAGCGGTATGTGCGACTCCGCTCAGAACTGATGACAGGGATCAACGACATCCTGCGGGTCATAGGTTTAGGCATCATACCGATAGGGGCCCTACTCATCTTCGCGCAGTTCCGCATGGATGTGACGTTGGAGCACGGTGTAACCAATACTGTGGCAGCACTCGTCGCCATGATCCCGCAGGGGCTGGTGCTCCTCACCAGCATCGCTTTCGCCGTGTCGGCCATCACGCTGGCCCGGCGCAAGGTCCTCACACGAGAACTGCCCGCCGTGGAAGGACTGGCCCGGGTGGATGTGCTCTGCATCGACAAGACCGGCACCATCACCGAACACCATCCGGCCTTCCAACAATTCGAACCGTTCGCCGCGCCGGACTCCTCAAGACCGGATGATGCTGGTGCGAACAGGGACGAATCCCTACAGGCCCTCGCCGCTATCGCGGCCACTGCTTCGGCCAAGAACTCCACCATCGCCGCCATCGCGGCCGCCCTGCCGGTCACAGACGGCTGGGAACTGGAGGATTCCGTCCCCTTCTCATCGGCCCGCAAATGGAGTGCAGCGCGCTTTAGTGGCCACGACTCTTGGGTATTGGGTGCTCCGGAGATCATCGCCGGCGCACACGAACACCTGGCCGCCGCCCGGCAACGGGCGGCGGAACTGGCCGCGACGGGAACGCGTGTGTTGCTCCTATGCCACACGGCTGAACCGTTACACAACGAGACCTTGCCGGACGGGATGGCGCCAATGGGTCTGGTCCTGCTGGCCGAACGCATCCGTGAGGACGCCCCCCGGACTCTGGATTACTTCCGGCGACAGGGAGTGGAGATAAAGGTCATCTCCGGGGACAACCCGAATACCGTGGCGACTGTGGCGGCTAAAGCAGGAGTCCCGGGTGCCGAACGCGCCGTGGACGCCCGCAACCTCCCTGAAGGCAAGGAGCTGGAGGAACTGATGCAGACCACGACCGTCTTCGGCCGGGTGGATCCCGATCAGAAGCGTTCCATGGTAGAAGCTCTGCAGAATCGGGGCCACGTGGTGGCTATGACCGGTGACGGCGTCAACGACGTGTTGGCCCTCAAGAAGGCCGACATGGGTATCGCCATGGGCAGCGGTACGGCCGCCGCCCAGGCCGTCGCACAACTGGTCCTGGTCGATTCCAGCTTCTCTACATTACCCGGCGTGGTCGCTGAGGGCCGCCGGGTGACGGCCAACATAGAACGCGTCGCCCACCTGTTCACCAATAAGAGCGTGTGGGCAGCCGCTCTGGCGTTGGCAGTAGCGATAGTCGGCGTTCCTTATCTGATCCTCCCCCGACACCTCACGATCGTCGACGCGCTGGTCATTGGCATACCCGGCTTCTTCCTGGCCCTGGCGCCGAACCCGCGCCGATTCGTACCAGGTTTCGTCTACAGAGTAGCCCGCTTCGTCATTCCTACCGGGCTGCTCTCAGCCTTCACTATGTTCACATCGTATCTCGTAATTAGGAAGTTGGGGGCCGGTGTACTGGAGGCACAGACCATGGAGACGATCATCTTTTTTGTGATCGGACTGCGCGTGATCGCCGCCATCGAGCGACCGTTACGCGGCTGGCGTCTAGGTCTGGTCTTGGCGATGGTGGTCCTGTTGGCCCTGGCATTCGCCATACCGTACACGCGCGGATTCTTCGCCCTCGATCTACCCGATTGGCCCGCCATCGCGGCCACAGCCGCGTTCTCCGTAGTCGCATGGTTCTTGGTGGGACTGGGACGCATCATCGGCGACCGGCTGCCCTTCTGGCGCGACGCCGTCGCCCGGGTGGAGGCCGAGACGGCCACCGAGGACTAGAGGGCTGCTGGAAGGCTGCTGGGGCATGCAGACGCCGGCCGGCCGCTTCGTGCTACCGTCCGAGTCACCGGTTTTTGGATCAGACCAGGTTCTCCGGGTTGAGTCCGGTGAGCGCCGGTAGCACGAAGCGGCCGTCCTTCCTCACCAGCACGTCGTCAAACCATATCTCGCCGCCGCCCCAGGCCGGTGTCTGGATGAGCACCAAGTCCCAGTGCACACTCGAACGGTTGCCGTTATCAGCGTCATCGTAGGCTCGACCGAGGGCCAGGTGTAGACTGCCCTGGATCTTCTCGTCGTAGAGCGTGTCTTTCATAGGCTTCTCTATGCAGGGGTTGACCCCCAGAGCAAACTCGCCCACGTAGCGGGATCCCTCATCGGTGTCCAACATGCGACTGAGTTTCTCGGTCTCGTTGGCATCGGCTTCAACCACCCGGCCGTCTTTGAAGACCAGTCGGATCCGCTCGTAGGTCGTCCCATCCTCGAGAGATGGTGTGTTAAAGAGCACAACACCGTTCATCGAGTCACGCACGGGGGCGGTAAACACCTCGCCATCGGGGATATTGTGCCGACCGGCGGCCTTCACCACCGGGATCCCCTCGATGGAGAAGCTGAGGTCGGTCCCCGGGGCGACCACGCGTACGTGCCGAGTGCGGCCCATGAGTTCCACCAAGGGATCCATGGCCCGCGACATCCGCGCATAATCCAGAGTCGAAACCGCTAAGCTAAAATCCTCGAAAGCCTGGGTGGACATGCCCGCAGCCTGCGCAGCCGCCGCAGTCGGGAAACGGAGCAGCACCCATTTTTTGGTGAGCAGAAGCTCTAGAAGGGGCTCAGAGGCCAGACGCGAAGCTTCAAGAGTGCCGGGCAGGATGTCGGCCATCTCCGAGGCATTGCTGCCGGCCATGATGGATATGGTCGCGTCGACTTCCCTCATGCGCTGCATCTGCCATCCGACCAGAAGGTCCATCTGGCTGCGCTGAGCGCCGAGGAGCCACGCCCTGCGCAGCCGGGCGTGGCTCAGGAGGGTGAAGGGGACGCCGCCCCGCCTGTAGGTCTGCTCCACCAACGCGATCATGAGGTCCTCGGCACCCTCTTCGCCCTCGATGAGCACCTTCTCACCGGGCTGCAACGCGATCGAATAATCCAGCAGTGTCTCTGCCAGGGTCTCAAGTCTCGGATCTCTCATCAGTGTCCTTTCTCATCCTCACGATCGTCACGACGAGACCCGGCCGTCACGCCCTTCCGTTTCCGAACGGCTTCCCGCAACAGATATTCGATCTGCCCGTTGACGCTACGTAGCTCGTCGGCCGCCCATGCTTCTAGGTCGGTCCACAGGCCGGCATCGATACGGAGTAGGAACTGCTTACGTGCCAAGGTTTACGTCACCCGTACAGCGTACCCGTGTTGACGACCGGATGTACCTCCGATTCGCTACACAGCACCACCATCAGGTTGCTGATCATGGCGGCCTTCCTCTCCGGATCGAGGTCTACCACGCTCTTCTCGGTCAGCTCTCGTAGAGCCATGTCCACCATACTCACCGCCCCATGGACGATCTTTTGCCGGGCGTCGATCACCGCTTCAGCCTGCTGGCGACGCAACATGGCCTGGGCTATCTCCGGGGCGTAGGCCAGATGGGTCAGACGAGCCTCTTCCACGATCACCCCGGCCCGGGCCAATCGTTGATCCAGCTCTTCTTTGAGGGCCCTCGAGACCTCGTCCACATTGCTCCGTAGCGTGGGCTCGTTCTCCTCACCGTGATCATAGGCGTACGAGCTGGCCAGATGCCGGAGGGCGGTCTCACTCTGGGTCTCAACGTACACCTGCACGTCGTCGACGTCGAACACGGCCTGAGCGGTATCTCCTACCCGCCACACCACCACCGTGGCGATCTCCACGGGATTGCCACGTCGATCATTGACTTTTAATCTGGGACCGTTGAGAGTTCGAGCCCGTACCGACACCTTGTAACGTGGAAACTTCTTAATCGTTTGTGGCTCCTGCCCCTTTTTCGCACCGGCCGCCGTAGCAACGGATTCCCATGCCCCCTGATCACCATTGGTCTTGGCCGCCGGTCCATTCGATAGGAACGGATTGGCCCAGCGAAACCCTCCCTGCCGCACTGTCCCTTTGTACGCACCGAAGAGCACCAGGACTCTCGTCTCGTTCGGTTCCAGAGTGAAGAAGCCCGGAGACAGCGTGATCCCTACGAGGATGAGCACGATGCCCACCCCAACAAGCGCCCCTACGGTCCCTCCGCCTACTGTCCCTCTGCCGCCTAGGACGGCAGCGACGACCACCAGCGCTATGCCAACCAGCAGTATGACGATGACCGCAGCCAGCATACTCCAGCCGCTCATGGCCTTCACCTCGTGCTCGCGACTATGCGAATCAAGCTGTACGTCCATATCTCTTCCCTCCCATACGGCTCCAGTACCGTCGCGGCGCACGCGTGTTCTAGGAGGCCGCCGAAAAACGAAGCCCCGGATGCCAGAACGCGCTGAGCAGCACGATAGTACGTCATCGGTTATTTCATATTAATCTGATATCGCTTTGATAGCAACCAGATAGCAACCGCATACGTGCCACTACACGTGCCTGGCCCACGAAAGCAAGGAAGATCCCATGGTGAGCGAGCATCCGGTGGTTGCCGAAGTTGCCGAAGTAATAGTGAAACCGGAAGGCCACAGACCGCCACTGTAGCCGCGAGACAGATGACCACACAGATGACCACACGATAGGCCCGTAGCGCGACCGGCCGGGCGCGACCTCCGGTGTGGCGAACTTATTCGGGCTGCACACCGTCCTCGACCCGGTCCCCATAGTGCGGAACCGAGGATCGCCCCTTCCCATCACCGGGCCGAACAAACAGGGGACGGGCGGTACCCCGACCGAGAGAACGGGAACGCATGGCATAGATACCTGCGGCGACCACACCCACGGCGCACAACAGAGCGAGTATAAACACCGTCATCCGCACGCCTCCGTATTCGGCCAAGTTTCCCGTAACGTAACTACCGATAGGTGTGGTGCCTACGAAGAGCATGTAGTAGATCCCCATCACCCTCCCCCGCAGATGGTTGGGCACCGTGAGCTGGATACGGGTATTGGCGGCGGTCATGAACAATACACCCGCCACCCCGGCTAAGAAAAGCAGTGCCCCCGTCATGGCCACCGAACTCGACAGCCCTATCGAGAACAAAAGCACTACAAAACACGCACTGGCTGCGAAGAGGAAGCGCCGCCCCGGCCTGCCACGGTACGCGGCGATCAGACCGGCCAGCACAGAACCAGACCCCATGGCGGTCATAAGAACAGCCAGGGTAGAAGCTCCCGAGTGGAGCAGATAGCGGGCCACCAACGGTAGTAGGGTCTGAAAATTGTAACCGAAGGTGCCGATGGCTCCCACGATGATAAAAATGATCATTATCTCCGGAGTCGAGCGGGCGTAGCGAAAACCGGAGCGCAGACCGGCCCCCACAGCGTCCTTGGGTGCCCCCCCTACCATACGAAGCTCTTGCGGCCGTATGGCCGCCAAGGCACCGATAACTGCCAGGAAGCTGACGGCGTTGATGTAGAAACAGGCTGCGATGCCCAGGTTGCTTATGACGATGGCACCCAGCGCCGGTCCGGCCACCCGGGCGGCGTTAAAGAGGGTTGAGTTGAGGGCAACCGCGTTGGGAACGTCGGCGGTCCCCACCATCTCGGGCACGAAAGCCTGTCTGGTGGGACCTTCTACGGCATCGACAAGGCCACGGATGCCTGCCAGCACGTAGATGAGAAGCACGGTCACGATCCCGGTAGAAGTGAGGACGGCCATGGACAGAGCAATCAACATCTGCAAACACTGGGCAGCGATAAGCGTCTCCCGCTTGGGCAGCCGGTCGGCCAGGATACCTCCGTAGGCGGACAGGAGCAGGGCGGGCAGGAAACGGATGGTCATGGTCAGTCCCAAGGCCACCGGCGAGTCCGTAAGACTGAGCACCAACCAACTGAGAGCCACATCCTGCATCCAAGTGCCAGCGAGTGACACCAGCTGCCCGAACCAGAACAGGCGGTAATTGCGGATAGCGAGTGATCGAAAAGCGCGGCCGAGGGCTCCTGGCAGCATAGACCTCAAGGAGACGTCGACTCCTTCTGCCGCACGCGGTCGGCAGCGTCCGCCAAAGCCTGCAGGGCGGCGACAACCCCTTCGAGGCCGTCCCCCAGTTCGGTGGCCACTCCGTCGAGAAAGGACCGAGGAAGTCCGGCCAGTTCACCGGCCAACACCTGACCGGCTTCAGTGAGTGTCAAAGGGATTTGCCGCCGGTCTTCCTCACTGCTACCCCGGCCGACCAGGCCCCGCTCAACCAGTTTGGCCACCAGACCGCTGGTGGTGGAGACGGTCACCCCCAAAGTCCGAGCCAGTTGCCCTGTGGTCATACCCGGCACACATCGTAATTGAAAGAGCACACGCAATTGGGGCATGGTGATATGAGACTGCTCCCACTGGCGCAGCCGGAGCGAATCGAGGTCACGCAAGACCTGCCAATACGCGCAGCGGAAAGCATCAAGAATAGACGAGTCATCAAGCTTCATGGCACTATTATACGGCATTACCGTACTATTCGGCAACACCAAACCATCCGGCAGGCCGACGCTCAGCGGACCAAGCGCGACACCTCATCCCGCTCGAAGCTGGGCCAATCCACTCGTTGTCCGTGCCTCCAGGCCTCGACTCCCTGCCCCTCTCCCAGGACCTCCCCGATCACAGTGACCTCAATGCCCTCCACTGCCACAACCTGCATGAAGGCTGCAGTCTGATCGTCGCTGCACGTGATGAGGGCACTGCCGGAACCGATGAGACCCAACGGATCGAGACCCATGACGGTGCAGATGCGCCGTGTCTGCGGGTAGATGGGGATAGCGTCCATGTCGATGCGCAGCCGGTGTGCGCCGGCTGCGCCCAGCTCACGCACAGCCGTAGCCAACCCCCCCTCGGTCACGTCGTGGACTGCGGTGACACCTGTGAATGAAGAGGCGACCCGTGCCTCCTCCAGAATGCTCATGTTGTCCAAGAACGCCGCGCATTCAGCAATCTCTGCCGCACTCATCCCAGCGGCCGCGAGGCGCGGAGCGTACTCCCGAGCAATCAACCCCGTGCCCTCGACGGCCACCCCTTTGGTCAGCAGAATCCTGTCGCCTTCTCTGATACGCCGCTTGTCGAGCAGTCTCTCCGCGATTGCCGATCCCGCCATGGTCCCGACGACCACGGGGCGCACCACAGCATCAGTGATCTCTGTGTGGCCGCCACACAGAGATATGCCCAGGAGACGGCAACCCGTCTCGATATCGCGCATCAGCGCAGCAATTTCCGACGGCGTGGAGCCTAGTGGGAACAAGAGGGTGGTGAGAAGCCAGCGGGGCACGGCACCGGCTGCAGCCACATCATTAGCGTTGGCGAGAACAACGTAGCGCGCCATGGCATCAGAGGCCAACGTGATAGGGTCGGATGCCCAGACCAAGGCTTCAACATCGGCCGCATCAACGACGGCGGCGTCTTCACCCAGGTGGGCCCCTACCAGCAGGGTCGGATCGTCGAGAACGATGGCCCCGATGGCCTCCTGTAGGAAGTTGGAGGGCAGCTTACCGACAGGAAGAGGTAATCCGTAACGGATAATACGAGCTGCCTCCCACAGATCGGGGACGATAAAATCGGGGACGATGTGATCTGCCGCCATCGCCGAGATCCGCTCCGCCGGGTCGTTCTGCAGGAACATGGTCAAAGTCCCGGCCCTCCGACCTGCTTCGATATCGAAAGCATGATCGCCAATGAGCAGCACCTCGCGCGGGTCGACACCCAACTGATCAATGATGTGAAGGACCCCATCCGGTAGTGGCTTGGGGCTCAAGGCCAGATCACGCGTCACGATGCAGACAAAATCATCGCGGTTTATACCGGGCAGCGCAGACAGGGATCGCTCGACGGGCACCAGTCCGTTTCTGGTGATGACAGCCATGGGGATGTGATGTGCCCGCAGCAGGGCCACCAACTCGGCCGCGCCTTCATTGGGCCGGCTCTTCCCGGCGGCCTCCTCCTCGGCCTCCTCCAAGACGGCTTCCTTGCGCCGCTTCTCCTTCGGATCACTGATCCCGTCCAGATACTCGAGCAGCCCAACCCCCAAAGGGCCGCCCACAGCCACACGGATGGCCTCAAAATCGAGGTCACCCGGCTGTGTGAGTGTGCCGTCGAAATCGAAGAGCACCGCCGACAACCGAAAGGGGCTGCCGTCGGGAAGAAAAGGGGGAGCCTTCATAATCACATGAGGAAATATAGCAGCACCGGGACCACCACTATGCTGAGCATGGTACTCATGAACACCACCGACGACACCAGTTCGGCCTCATTCTTGTATTTGGTGCACAGCGCCGCGGTCAAAATAGCCGCCGGCATGGCCGACTGGAACAAAACAATGGCCCTCTGCATACCGGTGAGGTCGAATAACCACACCGCCAAGGCCCCAAAGACGAAGCCACCACCCATACGCAGGACGGTGGCCAACACACTCAGAGGCAGATGCGAAAGCCTGACCTTGGTCATGGTCATCCCCAGCACCAACAGGAAGATGGGGACAGCGGCCCGGCCCATAAAACTGAGTGAATCATCAATAAGGCTAGGCAGGGTCACGCCGGCCAGGTTGAGAACGATCCCCAGAATAGCCGCATACAGCAGTGGCATACGCACCATGGCGTGCAAACCCTGGCGCAATCCTGCCTGCCCGGCCGCGATGTAGACAGCCAGCGAGTAAATGAGGAAGGCCTGCGGGACGTAGAAGAGGATAGCGTTGGCCACGCCTTCGGTACCAAAGGCCAGGTAGACGATAGGCAGCGGGATGTTGATGAGATTGCCGAACATGACCGGCAGGTAGAAACCAGAGTGTTTACTACCCCGGCGCCACAAGATGAGCCGTGCCAGCACATAAGGCCCAGCGATGGTCATTAAACAGGACAGCCACAACCATACGGCCTCCTCAACCACGATGGGACTGGCAAGCAGCGAGGTCAACACCAAGCAAGGAGTGGCGATGTACAGAGCTACGTCAATCAACACGACAGGCGACGCCCTGCTCACCCTCCCGAACACATACCCCAGGACGATAGCGAAGAACGTGGGGGCGATAATGTCTACTATCTGCTGCACCGCGTCAGCGTACACCGCATACGCCCCCAGTTGCTAGATGATATAAAGCCTCAGTGGACGAATGGCTCTTCTATCATTGGCTCGTGCTCGCCTGGATGGCTTTGGCGGCGGTAACGTTCATCATGCTGTTCTTCGTTACCGCCCCCTACGGCCGCTTCACCCGCAGAGGATGGGGCCCCAGCATCAGCGCCCGGTGGGGGTGGATATTCATGGAGTGCCCCTCGCTGATCACCTTCGTCGTCCTCTATGTTTTGGGTGACCAGCACAAGCACCCCTTGGCGATAATCCCCGTCGTCCTCTGGGTGGCGCACTACGTGAATCGGTCGTTCATCTATCCGTTCCGCCTGCGCAGCGCTCGGCCAAGCATCACCATCTCCGTGGTGGCCATGGGTGCGCTCTTCAACATCGGCAACGGCTACCTGAACGCGCGTTTCTTGTTCACGCTCGGCCCCGATCTCAATGCTTCCTGGATGCTCGATCCGCGGTTTATCCTAGGCATCCTCCTCTTCATAGCGGGGTTCGTGCTCAACCAACATTCCGACCACGTGCTCATCTCGCTACGCGCCCCGGGTGAAACCGGCTACAAGATCCCCCACGGAGGCGGATACCGGTTTATCTCCTGCCCCAATTATCTGGGCGAGATCATTGAGTGGGGCGGCTGGGCGTTGGCCTTCTGGAATCCGGGCGCGCTGGCCTTCTTTGTCTGGACGGTGGCAAACCTCGCTCCCCGGGCCATTAAGACGCACTCTTGGTATCGCGAGAAATTCCCCGACTATCCGCGCAAACGCAAGGCTCTAGTGCCCTTCATCATCTGACGCACTATCGTGCTGTTCAGCACGTTCTGGCGGCCGGTGCTTCGTTTTTTCAGCAGCTTCGAGAGGCCGGCGTGCCCATAGAACCACCCTAAAGGATAGAATGGCAGCGTCACACCCAGCCACAAACGACGCGAAGAAGACACATGAGGACCAGCACTTCTGTGAGAGCGGCGACTCCCGTGACCCGCGGGGCCTTTTGGTTAATGATCTCCCTTTTGGCCTGGGAAATCTATCAGGGAATACGAGCCGACGCGCCCGTACGGCCCGATTCCTGGGCCGCCCAACCTGTGGATCTTGTCTTTCTGGCGCTCCTCCCCGCATTGACCGCGTTCGCGTTCGCCCGGCTCTTTTTGGTAATCACTCAGTCGGTGCGGGGGACCATTGACGTCTATTCGGCCATCTCCAGCCCATTCGCCTGGGTATTCTGGTTAGGCTTGGCTGTAGGACTCATCGGCCACGGCGTCCACTTGGCCGGGCATGCCCTCCACAAAGCTCTACCCGCGGTATATATCCAGGGCGAATTCGCCGCCAAGATCGCCTTCCTCGACACCCGCGCGGGCTACCTGCTCTTTGGGCTGGGCTTCTTCGTGGCCACGGCCGTCATCCTCTTTCTGGGGCACGGAGGCGGGCAACGCATAGCAGGCCCTATACGCGCTTTCTTCATCTTCGGTTCATTGGCCACCTACGGCGCGGTCTTTGTGTATCTAGGCGTGGCCGGCGGTCTGTTGATCCCAGCGATCACCGGCAGCGTGGTGCTGAGCGCCATCGGTCTGTGGGCGCTACCCCCCTATGAGATCACCAGGGACCCGGTGGCCGCGCTGATCGTACCCGGCAGCTTTCTAGCCGGCCTAACTTTAATCGTGTGGACGCTCATAGTCGGTGGGCAACCGACGTGGCCCTGATACGCTACCGTAAGCTATAATCCGCCTTCGTCGCCGACGTCATCCCGGCGCGGAGTGGTGTCCGAGTTGGCTTAAGGAGCACGACTGGAAATCGTGTAGGCGGGGGTAACTCGTCTCGAGGGTTCGAATCCCTCCCACTCCGCCATACCCCCTGTTAGGAGCCTCACAGTGAAGATCCACCTGCGAACTGTGACTGCTGCACTGATCTGCCTGCTGATCGGCATCACTTTCGGCACGGCCCTAGGTTGTTCGACAAACTCCTCCTCTGAAGACACAAACACCTCAACCGGCAAAACTACACAGACGGTCCCCACGACGTCGACCACCACCTCCACAAGCACTCCTCCATTAACCCTATCTCCCCACGACAAAGAACTGGCCAAGACGGCGAGAATGCAGAACGCACTGGCCATCGCACTCGCTGAGGAAGATGTAGCCACGGATGATCCACGCATGGCCGTGATGTTCGGTCTGCGCGCCCGAGTACAGGCCCTATCCTGCCGGAAGGCTCTCGCCGATGGGAACCTAGAGTCGGCGCGAACGGCCATGACCAACATCTATGCGACCGTGAACTTGGGACGCAACGTCGCCCAGAATGATGTAGCCAAGATCCTGACCGACGCCCATGGCGCCATCGCCACGCTGGGGGACCCTTCCCACGACCCCAAGGCCGCAGAAACCGTCTTGGGTAAGTTTATCGATATCCTCGCCCCACTCCTGGATGAAGCCGCGAAGCTGACTCCTACCACCAGCGCCACTTGAGACACCCCTGCCCGGCAAGTGCCGATCGCGACGGCACCGCCCAGGCGGCATAGCCCGGGCGGCGACGAGTCGTGCCGACTCCGGCAACCGGCGACCGGCGACCGGCGACCGGCTACTGTATAATCCCGGTGACCGTGCTAGGTGGGGAGCCAGCGGTGCCCTGTACCCGCAATCCGCTTTAGCGGGACTGAATCCCCGCCCGAGGAGCGTACTTGTGAGGTCTGACGCCGGTGTGTGGTGTTGACGGCTAGGTCCTGCGCAATGGAACTCTGTGAACCGGGTCAGGACCGGAAGGTAGCAGCCCTAAGCAGACTCTGCCATGTGCCGCGGGGTAGCTTGGCCTGAGCCGGCTGCCGGTGGGCGCTCGGAGGTGTGTCTTCGACGGCGGGTGCACGGTCACTCATTTGATAATCCGGCCTCTCCGGACTGCCTTGACAGGCTGCTGGAAGACGACGTTCGCCGCCGGGGTACAGGCCACTGGCCACTGGAGAGAGCCATGACAGTCGTTCTAGCCGCCACCGACTTCTCCCCTAACGCCACGCACGCAGCCCACCGGGCAGCCTTGTTGGCACATGGCATAGGAGCCCGGTTGACCATCCTCCACGTGCTACACGGCCCGTCGCTGCGCTCGCTGAGGGCATTGTTGGGCTTGTCCATCGACATCGAAGGGCGTGTGCGCGACGAAGCCGCAGCCCGACTCAGTGCCCTGGCGCTGGAGATCTCCCACGAGACCGGCATCACGGCACAAGAACAAGTGGCGGTAGGCGACGCCGTCGACGAAATCGCCGCGTTGGGCGACACAGCAGACCTACTCGTGGTAGGCGCCCACGGCGCCAGCGAGATCCGCGACCTTCTCCTCGGCAGCACCTCGGAGAGGCTGCTGCGTCGCTGCCGCCGTCCGGTCCTCATCGTCAAACGGCCCCCCGACGCACCGTACCAACGCGTTCTCGTGCCGGTGGCCTTCGGGCCCACTTCCATGCCCGCCCTTGAAACGACCCGGCTCCTCGTCCCTGAGGCCGATACCACAGTCTTCAACGCCTTCGTCGTGCCCTATGAGGACACCCTCCGCTCAGTGGGAATCACAGACGACAGGATCGAAAGCTATCGCATGAGGATGCACCAGAAATCCCTACGGGAACTGGAAGACCTCGTCGATTCGCTCGATGTATACGGAGCCCACCTGCACCGGTCGGTGGCCCACGGCGAAGCCGCTTCACTCATCCTGGCTAAGGAGAAGGAGTTGCAGAGCGACCTCATCGTCATAGGAAAGAGGGATAAGTCGCTCCTGCAGGAGATGTTGCCCGGCAGCGTCACCCGTCATGTCCTGGCCACGTCCGTAGCCGACGTCTTGGTGGTGAGCGAGGATGTGACTGAGACCAACCAAGGGCCTGGTCAACCGGAGTAAGCGTGGAGGAAGCCAACCTTCTCCTGACTCTGGGGCTCGGTCTGGCCGTAGCCCTGGTGTTCGGCTACATAACCCAACGCATCGGCCTTTCTCCCATAGTGGGATACCTGGTCGCCGGTATCGCGCTCGGACCCGCCACGCCGGGCTTCGACGCGGATCCCAACATCGCGGCTCAACTCGCCGATGTCGGCGTGATCTTGCTCATGTTCGGCGTAGGTCTGCAGTTCCACTTCCGCGAACTACTGGCGGTCAAGTACATAGCCATCCCCGGAGCGCTGGCCCACACAGTGCTCATCACGATCCTCGGAGCGATAGTCTTCGACTGGGCAGGCGGAGATTTCAAGGCCGGCCTGGTTTACGGTTTTGCACTCTCCATGGCCAGCACCGTGGTCATCACCCGCACACTCTCCGACAACGACCACCTCCATACCCAGGTGGGACGCATCTCGTTGGGGTGGGAGGTGCTCAAGGATCTCCTTACGGTGGTGGCGCTGGTACTCATCCCCATCTTCTTCGCAGGAGACGGCGGCACCGGCGGGAGCAGTGGCGGACTGCAGGTGCTCTTCGCCATCCTCAAGATCATAGGTCTCATCATCTTCACGATACTGGTAGGGAGCCGGCTTATCCCATGGATACTTGCCCGAGTAGCCGCGACTCATTCCCGAGAACTGTTCACCCTCACAATCCTTGTGATGGCCCTAGGAATCGCCTTAGGCTCCGCGCGCGTGTTCGGCGTATCCATGGCTCTGGGAGCCCTGCTGGCCGGCCTGGTGGTAGGCCGGTCTGACTTCAGCTTCCGAGCGGCTTCCGAGGCCCTCCCCATGCGCGATGCCTTTGCCGTACTGTTCTTCGTCTCGGTGGGCATGCTGTTCGATCCCAGGTCGGTACTCGATGCTCCCGGCATCCTCCTCTTGACACTGGTGTTGGTGATGATCGTCAAGCCCATCATCACCGTGGTGGTCTGCATGGTGGGGCGATACACGAGCAGGGTGAGCCTGGGGACAGCGGCTGCGCTGGCTGAGATCGGCGAGTTCTCTTTTATCCTGGCGACCCTGGGAACTCAGTTGGGCTTCTTCAACAACTGGGCCACAGACGCCATCATCGGAGCAGCCATCATCTCCATCTCGGTGAATTCCATCGTGTACCGGACGGTGGGCCCTATAGAAAACTGGCTCATCAAGCGCACGCGGCTTTGGCGACTGCTGAACGCGCGGGTGCCGGCCACCGCCGGACCCGCGCTCGGTGAACAACCGGTAGATACCGACCCGGCCCATAAGGCGGTCATCATCGGCTATGGACCGGTGGGCCGAACGGCCGCCCGCTTACTGCGCGAGCAGGGGATTGAGCCCTGCATAATCGAGATGAATCTCGAGACCGTCAAACGACTTAAGGCCGAAGGGATGCAGGCCATGTTTGGTGATGCCACGCTGGCAAGTATCCTGGAGCAGGCCGGCGTGCACAAAGCGGGGACACTGGTGCTGAGCGTCTCAGGGTTCAAGAACGCAGCCGAAGTCATCAAGACGGCCCGCAGCATGAATCCGCACATCCATATCCTAGCCCGCGCCGCCTACCTTGCTGATGTACCCGAGCTACGCGCAGCAGGTGCAGACCAGGTCTTCTCGGGGGAAGGCGAGGTAGCCTTGGGCATTACGGAATACGTGCTCACCCATCTGGGGGCCACACCTGAACAGATCGACAGGGAGAGAGAACGGGTACACAGCGAGTTGTTTTGAACCTGCCCCTCCGCTCTGCCGACATCAACGTGCAGGCCCGGCCGACGGCCGGGCCCGGAGAGCAGGGGGCCGGCTGCTATAATCGTGCTGCCCACCGAGTGCGCTAACAAGGAGCCCAGCGGCACATGTCAGTATCCCTGTACCGCAAATACCGGCCCGCCCGCTTTGAGGACATCGTGGGGCAGGAGCACGTGGCGCGCACACTCCGTAACGCCATCATCCACGACCGGGTCAGTCACGCGTATCTCTTTACCGGCCCGCGGGGCACCGGCAAGACGTCCACTGCCAAGATCCTGGCCATGGCCCTCAATTGTGAGGCGGGGAAGGGCGCGGCGACGGCCACGCCGGACGGCACCTGTCCGCGTTGTGAAGCCATTAAGAGGGGCAGCGCACTCGACGTAGTGGAGATGGACGCGGCCTCCAACCGCACAGTGGAGGAAGTGACCGAGATGCTGCTTGACAAGGTCAACTTCGCTCCGCTTGAAGGTCGCATGAAGGTATACATCCTGGACGAGGTGCACATGCTCTCCGGACACGCCTTCAACGCCCTACTCAAAACACTGGAAGAACCGCCTGCCCACGCTGTGTTCGTCCTGGCCACAACCGAGCCCCACAAGGTCCCGGCAACCATCCTCTCACGCTGCCAGAGGTTCGACTTCCGACGCCCCTCTGTAGACGAGGTCGTAGCCGTCTTGGCATCCATCGCCCATCATGAGGGGATCAAGGTGGCAGAGGCATCACTGACCGTCATGGCGCGGGCGGGTGGCGGCAGCTTCCGGGATGCCATCGGAGTCCTCGACCAGCTGGCCACGTACTCTGACGGCGACATCTCCCTGCAACAGACGCTCGACATCCTCGGCATCGTCCAACACGATCTGCTGTTCGAAATCGTCAATCTGGTCTACGAACATGATACCCGGGGGGCACTGCTCTTTGTCGACCGCCTCAATCAGGCAGGCACCGACTACAACCAGTTCATGAAGGACCTACTCGGCCACCTACGTGACTTGTACGTCGTCAAGCACACGGTGGACATGCCGGCCGGCATGACGATCAGCGAAGAGCAGCTGGAGACGATGCGCAGCCAAGCGGGCCGGGCCTCGACCCATCGCATAGTAGCCTTCATCGAACTACTGGGGGAGGGACTTCGGGCCGTCCGCCAGGGCTCTGATCCCCGCTTGGAATTGGAACTGGTACTGATCAAGATGACCGCTTTTGGACAGGGCACACCTGCCCCGCCCAACATGGCGATGCAACCCGCCCCTCCGGTGATAGCCGAGGCTCCTGAGGCACCCGTGGAACCGGCACACGCCGTACCCAAGCGCGCGACGGAAACCCCCACAGACACACCCCCAACAACGCAGCCCCCCGCTCCACAAGCCGCCGCAGACCACCCGGCGACGGCTATGGATCGCCCTGCCCGAGAAGCCAACATCCCGCTCGACGTGGAACACCTCCGCCGAGCCTGGACGGTCCTGCTCGACGCCGTCAACAAGCGCCAAGCAGGCCTCGCCGCCGTGCTCGCCGAAGGACGCCTCGACAGTCTGGAGGGCGACGAGCTGGTCATTAAGTTCCCTGCGGGATTCGGATTCCAAGCCGATCAGGTGGCCCGTGGAAAGAACCCTCAAGTGATAGCGGCCGCCTTACGCGAACTGACAGGTAGAGACCTACGTGTGGTGACCAGACTGGCCACAGAACCGGCTGCAACAGCCACTCCGGACGAAGATGCTAGAATCCTGGACAGGGACGAGTTGATCAGGATGCTCAAGGACGAGTTCGACGCCCAGATCATCGACGATGGGCCCCCCTGCTAGACGGCAGGCGGCGGAAAGCACCCAGCCCTCGTGACGAAACGTCCTATGCCAGCAGCCTTCTAGACGAGCCGAGGAGACGCCAGTGGCAGCGAACCCCAACTACCAGAAGATGATGAAGCAGGTCCAAAAGATGCAGGCCGATATGGCCAAAGCCCAAGATGACCTGGCCAACGAGATCGTCGAGGCGTCGGCGGGGGGCGGGATGGTGACCGTCCAGGCAACCGGGGCCATCGAGTTGAAAAGCATCAAGATCGATCCGGCAGCTGTCGACGCGGATGATGTCGAGATGCTGGAAGACCTGATCATGGCGGCTACAAACGAAGCGCTCCGTTCGGCGCAGGAGTTGGCCAACAAGAAGATGAGCGGGATCACCTCCGGGCTGAACATTCCTGGACTCCCGTTCTAGAGCCCTAGACCCCGACCGACAACAGAACGCATGTTCAGCCCAACCGTCCAGAAGCTCATCGACGAGTTGGCAAAGCTTCCCGGCGTGGGGCCAAAGACCGCGCAGCGTCTGGCCTTCCACCTCCTCAAACTGCCTCCGGAGGACGCGCTCCCGCTGGCCCACGCCCTCGTGGACGTCAAGGAAAGGGTGCGTTTCTGCAACCGGTGCTTCAATCTCACAGAGGATGACGTGTGCTCCGTTTGCCGTGACCCAAACCGGGACACTACGACTATCTGCGTTGTGGAAGAGCCGGGTGATGTGATCTCGATTGAGCGCACTCATGAGTATCGCGGCCTCTATCACGTACTCGGTGGCGCTCTGTCCCCCCTGGACGGCATCGAACCGCGGAAGTTGCATCTGGCCGAATTGTTCGAGCACGCCCGCTCTGCGGAAGTGCAGGAGCTCATTGTAGCAACCAACCCAAATACGGCGGGTGAGGCGACGGCCCTCTTCATAGCAGAAGAACTCCGTGCCGAAGTCTCAGCCGGCACACTTCGCATCACCCGGTTGGCCGCCGGCCTCCCCATGGGTGGCGATCTTGAGTATGCCGATGAGGTCACTCTGGGGCGGGCCCTGACCGGCCGTCGCGACCTGTAGCAGGCCGCGGAGAGGTGGTGCCGGTATTTTGCATTGGTTAGAATCATCTGGTTTGTGTAATCGTAGATGGGAGCGCAGGTAGACGTTATGGGCAAAGAGGATCCACAGAGCGGCGTCTCACCATCGACCGGGGACGAGAGCATACGAGACTGGGTTGTCATTACCGGCCCCGAACGCAAGACCGAGCGAACCAACGTGGTGGTGATGAAATTTGGGGGGTCCTCCGTAGCCGACGCCACCTGCATGAAACGGGTGGCCGACCGCATCGTCGACGCTCGTAAATCGGGACATCCTGTAGTGGCAGTCGTCTCCGCCCGAGGCGACACTACAGACGACTTGATCGAGATGGCCAAGGAGATCTCCGACGATCCTCCGGCACGTGAGATGGACATGTTACTCTCGGCCGGCGAACGCATCTCCGCGGCGCTGCTGGCCATGACCATCCACAAACTCGGCTTCAAAGCCATCTCTCTGACAGGTTCCCAAGCGGGGATCGTCACCGACACCTTTCACACCAGAGCCAAGATCCTCGACATCAAGCCCCACCGGATCCAACAGGCACTGGCTCAAGACAACATCGTGCTGGTAGCCGGCTTCCAGGGTGTCTCCACGGACCTGGACGTCACCACCCTTGGGCGAGGCGGCTCCGACACCACTGCTGTAGCACTGGCGGCCGCAATCGGAGCTGAGGTGTGTGAGATCTACACCGACGTTGAGGGAGTCTTTACCACCGACCCACGCATCGTGCCCGAGGCGCGTAAGCTGGATACCATCTCCAATGAGGAACTGCTCGAGATGTCTGCAGGCGGCGCTAAAGTCATGATGACCCGCAGTGTCGAAGTCGCCCGCCGCTATGACGTTCCGTTGCACATCCGCTCGAGTTTTACCCGCAATCCCGGCACCTGGATAAGGCAGGATGATCCCAAGATGGAACAGGCCATAATCTCCGGCATCACCTACGCCCTCGACGATGCCAAGGTAACCATCCACGACCTTCCCGACGAAATCGGAATCGCTGCGAGCGTGTTTTCAGCTTTGGCAAAAGCGCGTATCAACCTCGATGTAATCATCCAGAACGTGTCCGAGGGTGGTACCGCCGACATATCCTTCACCACCTCCGAGGCCGACCTCCCCAGAGTGGGTGCGGTTCTCGAAGAGATGCGCGACACGCTGAGGTTCAGATCGTACGACACCGACAAAGAAGTGGCGAAGATCACCCTCGTTGGCGCCGGTATGAAGACCTACCCGGGTGTAGCCGCCAAGATGTTCGAGGTGCTGGCGGAAAACAACATAAACATCGAGATGATATCCACCAGCACCATCAAGGTGAGCTGCGTCATCCGCAAGCAGCATGTGAATACGGCCATCAAAGCACTACATGCGGCTTTCCGGCTCGACGAGGCTATGATCACTCGGGAAGAGGTGTTTGAGTAAGAGGCCGGACAGACGGTTTGGCAGCCCACGATCGAATCATCAGCCTTCGCAAAGAAACAAAAGGTCCTCCCGGGTGTCGCCGGGAGGACCCGATCCGGTAGAGCCGGACCTTGTTCGTAGCCCGCCAGGGGACTGCTAGAGCTGCTAGGCCATCGCCTTCATCTCAGCAGTGATCGGTATGTTGGTGGGATCCTGCGCACTGACCACCAGCTCCTTCTTGTACTTGAACCTGCCTTCCGTAGCCTTGATCCACTGTCCGCCGGCAAGCGGTTTGGGGTAAAAATTGGGGATGTTGAATTTCGGCTCGGGATTTACCGTCCAATCTACGGGACCGCCGGTAAGAGTGACCTTGGTCCCCTTGATGGCTTCGATGACAGAGGCTTTATCCAGCGGGTTCTTAGTGCGACGCAGGACGTCCGTCCACAACTCGAAGGTGCCGATGAAGCAAATAGGAGAGGTCCACTGCTGCCCCGTGGTAGCCTCGTAGTCGTCACAATACTGTTTAGCGGTCATACCCGTGACGTCGCTTTTGTACTTGTAATCCGGTGAGTACCACGCTTCCGCCGTCATACCATCGCCCAGGTCGCCTAAGGCATCGACGCCGGTGGGGAACAACAGAGCCTTGGCGCAGGTGGTGATCTTCGGTCTGAAAAACTGCTGCGAGCACTGTTTTACGTAGTTGCTGAACTCAGCCGGATTGGCCATGCCGCACACCAGCTCCACACCCTCCCTCTTGAATTGGCTGATGACGGCCGAAAAGTCCTCGGTGCCCACCTCGAACCTGCCCGGATCTACGAGAGTGTAGCCGAGTTCCTTGAACAACCCCGGCAGGGCGTTGGCAAAGACCATGCCGTCGGCGTCGTTGACCCAGAGGGCTCCGACAACTTTGTTGGTGGGCACAAGTGACCACATTTTGACAAAGTTATCGACCAGGTCTTTGCCGACCCACCACGTACACCAATTGTACTTGTAGGCACCTCCCGCCTTTTGCTGCGCTTCGGCCCAAGCATCCCCGGGAACATCATAGTGGATGCCCGGACACTCCAGGCTATCGGCCATGGCCGCCACCGGGATAACGTTGGCTGCACTCGAACTGGCCCCGATCAACGTCACGCCATCATTGAGGATGGCATCGCTGGTGACCTGCGAAGAGCGGTTGGAGTCGGATTGGCTATCGTAGATCTTGGTGGTGATCTTATATTTCTTGCCGTCGCCGCACACCACGCCGTCTTTCCAGGTGTTCTTGTTGAACCAGTCGAGCTGCCACTGGCCGGCGGCGCCGAAGGCGGCCATAGCGCCGGTCACAGGAATAACGTAACCACACTTGATCTCTCCGCCCGACTCAGCGCTCGTCGATACGACCGTCGTGTCCGTCTCACCAGTGGCAGTGCCACCCGTCACGTCGGAGGTAGGCGTCGTATCTTCGCCACAGGCGGCCAGCAGCCCACCCAGGCCTGCAGCTGCTCCGACTGCTGCGCCTGCAATGCCGGCCGTCTTTAAGAACTGACGCCGACTGAGCGATCTGCCCAAAGACATTTCAATCTTGTCGCGTTCGTCTGCCATCGTTCCCTCCCAGATACGGTGACCACAGAACCCACAAAACCACTATATACATGACTATATACATACGATTGATATTAATATATACATACATTGGTATTAATTATGAGTATCTTATGAATATCGATGTTTTAAGCCTCCCCGGCCGATGTTAAAATCTCGGTCCGAAGACGCTGGGCCAAGGAGGAGCCGTGAGTAACGAATATCGAGTAGCGGTGGTGGGCGCCACAGGAGCTGTGGGAACGGCCATGAGGGCCATCTTGGCCGAACGTGCGTTTCCTGTAAGCGAACTCGTACCGCTAGCCTCCGCCCGATCTGCAGATAAGGAGCTGGATTTCTGCGGCGAGACCGTGACATGCCGTGAGCTCACCCCCGAGAGCTTTCGGGGAGTCGATCTGGCCCTCTTTTCTGCAGGTGCACAAAGTTCGCTCGACTACGCCCCCGTGGCCCGCGACGCCGGGTGCATGGTAATCGACAACTCTTCGGCCTGGCGCATGGATCCCCGCGTGCCTCTAGTGGTGCCCGAAGTCAATCCGGATGACGTAGATTGGCACCAGGGCATCATCGCCAACCCGAACTGCTCCACCATCCAGATGGTGATGGTCATGAAACCTCTCCACGATGAGGCCAATATCACCCGCGTGGTGGTTTCGACCTACCAGGCCGTATCGGGCACAGGAACCGAGGCCATCGACGAACTCATGCAGCAATCCGGCCGGGTCCTACGTGGAGAGAGCCCGACTATAGATGTATACCCGCATCAGATCGCCTTCAACTGCCTCCCCCACATAGATGTGTTCTTGGATAACGGCTCCACAAAAGAAGAGCAAAAGATGGTGGATGAAACCAAGAAGATCATGGGCGACGACAGTATTAGCGTCACCGCGACCTGTGTCCGCGTTCCGGTCCAGAACGGCCACTCCGAGGCCATCAACCTGGAGTTCTCCCGACCCCTCAGTCCGGAACGGGCCCGCCAGCTCCTCACAGGTGCCCGCGGGGTAGAGGTGATAGACGATCCCCAGAACCGACTCTACCCCCTGCCCATCGTGGCCTCAGGCACGGACGCCACGTATGTGGGCCGCATCCGTCACGATCCTACCGTGCCCAACGGTCTGAACCTATGGGTAGTGGCCGACAACCTACGCAAAGGCGCCGCGCTGAACACAGTGCAGATCGCCGAACTTCTCGTTGAGCGCGACCTCATCCGCATCTCTCGATAGTGCTCGATAGGATGTAGGGGCCAGCCGGCCCCGTGGACGCCATGCCATCCAACAGAAGACCGCTTTCCAGGCGATGCGCCGTCCTCATCACAGTAGGTGTGATCCTGGCCGGCCTACTCGCGTATACCTTCATCGAGCCCTTCTGGATCCAGGTGAAACACTACACCTACAGCAGCACCGACGTTCCGGCGGCCTTCGACGACACCCGCATCGTGTTCCTTACCGACATCCACCGAGGACCCTTCTTCAGCGAGGACCGAGTGCGCCGGCTCGTCGACCGAGTCAACACGATGGCACCCGACATCATCATGTTGGGGGGCGACTATGCCAGTGACGGCGAAGACGAAGCATCCTGTCTGGCCCAATTAACCCACCTACGAGCACCGTTGGGACGCTACGCCGTCTTAGGCAACCACGACTACGAGAAAATAGAGTACACGGATCAGACCTATGTGTACGACGTGTACGATCCGTCGCCAGCGATCGACGCCATCGAACGAGCCGGTCTGGAGCTGCTCGACAACCGTGGCGTATGGGTGGAAAGAAACGGCCACCGCATTCGTGTCGGGGGAGTATCCGACCACCGTGTGGGGTCGCCACGGTTGAGTCCCATCGTAGGAGGAACCACAGCCGAGGACTTGGTCATACTCCTCTCTCACAATCCCGACTACGCTGAGCACATACCCCAGGACTACGTCGATCTGGTGCTCAGCGGCCATACACACGGCGGCCAAGTGAGCTTCTTCGGCTTCTATGCACCCTACCTGCCTTCTGAAAACGGGCAAAAATACCGCTCGGGCATGGTGCACAACGGCTCTACCACCGTCATCGTGTCGAACGGCGTCGGTTCCTACCTGCCGATTCGTTTTTTCGCACGCCCACAGATCGTCGTTATCACCCTCAAGAGCGCCTCGGAATCCGACTGATCGACTTCCGGCGCCTGAGGTTCCATCGCTCCATGCAGTGAGCCTAAAAGGCCACCCTGTAACCGTCGACCCACCAGGATGACGGCGCCGGGCTACTATGAGATGAGCGTTCATCCACCTACACGCCCACCTCCGCCCTTTGTTGCATGACAACCCCAGACGGCAGGAATTATCGTCACCCAGGCCACCAGGACGACACCGCTCTCGGGGAGGTAGGATGTGTGATCGGATATGAGGCTATTCAGACAGGCCCGCATGAAACCAGAATTGTTCGACCTACTCGACCCCGGCCGGTTCACCCAGGTCGCCGCCCGTACCGTCCTTCCCGCTCGTCCTGGAAAGACCGCCCCCGTGCCGACCACACTCCATCTGCACCTAGCCGATGCGCTGGCGGCGCAGCAGATAACCACGTTGTGGACGCATCAGGCTGAGTGCTGGGACGCCGGACAATCGAGGAGCCACTTCATAGTCACCACCGGCACGGCCTCTGGCAAGAGCCTGTGTTTCAATCTGCCTGTGCTGGACGGCCTGCTTCGCGACCCTCATGCCCGGGCCATCTATCTCTACCCCACAAAGGCCCTGGCCCAAGACCAGCTACGACGTCTGCGCCTGTTGGCCGGCAAGCAGGTGGAGGTAGCCGCCTACGACGGCGACACACCCAGCGCTGCCCGTTACACCGCCCGGCAGAAGGCCCGTGTCCTCCTTACGAATCCCGACATGATCAACGTGGGGATCCTGCCGCGTCACGAACGATGGGACAACTTCCTGTACAACCTCAGGTATGTGGTTATCGACGAAGCGCATACGTATCGAGGGGTGTTCGGTAGCAACGTCGCCAACGTACTGCGACGGCTGCGAAGAGTGGCCTCGTTCTATGGGGCCGAACCTCAGTTCATCCTCGCATCGGCCACCATCCGGAACGCGGCAGAACATGCAGGCCATCTAACCGGCCTGGATGTAGTCCACATCAGCGGCGACGGTGCTCCCTCAGGTGCCCGCCAAATCGTCTTCTGGCAACCCCCGCTGGTCCAGGATGAGTTGAACGTGCGCCGCAGCCCCACCGGTGAAGCCGCCGACCTACTGGCCGAGCTCATCCGCAACGGCGTGCGTTCCATCTGCTTCACCAAGTCCCGGCGCACCGCTGAACTCATCTACCAACAGACGGTCAACCTTCTCAAAGAGACCAACCGCAATCTAGCCGACCGTCTTTCCCCGTACCGAGCCGGCTATACACCTGAGCAACGCAGGGCCATCGAGGCCATGCTGTTCAGCGGTAAACTCCTGGCCGTAGTCAGTACCAGCGCCCTTGAGCTCGGCATAGACATCGGGGCACTTGATGCCGCTCTCACTGTGGGTTACCCAGGAACTATGGCGAGTCTCTGGCAACAGTGGGGGCGCGCCGGCAGAGGTAAAGGCCACAGCCTGGGCATCTTCATTGCCGGTAACGATGCTTTGGAGCAGTTCTTCGTGAAGAATCCGGACGAGCTGCTCACCCGCGACGTGGAGGCGGCCACCATCGATTTCGCAAATCCCTTCATCCACCAGCACCATCTGGCCGCCGCAGCCTATGAGGGACCGTTACTTCCTGAAGATGACCGCTTCTTCGGCGCAGGACTCCCGGCCGCTCTTGAGACAGGAACTGCTGAGGGCCTTCTCCGAGCCAAGAACGGCGCTTGGTTTTACTCGGGTTCGGACTTTCCAGCGGCAGGCATCGGCCTACGATCGACCATCGGCGCACAGTTCACCATCGTCGAGGAAGACACGGGCGATATCATCGGCACAGAGGGCGCCGAGACGGCGTTTTCAGTCCTCCACCCCGGAGCCGTCTATCTCCACATGGGCGACACATACCTGGTCACAAACCTAGATCTGGACGCACACATTGCCCTCGTGAGGCCCTTTTGGGACACCTACCACACCCAGGCCCGGCGAGAGAGCGACACTCGTATCCTGCGCGATGATCTGCAGACGGTCTGCGGCAAGCTGAATCTACACCTAGGCGAGATCGCGGTCACCAGCCGAGTGGTCGGATTCCAGAAGCGACGTTTGGGCGGAGATGAGGTACTAGGCAGCGAAGAACTCGACATGCCTGCGCAAGAGTTCGTCACCGAGAGCATGTGGTTCACGATCCCGGCCGAACTGTTCCACGACGAGAGCGACTTAGTCCGCCTGCCGGGTGCCATCCATGCCATCGAACACGCGCTCATCGCGCTGCTCCCCCTGTACGCCATGTGCGACCGCTGGGACATAGGCGGTCTATCCACCCCGATCCACTGCCAGACGGAGCAGCCGACCATCTTCATATACGACGGCCACGCCGGGGGCGTGGGGATATCACGACAGGGCTTCGAGCGCTTCGCGGCGTGGGCCCGCGATGCACGATCCCTCATCCGCGATTGCCCCTGTGTATCCGGTTGTCCATCGTGTATTCAGTCACCGAAGTGCGGCAACCTGAACGAACCTCTCGACAAAGAGGCGGCCCTACGCCTGCTGGAGGCAATGCTATGCTGAAACCATGGATCATATCGACGGACCACCCCGGGTAAATTGATGGGGCACCCTTCCTACATCGCAGTCATCGGTCCCGGCAACTGCAGTCCCTCGGAATACGAGGAGGCGCAGCACGTAGGCCGGCTCATAGCTATGCACGGTGCCACCCTGGTGTGTGGGGGGCTCACCGGAGTGATGGAGGCGGCTGCGCGAGGTGCCAAGGAAGCCGGCGGACATACCATCGGCATCCTCCCCGGCCATGTCCGCTCTGCCGCCAACCCCTTCATTGATCACGCCATCACCACAGGCCTCGGCCAGGCCCGGAATCTCATCGTGGTGAGCTCAAGCGACGCGGTCATCGCCGTGGGGCGCGGATATGGGACCCTGTCCGAGATAGGCCTGGCCGCCAAGATCGGCCGCCCCGTCATCATCCTCCACGGGTGGCGACTGCAGAGCGATACGCGCACTGAGGCACGGGAGGGCATAGATTCCGCTATTTTACGATATGCCTCGTCCGCACAGCAGGCCGTGGCCTTAGCGTACACACTGCCCGTCCATCTCCAACCGCCAGGCCAACCCCGGGAGACGTAATGGCTGAGGGATCGGGACAAGAGCACGAGGTCCAAGAAACAGTACGGCGGTTCGAAACGGCCCGCGCCCGCACCCGGCGCGCACGACTCATAGCCGGTATCATCGGCGCACTGCTGCTCGTAGCGGCTATCAGTGGAGGAGCTTTGACCCTCGCCCACAAGGACCCCGGCAACGAGAGCCCCGGTGACACCATAGCCGCTGAGAAGCACCCTATGCCGTCCACTGCTCCTTCAAAAGAAGCCGCGCCTTCGACAAGTGCATCTTCCGCAGTACAGATGGCCCCAATTGTGACCACGACGGCTTCTTCATCCCCCAACCCCTCCGACACGACCTCGGAGACTGCTGATATAACGCCCGTACACGCTGCGCCGGCAGTCACCACAACAGCATCAGCAACACCGGCCCACGCCGCCGCGCGCAACAAGCTGGTGGTAATCGACCCCGGTCATCAAGCTCGGGGCAATTCGGACTTGGAACCAATAGGTCCCGGCGCGCGCGCCACCAAGGCCAAAGTGACGAGCGGCACTTCAGGGGTTGCTACAGGTGTGGCAGAGAGTGAACTCGTTCTGGCCGTCGCCCATAGGCTACGTTCTATGCTGAGCGCAGCTGGGGTGCAGGTGGTGATGACCCGGACCAGCAACGACGTCAACCTCTCCAACATCCAACGGGCACAGATAGCTAACCGAGCTCAAGCCGACCTGTTCGTCCGCATTCACGCAGACGGTTCCAATGACTCCACAATCACGGGTATCCACGTCCTCTATCCCGCCAGCATCCCAGGCTGGACAGACGACATAGCCGCCGCCTCGAAGAGAGCAGCCGCACTCGCACAGCAGGAACTGATCGCGGCAACAGGGGCACGTGACCGTGGTATCAGTGCCCGGGACGACATGACCGGCTTCAACTGGTCCGACGTGCCCGTGATCCTGCCTGAGATAGGCTTCATGAGCAATCCCACCGAAGACCGACTGCTGGCCACCGCGGCCTACCAAGATACCATCGCCGAAGCGCTCAGCCGGGCTATTCTCAAATTCCTCGACCAATGACGTACTATCGTGCTGCTTAGTGCGTTCCGGCGGCCGGGCTTCGTTTTTCAGTAGCCTTTTAGCCGTCAACTGCTATGATTCCGCATCGTGTCGCAATGCAGGATGGAAACATTCCAAGGAGGTCGGGTTTGACCAAGCTAACCATGATTGGGGCAGGATATGTCGGTCTGGTCACAGCAACATGCATGGCCGACCTGGGCCACGACGTCACGGTCATGGATGTCGACCCAGCGCGCATACATACACTGGAAACAGGTGGCGTGCCCATCTACGAGCCCGGTCTGACCGAACTCATAGCGAAGAACCGCGCCCGTATGCGCTTCACGACCGATTCCGCCGACGCATGTGCAGAGGCGGATTTCATCTTCCTCTGCGTCGACACCCCATCCACCTATTCCGGCGATGCCGATTTGTCACGCATCTGGCAGGCGGTGGACAACCTGCCTGCCGACGAGCAGACACGTATCCTGGTCACGAAATCCACGGTGCCTATCGGCACAGGCGCCTCCATCATGGCGGAACTGGCCGAACGAGGGCGCACACATATAAAGTACGCCTCCAATCCAGAGTTCCTTCGTGAGGGGAGTGCAATAGGCGACTTCACTCATCCTGATCGCGTCGTGATCGGTGCCGACGATCCCGGCGTGGCCGACCGGGTCGCCGATCTCTACGCAGCCCTCGATTGTCCTCTGGTGAAGACCGATGTGGCCTCAGCTGAGATGATCAAGTACGCATCGAACGCATTTCTGGCCACCAAGATCAGCTTCATCAACGAAATCGCTAACGTATGTGAAGCCACCGGCGCCGATGTGCAGGTGGTCGCCCACGGTATGGGTCTCGATCATCGCATAGGGCCACACTTCCTCCGAGCCGGCATCGGCTACGGCGGCAGCTGTTTCCCCAAAGATGTATCAGCCCTCAAGCAGTTGGCCGGCAACAGCGGCTATCATTTCCAACTCCTCAACGCAGTCATAGAGGTGAACGAACTGCAGAAACGGCGTGTCATCGGCAAGCTGAAGCGTTATCTCGGCGACGAGTTGCGTGGCAAAAGAATCGCCCTTCTGGGACTGGCCTTCAAGCCGAATACCGACGACATTCGCCAAGCGGCATCAGTCGTGCTGGCCAGTCGCCTACTGGCGGAGGGGGCCTTGGTGGTCGCATACGACCCCATCGCTATCGAGAACACCCGCGACCTCCTACCTACGGTCACGTATGCGGAATCAGCCTTGCAGGCCCTCGAGGGAGCCGACGCCTGTGTCCTGGTGACCGAATGGGATGAGTTCGTAACCCTGGATTGGCAAAAAGCCCGTGAGCTCATGAGGCAACCAATCGTGATCGACGGACGCAATGCCCTGGATGGTCCCCGGCTGACGGAGATGGGCTTCACGCATGAAGGAGTGGGCACTCAACTCACGTAGTCTCGAGAGCACCACGCGCAGTACGACAAGTGCTGCGTCACAACACATGGCCTGCGGGAAGGAGTCGCTTCTGGGCAAACTCAGTAGCAAGAACATGCGTTCTTGGTTGTTCGCCTGTTTGTGCGGGGCCCTTATCGTCCTCTCCATCTACCCGCTCTGGGATGTATGGGTCGTCAACGTCGCCAGTGTGACGGTGAACCGGGTGGTAGTCTCAGATTCGAGCCTCTCCGAGGTGAAGGAGGTGGACGAAGCCACCCTCCTAAACGATGCCCTCGATGGAACAACAGCGATCATCGAAGACCCCGGCGCGCGACCACACCTTCAGGAGGTCATGGCGCTCATGGAGGATGCCGCTTCTAACCGCCCACACACAACGGCCCGCGAAGTACCCATCTGGCGCACCTACGGGGCGGCAGCCCGACTCGCCCCTTCCGAGCATGCATACCAGGTGCTTCTGCGTTCCCGCGATGCCGGCCGTGTCGACCGGATCGGTGAACTGTGGCTGGGCGAGGTGGCGGCAAGCACCGGCCACTTCGACGAAGCGGCCAAAGCCTACCGGCGCATCGACGCCAGCAACCTCCTCATCCATCGGGCAGAGACAGCACTGGCGGCAGGCGACGAGAAGGCAGCCGTGCGCCAGTATAAGCTGGCCTACGATAGCCTTGAGGCCGCTTTGGAGCGGGTCGGCGCCGAGCAGCTCCTCTTGGACCGGACCGGTAACGAACCCTCCATGAGTAGCCGCCTACTGCAACGATCTGCGGACCGGGTCACTTCCTTGTACCGCATCGGGCGTGGCCTGCTCAATGCCGAACAGCCCTCCCAAGCCATCCCCATCCTCGAAGAAGCGATGCAGGCCGCGGAGACCGGCTCGCCCGGCGCGCTCATAGATCAGGGCATCCACCTGAACCTCGCCATGGCGCTGGCCAAAACCCTCCCCGCCGGCCTACCGATGACCACCGAGGAAACCACCCACTATGCGATAGACGCGTCACAATACGAACACATACAGGCGCTCACCCGTATCCGTACGCTGGTAGCCCGAGGGATAAGCTTGAACCTCACGGCGTCGGCCTGCGTCCAGGCCGGCCGCATCATGTTCCTGGCCGGGGACGATGCGAGTGCAACCGCTCACCTGAACCGCGCCATGGAGCTGGACCCTCTTCTTCCACAGTCGTATCTCGCGCTCGGTCGGCACTATGAGTCGCAGGGGATGTCCTTCAGTGCACAGACTTTATACAAGAGAGGCGCAGACCTCTCACCAACCGACCCGGCACTGGCGGCAGCGTACGCCATCGCCTCATACAAGACGATGCGCCCTGAGGCGGCACTGCCCCTCTTGCGGCAGGCATCGGAGATGAAAGGGGCAAGCAACCCTTACGTGTTTGTCTACCTCGGGGACTGCTATGTCGATCTCGATATGAAAGGCCACGCGCAGGCCGCCTACCGTTCCGGTCTGGAATGTTGTCCCGGTAATACAACTCTGCTGCGCCGTCTTGCCGGGTTACCCTTCAGCCACAAGTTGCTGCCGTGACACGGTCGGGCCTGCTTCTCATCAGGCTCGGAGCCGGTCTCGTCGGTCTCGCCCTCATAGTCTCCCTGTGGGCCTCGCCGGATAGATCCCGCAGCCTGCCGCCGCTCCTGTTCGCGATGGCGGGTATCGTCCTGGTGCTCGGGCTGACAAGTCACCGGCTACCGCCGCTCATCCACCGAGTGAAACCGGTCCACGTGATGTCGTTCTTCCTAGGGGCGGCCTTTCTTGCCCTGGCCACCACCCTCTTCACCACCCGCTGGCCGACATATAAGCTCTCCTGGCTCAACTCGATCTATGCTGCCCTGCCATCAATCCGCTCGCTTCCCTTCTCCTGGGCCGCGGATGGACTTCAACCGAACCAAAACGGGGGCATCCTGGCAGTCTGCACCGCCTTTGCCGCAGCCGTCGCTCTCGCCCCGCCACCCCTCTCCTGCCGGCGACGATACCGTTGGCCGGCTATCTTTCTCGTGATCATCGGGTTCGTCGTAGTTTTCATGACCGGTTCGCGGGCTTCGCTGGCAGGACTAACCATCGCCACCCTCCTCGTCCTCCTCATCCGAACTCTGCGATATGTCTGGATCTGGGTGGCCGGGGTGGGGGCGCTCATAGTCGGGCTCTTCGCGTCAGGGCAACTCAGGAATGGGGTTGACTTCTTCCTGCGCGATGAATCCTTGAGTACCAAACTAGTGGCACGGCTGGACATCTGGTCGTCAGCACTGCGCGGTATCCAGGACCACCTGCTAACAGGGATCGGACTACGAGTGTTCAACCAAGTGATGCCGACACGATACCCCTACCAGACAGTGGGCCTGTCCTATCCGGTATCACAAGCCCACAACCTGTTCCTCGACGTCGCGCTGGCCATCGGTCTCCCCGGTATTCTCGGCCTCCTCATGCTGCTGTTCGGCTCCATCATCCTTGCCATCGACGGCATGAAACGTGATGTTGTCACCCAAGCCACGTCCATAGGCATATTCGCGTCCATAGTCGCCTTTCTCATCTTTGGCATAACCGATTCCATCAGCCTGTCGACCCCCACGAGTTTCATAATCTGGGTGTGGGCCTGTGCCTTGGCGTTACTCCAACGGCAGCCGAGGGCACCCGAGACGGCTGCCGAGCATGCCGTTTCTGTGCAAAGGACGAAGTCGACATGACATCGACCACTCCGGACTCCGGTGGCGCAGGAAACAACCGTCTCTGCCGGTTCAGCCTCTGGTCTATACCACTGCTCGTCCTCTTTGCCGTCTGGTTATGGCTCGTTTTCGCCTCCGGCGGCTCTCAACCGTCGCAGTGGCTACCGAGCGCTCTGCTGATCGGTTTTCTCGGTCTAGTGGTGGCGGTGCTCGTGTACTATCCGAGGCGACCCCGCCAACTCTCCCTGGTCGTCTTAACGCTCTTCGCCCTCTACACCCTGTGGGTAGCGGCATCCGCCCTGTGGGCCGACTCGATAGGTAGAGTGTGGCTCGAAGCATCCCGATCTTTCGGGCTTCTCCTGCTATTCGCACTGGCACTCACATTTCTGACCAACGAGAAGGCGCGCACCGTCTTCCGTTACCTCCTCATGGCCGCAGCGCTCACCATCCTGGTGGTCTGCATCGGACGTCTGTGGTCGGCCGAGGACGTGACCACTCTCTTCACCGACAACAGACTCAACTTCCCAACCGCCTACCCAAACGGCTCGGCGGCACTGTTCCTACTGGTCTTCTGGCCCCTCATGTGGCTCGCAGCGGCCCCGGCGGAACGCGCCCCGGTAAGAGGGGTGGCGTTGGGACTTGCCACCGGGCTCCTGGGCCTCGCCGTGATGACCCAGTCACGTACGGCCATCTATAGTATGGGCCTGTCGTTAATCATCGTCTTTGTCATCTCACCCATACGCCTTCGTACGCTTTTCTACCTCATCCCTCCCGGCCTTCTGATGGTCTACGCCGTACCAACCCTCACTCGCTACTGGCTGGAGGGGCCAGAAGCCGTCGGTGGCGGAGCGGCGGCACGCACGCTGATCGTGGCAACACTGGCCACGGCCTTCATGGGCATGATCATGGCTTTGCTCGAAAAATGGATACCGGCCAGCAGAAGGATGAAAGCCATATTCGGCACAGTGGTGTTATCTGCCTGTTTAGTAGGTGCGGTCTACGGTTCCATCGTCTCCACAGCAGACATCGGTGGCCCAAGCGCGTGGCTGTCCCAGTCATGGCACCAATTCATCAGTAACGAGACACCCGCACCCGACGGTGTCCCGGCTTCCCGGCTCACCGTCGTGGACGCAGGCGGTGGAATAGACTTTTGGAGGGTCGCATGGCAGACCTTCGAGTCCCACCCGGTCTTGGGGGTAGGGGCGGACCACTTCGTCTATCAATACGAGCGGCTGCGCTCCAGCACCGAATTCGACCCCCAATACGCACACTCCCTTGAGTTGCAGGTGCTCGCCGACACAGGAGCGGTGGGAGGCGGCCTTCTGATCGTGACACTCTTGCTCTCACTGGGTGGACTGCTGTGGGGCCGGTGCACGGCGGGCCGGCGGCACAGCCGCCAGACCTGGCTGCATATACCAGGACATGCCCCACCGGCGGACACCGCATCCTATTCCCATGCACTACGTTGGGGCGATGAACCGCAGAGTTATGGCTGGGATATGGCCATTCTATCGGCCCTCAGCTATTGGCTCATCCATGCCAGCGTAGATCAGTTGTGGCAGATGACAGGCACGGCAATACCTGCTCTGCTCCTCTTGGCCGCCGGACTTTCGGGTGTCGACGCGCGAAACGACGGCCTGTGGCCCCGCTTGGAGCGCCGACTGAGGATCACCCGCACAACCGTCATGACTAGAAGGCGGAGAAGCCGGCACGACTCCAAGACCTGGCGGCAGAAGGCCGCGGAACGCATCCAACCAACGGGGCCTCTGTCTATCGCATTCCGGGTGGCCCTACTTGCACTGTCGGTGGCGGTCATCATCGGCGCAGCCCTGCCCTACCTCTCTCTGCAGTGCTGCAATTCGGCATTGACCCTGGCACAGACCGATGGGCTCCGTGCCGCCGCCCAAGCAGAATACGCCCATTGGCTGAGCCCCGGCGACCCGGGCCCCTACGATACTCAGGCCGGTATCTACGCGGCAGCGGCAACAACGGCCGCCGCCGGTACAGCCGAAGATCGAACCGATGCCACGCTCGACAACCTGGCCCTGGCCATCGCTGCCCTTGAGAGGGCAATCGAGATAGATCCCGCCGAGTGGTCGCTACGCTACCGAGCCGGAATCACCAACCTTAATCTACTGATCGCAACAACTTACGCGACCGATCCAAACGGCCCTCCGGCCCAGACCGACTACCCAGCCTCCATCCCCTCCATTCCCGGATTGGGCGACTGGCGAACACTGCCGTGCCGGGAACACGAGACAAACGCACCGGGAACAGCCGGAGATTCGCTGTGGCCCAGGCAAGATGCACCGGAGGCGGCAAAGCACTATCGCTCCTCGTCGCCGGCAGAGCTCTGCGATGCAGCCACGGCGTTCCTGCAGACGGCCCAAGAACGGAATCCCCTATCGACCTCGGTGGTCCGAGCCCTCGAGCTGGCTCAACGCTTCGAGACGCTGCTGGATGACGAAGTTACAGCCGTGAGGAGACACTGACTGAGCGTGAGCGGAGGATGTACTGAGCGGAGGACGTCTTTTTCAGGGATCCTGAGAACGCAACCACTCCGCAACCAATTCTATGACCCGCTTGACCTCGGCCTCCGAAGCCGCCGACTTGCGTCTCCAATTGGGACGCTCCGGACCGGTGCCGGGCAGATTCTGCGGCCGGGTCTCCAGTAGAAGATCCTCGAGGTTGATCAGGAGCAGACTGCTCTTACCGGCCGCTACGTGCTTGAGGGCCAGCCGGAGCAATTCGGCGGGCGAGACCGGCCCCCTCCCGATTTCTCCTTCGCTCGCGGTGGCCTTCAGGAAGTCCTCCAGTCTCTGCACAAGCTTCCGGCGACCTTCCCTCTCGCGCGGTGCATCCTCCGGCGCCAGTTGCCCGGTCTCCACCCTAGCGTCGATGTCGCGACCCAAAAGGAAACCTGCAAACGGGTACATATCATGCGTGTTGATGCTGCTGACCGAGTGGCGCGGGGGAGGGTCCACCACCGTCGCGGCCCTGGGACGTAATGAGGCCTGCAACACCCAGGTCCGCCGTAGTCCATGGCGCGCCATGCTCGCTCGAACCCCCGGAGGGACGGTACCCAGATCCTCACCCACTACGGCGGTCCGGCAGCGATTCGATTCGAGTGTCAGTATCGCGTACAGTTCTTCAGCCGGATAGGTGACATACACACCCTCAGGGGGCTTGGCCCCTGAGGGGATGACGAAGAGACGATGGAGTCCCATGACGTGATCGACGCGCACCTGACCGGCCAGCCTCATATCGTGGCGCAGGCAGGCAGCGAAGTAGCCATGCCCATCCTCGCGCGCCCGATCAGGGTGCAGGGGAGCAAAGTCCCAATTCTGCCCCAGCGAGAAGAACGCATCTGGCGGTGCCCCCGTGGAAAGCTCATGGGCAAAGAGGTGGGGCCAGCGCCACGTGTCGTATCCGCCCGGATGCACGCCTGCCGGCAGGTCGAGCGCAAGCCGGGCCGCCGATCTCGATCTAGCTATGGCCGTCAGTTGTTCTTCAGCCTGCCATTGGCAATAGAGATGGTATCGCTGCGTGGGGCTCAAATCTCCCGCCACCGCGCTCCGGTCCACAAAAAGCCGGCTGCGCACCCGTTGGGAGGCGGCCTCGGGCCAATCCCGCCAATCAGCCCCTCGCACCTCAACCTCATTCCGGAACGACGCATACGCTTCTGCTTCGGGATGAGCGGCAAGGTAGGCCTGGAATCCGGCCCTCCTATCCGCATGGTCCGTAGAGAAGAAGCACTCCGCCAACTCCTCCAACACCCGGCGCTTAACGGCCATGACCTCTTTGTACTCGACCAGAGATCCTGCCCGCAGACGCGCGATGCGCGTCTGCACATCGTCAGAAAGCCAAGTATCTATGGCACCTTGGCATGAGGATAGTTCGGCGAGGCGATCGACCGCCAAGTAGAACTCGTTCCAGAAGAGCCGGCTCACCGGACGATAGGGGGCCGGTTCGAAGGGGATATCAAGGTAATTTGCCAGGAGAGGCAAGGTCGACACCACCGAGCCGCCCGCTTCACCCACCCACCGACAGACATCGTGCAGATCCGCGAAGTCCCCCGCACCCCAATCCCGACTGCTACGCAGGGCGTAGACGGGGACGAACATACCCCAGCCGCCTGAACGGCAGCTGCCGGCAGACAGGCCGGTTCCGGATATCCCCGCCTCGGGGTCAAGGTCGGATGGGGTCCAGCAGCGCTGCGGCGCGGAGATAAGCAAGGATTCAGTACACGTACTGCCCGTTTCAAGCCTCAAGCGATGATAGCCCAGGGGAAGTGGGGCGGCGATGGTCTCATGTGGGGCTCCCCCCATCTTCCCAGCACCGCTGCCCCAGGTACGTGACGGGAGCAGACGGGCCACCGGCCCGGACTCAATCTCCTGCGAAGAGATCGGCAGAGAATCGAGATCGAGTTCCAGGCTCTGCTCCACCCCGTCCTCTCGCAGCAACGTGAGCCTCGCGCCCGTCCGACCGGGCCTCACGGGCGAGAGGGAGTGCACATCTCCTTGAGGACGGATGACCACCGATGGGAGGACGCCTCCCCACGCAACCAACACGGGTTCGAGGACACGCCGGCCCAGTTCACGTCTACGTGCCGCCAGGGCGGCAATCAGGATCTCCTCGGCCCGGCCCGAGCCGCGGGGGAACTCGTGCAGACCACCCCCCATGAGCTCCTCGAGATCGCCACCCAGGGCGGCCAAGACCCGGATGATACTTCCCGGCGGTGAGACACACCGCTCGCCGCGCGAATCACGGTACTCGGTCTGCAGACCGTACAGTCGAGCGAGTTCTTCCAGAAGCGCATCCTGACGCGTGCTATGTTGGTCTCGATCCGGCATGTTCTGCTAAGTGTACACGGTCAGAGAGAAAGCATGGCTCAACCGGCTCCGCATTTCTCGACCAATAGATTCTGGTATCCTGGCCTGCGTTCTGCAACACGAGCCTTGGTCTTCACAGTCATAGACTTGGACTTGGGCAGAGGGTGAACTGGAGAGAATGACCGGGCCCAAAGCACATCGCGAGACTCAGTCCCACCGAATATCCCCCTACTGAAAGTCCACTGGACGCCGGCGCGCCGTCTCCAATCGTCGTGCACCGTCTCGCATGAGTCTCGCATGATCCTCCGGACCGGACTCCCCCCTCAACAGCGCAAACGAACAAAGGCAGGAGTATGAAGAGAACGTTCATGTGTGCCATCCCCGCGGTACTGCTCCTCATAGCGGCACTCCTGGGAGGACCGGCCGCCAACCGGGCTCAGGCACACCCGTCCACCTTCCCCGACGTACAAGAGACCCATCCGGCCCATGAGGCCATAGAGGCGCTCGCCGCCAAGAACATCATCGTCGGCACACTCGCAGGCGATTTCCAGCCGAACAAACTCGTCACCCGTGGCCAGGCCGCCAAGATCCTCACAACGTGGCGCGGTGTGGAGGCCACCGGTTCCGGCACCCCCTTCTCCGACGTGAACAAATTGGTGCGGCCCTACGCAGAAGCCGTTCTGGCCCAGGGATGGATGAGCGGATATCCGGACGGCACGTTTCGCCCGTACGCTCCCCTTACCCGCCAGCAGATGGCCGTTATCACCGTGCGTAGCTTGGGGCTTGAAGACCAAGCCCTCGCTCTAGCCAAGAGCCGGATACTCGAGATGCTGGCCGGCTTCACCGACAGGGGTGCGATCTCCCCCGCAGCCCGGCCCTGTATGGCCTTAGCTTTATCCAAAGGCCTCCTCGATGTTGATGGAAACCGGCTCAATCCAACGGCCCGGGTAACTCGGGCCGAGTTCAGCCTGGTCATCTACAGGGCCGACCTCTCCATTCAAGAGGAGGACCTTGCCACGACATCGACGGAAACGACCGGCGACGAGACTTCTGAAGGAGGTAGTCTCACAACGACCGAGAGAAGCCGGGCGGAATTCATGAACACCTACCTCTTCCAGCCGCGCAAGAGTCCCATCACCGGCGAGATGGTCCTGCAGAACACCGCAGATTTCGGCATACCCGCACTGGCGCAGCTGGTAATCCTCGCAGCCGAGACCTCGCTGGGCGATCCCGTGACGGGAGGGTCGCTGGCCAGGCACAACAATTTCGGCTGCCTACGCTACCACGGTAGCGGCACCCCGTGGGGACTTCTCTCTGATGGCAAAGTATGGGTCGCGGGCGTGGATTGGTACTCCTTCGCAACTCCCCAAATCGGCATGACCGCGTTTGGCCACTACCTGAAGTCCGGGGTGAGGGGCTTCTACGCACCCATCCTCAGTACACCACACCCCGACTGGGAAGCCTTCGCCGGTGTCTACTTCGGACGAAACGTTCCAGGCTTCAGCAGCTACGTGGACCGCCTTTACTCACTGGAGGATCGTTTTCGTACCATGGCCGCCGGCCACGGTGTCGCTTTGTGATCGAAACCGGCAACGATTATGAGATCCGGCCCAGGCACGGAGAATCCCGCCTGGGCCTCTCTTTAACGATCCGCCCAATCGGCGAAGCCACTTCCGGATCGAGAGTGATAGGCTAAAAAGGTGAACATGGTCGCGGTATATCATGCGTCCGAAGGTGACTGCGAGCAGTGGAGGGCCCATGGAGCCTCAAGACGAACGTGAAGCTCTAGTACGGGAGCGGGCAAAGGAGCGAGCGCGGAGACGCCGAGCCCGGCAGGTGCGAAGACGCCGGCTCGTGTTCCTCATCTGCTTGGTGTGTCTCATTGCTCTGATCGTCGGTTTATCCGTGGGGCTTTCGGGCTCAGACGACGCAGAGACGAGCGCCGCCGACACAAATGTTGACAGCACAAGTACCACCGGCACGAATGCCGCCGGCACATCCACCACCCGCGCTTCCACCACCTACACAGCCCGACTCACCGGTGACCAATCCGTCCCGCCGGTCGAAACTACGTCCACCGGCACGCTCACACTCACATACGACGCCGCCACCAAGACCCTGGGTTACGTCCTCAACATCACGGAGCAGCTCCCCAGTCCCAGCACGGCCACCATCTACGAGGGAGCGGCGGGTACATCGGGGGCAGCCATCGTCAACCTCCCCACCGACCCACCAGAGTCCGGGCAATTCACGGGGATACTGACAGAGGGGCAGATAAAGACCGCCGACCTGACCGGCTCCCTTCAGGGCAAGACCATCCAAGACCTGCTCACCGTCATCACATCGGGATCCGCCTATGTAAGTGTAGGCAACGAGTCGAACCCGGTAGATGCCATCCGCGGCCGAATCGAGTAAAGAGGAAAGGTCGAGTAAAGAGGGTGTGTGCTCCAACCTTTTCTCGCGCGTGCTGACCCGCGTTCCGGTGGCGAAATGTCATAGTTCAGCAGCCTGCTAAAGCCGGCCGCAACGCGGCCGGCGTTTCGTCCCGCGTTACTTCCGCCTCCTCCAGCGAGCCCGCAATGCTCATCTCCTCGGGGCTGGTTTCGGCAGGTCCGGGTCCCATCAGACCTTGTGCGCTAAAAACCTATTCCAGCCAAATTGGGAACACCCCTTCCTTTCACGTTCTGTTGCCTCTTTCACAGAAGGTTGACTGGCACGATATTGCTGTGATAAGATTCACCACACAATTCAATCAGCATCCAGGAACGTGATGAAAAATACAGCAGACACACCGATGGATGATCAAACACCTGCAGACGGTTCTGGAACCGGCCTGCCCGGCGGAGACCGTGATCCGGGAGCAGCCCCCGGAGGACACCGTCCGATCTCCCGGTATACCATTGAGCGATTGAGCGTCTACAGAAGGACGTTGGAGGAACTCTCTGACGAGGGCGTTGAGTTCGTTTTTTCTCACCAGTTGGCAAAGCAGGCAGGAGTCAGTGCAGCCCAACTCCGCCGGGATCTAGCCAGCTTCGGTAGCTTCGGCAACGTCGCCCGCGGATACAACGTGCGGGAGATGGACCGCACCATCGGACGCATTATCGGCACCGATGTGCCGCAAACGATCGCACTCTTCGGCCTCGGCGACCTAGGCAGAGCATTGCTCTCTTACCGGGGCTTCGAAGAGCGCGGGTTCAATATAGTGGCGGTCTTCGAGACCGATCCGGAAAAAGTGGGCCGCATATTCGCCGGACGTCGTTGCTACGGGTTGGAGTCCATTGAGACAGTCATCCCTCAGCTTGACATCCATATAGCGATCCTTGCTTCCCGGCCCAAAGGGTTACAAAGCCTAGTCGACCGAGCGGCGTGCATCGGTGTGAGGTCTTTTCTCAACTTCGTTCCCAAGCGGGTAAACACTCCCCCAAACTGCTTTGTTGAGCACATAGACATATCGTCCAAGCTTGAGAAGCTCTCATTCCTGAGCCGCCACAACGACAGGCCGAAGCACAAGACATAGGGGACGTTGATGAACAGGTATCTGCAAGCGAATTCTGCAGCCGAGGAGGGGCGCCATGGAAGCTAAGAGAATATTGCTGGTGGACGATGACCGCGATCTGGTGATGTCGATAGAAGCCTATCTGGCTACCCGCGGGTTTGCGGTAGCGACGGCCCATAACGGCAGGGAAGCCTACGCCCGCATCGTCGAGAAACGCCCCGACCTCATCGTCTTGGACGTAATGATGGACTATGACGAAGAGGGGATGGTATTCGCCAGCGCCCTCAAGACCGACGAACCCACGAAGGACATTCCTATCATCATACTATCGGGCTTCAACGTGCAAAAGGACGTGCGCGAGAAGGTCATCGCGTCACTCATGGGACAGGATATACCCAGCGACACCTTCATGGAGAAGCCCGTCCGTCTGAGTGACTTGGCCCAGCGCATCGACCTCTTGCTCGAACGTCATGCGGAGCTCCATCCCTCCCAACGAATCGAGGAGGTGGTTGAATGACTCCGGATACGAGTTGTGTGAAGGCCGTCGTCGCCGAACTGGGCGACTCGTCCCGCGAGCAGCTGATACCGCTACTGCAGGAGATCCAGTCGCGCGAGGGCTTCGTATCCCATGCAGCCATGAGCGACCTGGCCGCCGCCCTCAACACGCCGGTGGCCAGCGTGTACGGGGTTGCCACATTCTATAATCAGTTCCGCTTCGCCCCCCTGGGCCAACACGTCATCGAAGTCTGCCAGGGTACCGCGTGTCACGTGAAGCAGAGCCTCACCTTGTATCAGCACCTCCAGCGGCACCTCAAGCTGCGACCCGACGGAAACTCCCCCGATGGACGTTTCACAGTAATCAGCGTAGCCTGCCTGGGGGCCTGCTCAATCGCCCCAGTAATCAAACTGGATGGGGAGTTCTACGGCCACCTCACGGTCGACTCCCTCAACACCCTCTTGGCCGGACTCGATGACACTACCGCCGTAGCCAACACGTCCGCCACTCAGGAAACTTTGACTGCCGAGCCCCAAGCGGAGGCGGAATTGTCATGAATAGATCTATGCTCGTCAACGCCTGCTGTGACCGCTGCACACACACTCCCGCCCTGCCCTGCAAGGACCTGATCGCCTGTATCACCAACGGACCGCTCTGCCATGACGATGATGCCTGTCGCGTCTCTCGAGCCGGACGACTGAAGCAGGTACAGCACGGCGGCACGGGAACCATCCTATTTGTAGGAGCCGGAACGTGCGGCCGGGCGAACGGCGCCCTCCGGCTGATTGAAAAGACACAAGCCTACATACAGGCGCACTCGCTCCCCGTGACCGTGGTCGAAGTTGGCTGCATCGGCTATTGCCAACGCGAGATCATCGTCGACTTGGCCAATAGCGACGGAGTCCGTCTCTCCTACTGTGACCTAAGCCCAGAAAACACCGATGAGTTCCTCGACCTGGTCTTCGCGCAGGGCCAACTGCGCAACCGCTTCCTGTATGGCCGGCATGGGGAGGCCCCCGGCTACGAAGACATACCCCTAGTCGCCGACACACCCTTCTTTGCGCACCAAACCCGCATCGTGCTCGAGAACTGCGGACTCATAGACCCCGGTTCTCTCGATGCAGCCCTGGCCGCCGGCGGCTTCGCCGCCGCGGCGCGGGCCTTGACCACCATGACCCGCGAGGAAGTATGTGCGCTGGTATTAGAGTCAGGACTGAGAGGACGCGGAGGGGGCGGCTTCCCCACCGGGCAGAAATGGAAGATTGCCCTCAACACCCCAGCCACCCAGAAATATCTCATCTGTAACGCAGACGAGGGCGATCCAGGAGCCTTCATGGACCGCGCGCTCCTGGAGGGAGACCCGTTCCGAGTGGTGGAAGGGATGCTCATCGCCGCCTACGCTATCGGAGCCGATAAGGGTTACGTATACTGCCGCGCCGAATACCCGTTGGCCATCGAGCGACTCCAAGACGCCATCCACCAGTGCCGCCAAGCAGGCCTGCTGGGTAGAAACATCTTGGACAGCCTGGTCGACTTTGACATCACTATCAAACGAGGCGCCGGCGCCTTCGTCTGTGGCGAGGAGACCGCCATCCTGGCCAGCATCGAAGGGGGACGGGGTATGCCCCGCCCGCGACCGCCGTACCCGGCGGTCGCGGGCCTGCACGGCAAACCAACGGTGCTCAACAACGTAGAGACTTTGGTCAACGTCCCCGGAATCGTATGCCGGGGGGCCGACTGGTTCAAAAACATGGGGATCGGCGAGGTGGGCGGTACCAAGGTCTTCGCCCTCAGCGGTCAAGTGCAGAATACCGGCTTGATCGAAGTCCCAATGGGCACCCCGCTGCGCGACGTCGTCTACACAATCGGCGGAGGCGCGCCCGAAGGCCACAACATCAGAGCCGTCCAAATCGGAGGCCCGAGCGGCGGCTGCATCCCCGATCATCTGCTGGACGTCCCGGCCGACTATGGAAAGCTGCAGGAACTGGGTGCCATGATGGGGTCCGGCGGCTTGGTGGTAATGGACGAGCGTAGCTGCATGGTCGACGTGGCCAAGTACTTCATGGAGTTCATCCGAAATGAATCTTGCGGCAAGTGCGCTCCCTGCCGCGAGGGCACCACTCGCATGCATGAAATATTAACGGCCCTCACTGAGCGCCCAGTCGGTGAGGAGATCCGCCGGTTGGAACGCTTCCGCGGCCTACTCCACTTGGAGGAGTTGGCAGAGACCATCGCGGACACCTCTCTGTGCGGACTGGGCCAATCGGCCGCCAAACCCGTGCTTTCCACACTGCGCTTCTTCCGCGAGGAATACGAGGTTCACGCCATGGAAGACCGCTGCCCCACCGGTGTCTGCCAGGGTCTGCGTGAATACGGAATCGATTCAGCTCTCTGCATCGGGTGCGGCATATGTATCGACAACTGTCCAAGCGACGCCATCATCGGCAAGAAGAGAAAACTACACTACATCATCGTCGACCGCTGTCTCGGTTGCGGCGCCTGCGCCGATACCTGCCCCAAGCAGGCCGTGACCGTGGCGGCATGAGAGGTCAGCATGACTATCATCATCAACAATAGAGAGCTGCACTTCGAACCGGGCGAGACGGTCCTCCAAGTCGCGGAACGTGCCGGGATCCACATCCCTCACCTTTGCTATCTCGACTGGGCCCCCTCACCCTCCGCGTCGTGCCGCCTATGCATAGTCGAGGTGGAGGGCGTGGCCAGGCTGCAGACCAGCTGCACACTCCTGGCAACCGACGGCCTGGTGGTCAACACGCACACTCCGCGGATACTCAGAGCCCGCCGGGCCATCGTCGAACTGTTGGTGGCCAACCACCCCCAGGACTGCCTGGCCTGTAACCGCTCAGGCAGCTGCGAACTCTCTGAACTCAGCCGCGAACTGGGTGTCCGACCCCGACACTACGTAGGGATGAAGAAAGACCAATCACTGGACATATCCTCGGCGGCAATCTGGCGCGACCCAAACAAATGCGTACTCTGTGGGCGTTGCGTAACCGTGTGCCATCATGTGCAGGGAGTCGGCGCCATTGACTTCATCGGCCGCGGCTTCCGCACCAAGGTAGGTCCCGGCTTCCACGCCGGTCTGAATGTCTCGGGTTGTGTCTACTGTGGCCAATGCGTCAAAGTATGTCCTACCGGGGCGCTCATGGAACACTCACACGTGGAGGCGGTCACGGCGGCGCTGGGTGACACCGACACAGTCGTCGTGGCCCAGGTCGCCCCGGCTATACCGGCCACCCTAGCCAAGGGGCGGGGAAAGGGCCAAACCATCCCCGACACACTGGCACGTCTTTCCGCAGCACTTAAGAGCATCGGCTTCGCGGCTGTGTTCGATACCGGCTTCGCCGCCGACGTCACCATTATGGAGGAGGCGAACGAGCTGGTGAAACGCCTGCAGGACGGCGGCACGCTCCCTATGTTCACAAGTTGTTCGCCCGCCTGGATCACGTACGTCGAGACACACCGCCCCGACCTCATCCCTCACCTCTCCACGTGCAAGTCCCCCCAGCAAATGGCCGGCGCCCTCATCAAGGAGATCTACCCGCGCTATGCTGATCTGGACGGCAGGCGCTTGGTGGTCGTTGCCATCATGCCGTGCACGGCCAAGAAGTTCGAAGCTCAAGATCTCGGTGACGTCGACTACGTGCTCACCACACGGGAGCTCGACTCCCTTTGGAGCCGCTTCGGCCTCAACTTCGATGCATACGAGGACCAGGCACCGCTCGATCCCCCCTTCGCCGAAGCCACCGGGGCGGCCCGGCTCTTCGGAGGCACAGGTGGTGTCATGGAGGCCGCCGTACGCACAGCCGCGACGCTGGTGGGCGCCGAGCCGCCCAGTGGGCCCCTCACTGAAGCCCGCGGGCCGGATGGAGTCAAACGCTTTACCCTAAAGGCAGGCGACCTCACTCTCAACATGAGCGTAGTCAACGGGCTCGGGCGTCTCAGCTCGGTACTCGACGACTCACTGAACGACCTGCACTTCATAGAAGTGATGTCATGTCCCGGCGGCTGCGCCGAAGGCGGCGGTCAGCCCTACCAGAGCGAGATAGAAGAAGTACACCATCGTATCGAGCGCATCCACGAGGCCGACGAGCGGGCCGAGACCCGATACTCGCATGAGAACACGTCCGTGGCCGCCCTCTACGAGAAGTACCTCGGCCACCCCCTCAGTGAAGTCTCCCACAAACTTCTCCATCGTGAGTATGTCGACCGCAACGCCGAGGAACGTCCTCCTGTTGTCGATGAACCGGCCGTCACGATAGTACCGGCGAACGACACCAGTGCGTCTATAGCGGGCTGAGGCAGATTGGGACAACAGCATGGAAGGCATTACCACCACTGAAGGCATCATCACCACCATCAAGCAGAACTGCCGCCGTTGCTATACGTGTGTGCGGGACTGCCCGGCCAAGGCCATCCGCATTGAAGACGGCCAGGCTTCGGTAGTGCCCGACCGCTGCATCGGGTGTGGCAGCTGCACAATGGTCTGTTCGCAGAACGCCAAAGCCTACACGACCGGTATCACGAAAACCCTCCAGTTACTCGACGAAGGAGGGAGTGTGGCCGCCCTAGTGGCTCCCTCCTTCCCGGCCGGGTTTACCGTCGCCCCCGCCCAGGTGATCGGGGCAATTCACGCCTTGGGATTCGATCCGGTGGTGGAGGTAGCCTACGGAGCAGACCTGGTCAATCAGGCCTGCCACGATCACCTACGTAAACAGCCCACCGGCGTCCATATCGCCAGCGCTTGTCCAGCCGTGGTGGAGTACGTGCGTAAATACCATCCGCACCTGACCGACCGCATCATGCCCATCGTCTCGCCCATGGTGGCCACCGCACTCGCCGTCAAGGAACAATATGGCGCAGACGTCCGCTGTGTCTTCATCGGCCCGTGTATAGCCAAGAAGGCCGAGATGCTTGATGAAGAGGTAGCCGGGATAGTCGATGAGGTCCTTACCTTGGAGGAATTGCAGAGCATATTCGCCTCCCGCAGGGTAAACCCTGCACGAGCGCCTGAGCGGGATTTCGATCCGCCCCATGCCGGACCGGCACGGATATACCCCATCCCCGGGGGACTCCTGGAGAGTGCCGGCATAGGTGAGGGCATCCTCGATCCCCGCTTGATAGTGGTCAGTGGGCGCGCCGAGACCCTCGAAGCCCTGGCCGGCCTCCCGGATGACCAGGACGGTCAAGACGACAGCACCCTTCTAGTCGAAGCACTGATGTGCAAAGGGTGCTATGCGGGCCCCGGCATAAAGAGTGACGAGCCCGGCCTACTCCGACGGCGCCGAGTGACAGAATTCGCCTCTACAAGTCTCCATCGCCAAGAGACGGGCGCGCTTCCCGCGTATCCCAACCTTCACACACAGCTGTCCCTGGGACGGGGCTATACCGCCCACGATCAACGCAGCGTGGAGCCCAGCGAGCAGGAGATTCGCAAGATCTTGGCCCATACAAACAAGTTCTTCCCCGAGGATGAGCTGAACTGCGGCGCGTGCGGCTATGCCACCTGCCGGGCCAAAGCCGCAGCAGTCTACGCCGGTATGGCCGAGGAGAACATGTGTCTGCCCTTCATCATCGATCAATCTGAGCGGGTTTGTGAGGAACTGAACGTTCCTTGGGACGATCTACGTGACGTACACCGTCACTTGATCAACACGGAGAAGCTTGCTTCTATGGGGCAGATGGCCGCCGGCGTGGCCCATGAGTTGAACAACCCTCTCAGCACCATCCTACTCTACTCACACATCCTGCAACGCAAACTCAGTGACCGTGAAGACGTCGGTGACGACCTCAGGCTCATAGCCGGCGAATCGGAACGCTGTACGCGCATCATCAGCAATCTACTGGATTTCGCCCGCCAAAGCCGGGTGCGCGTGGAGAGGATAGACCTAAAAGACCTTATCGACACCATCGTCTACAACACGGTCAGCCACGTCAGCGCCAACACTAGACAGGTGGAGGCGGTTGCAGACGTGCCCCCGGGGCTCGAAGCCGATGCCGACCGGGACCAGCTCACGCAGGTGCTGCTCAACTTGGTCAAGAACGGGGTCGAGGCCATGGAAGGACGCACAGGCACCGTACGCGTGAAGGCACGAGAGATGCCCGAGACAGATCGCATTCGTTTCAGCGTCTCCGACCAGGGTAACGGTATCCCCACCGGAGCAGAAGATAAGATCTTCCAGCCATTCTTCACCACTAAGAGCATCGGCAAGGGAACCGGTCTGGGCCTACCTATCACCTACGGTATCGTGAAAATGCACAACGGCAATATGTGGTTTGACTCAGAGAAAGGTGTTGGCACCACTTTCTATGTAGAGATCCCCAAGAACCGCCCTAGCGGCGAAAGGAGCCCCAATTGAGTAAACCATGGAACATCCTTTTCGTAGATGATGACCAGGATTTTCTGGCCGGCCAGTCCGCCTACTTCGGCAGCCGGGGCCACACCGTTCATACAGCGACGAGTAGCGAAGAGGCACTCCGCTGCCTCGAAGCCCAAGTCCCGGACATTATCTTCCTCGACCTGATGATGGAACGCTACGACAGCGGCTTCCGGCTTGCGCACCAGATCCGCAAACAGGAGCACCTCAAGAACACCCCCTTGGTCATGTTGAGTGCGGTCGCGGCGGCCACCGGCGAACGTTTCGACCAGGAACACGCCGGCCTACGTGCTTGGACACGCCTCGATCGCTTCGTGGACAAGCCCGCCACCGGCAAGCAACTTCTGGGTCTGGCCGAGGAACTCCTGGGGTCACGATGACATCGACCGAGGAAGCACGCATCCTTGTCGTTGATGACGAGTTTGGCGTCCGCTCGGGCATCAGACAGATCCTGGAGATCGAGGGCTACGTAGTCGATGAAGCCGCCACCGGAGCAGAAGCGCTCGACCTGCTACGATCCACCGGCTACGATGTGGCCCTCCTCGACTACCGCCTACCGGACATCGACGGTCTGACCATCTTCCAGTCCATCAAGGCCGAGGGGATAGATGTAACCACATGTATGATCACGGCCTATGCCAACATCGATACGGCTGTGGCCGCGACCCGCGAAGGAGTGGACTCTTTTCTGCCCAAGCCGTTCCTGCCTGATGATCTGCTGACCGCGGTTGATACTCTGGTCAATAAGAAGCGGGCCCAGGCCGAAGCCCAACGCTTACGTCAAGAGCACGAGGCAAGTCTGTTGGCCCTGGCCGAGGAGAGGACGCAGACCCATTCGCTGGTATCCTCCCTGCGCGATGCCGTCCTGGTGGTCAACCGCGATGGCCACGCGGTGCTGGCCAACCAGTCCATGGCAACCCTCCTCGACATAGCCGAGGAGAACTTCCTTCCCCTGCCGGCCGTGGAATTGCTCGCCTCGGGCCCACTTGCCTCTCTCGCTGAACAGATCGCCGCCCCCCTCAAGGACCGGACCATCGGGCAGCTTTCCCTAGGCGAGCGGACCTTCATGACAAGCATCGTCACGTTCCGCGGCGAAGACGGCACGGCCCTAGGACGTATCCTCACCCTCTCCGACATCTCGCAGATCCGGAGACTGGCTATGGAGAAAGAGCGTTTCATCCGTACCATGGTCCACGAACTCAAGGCCCCATTGGGAGCCGTGCGCAGCCTCATCGAAGTGGCCACCGACCAAAGCCTGGGGAATGAGATTGATAAGTACGAGCCCATGCTCAACCGCGCCCAAGAGCGTATCGACGGCATGGTCCAGCTCATCAGCGACCTCCTATCGCTGTCCCGTAGCGAGCAGGCCCATACGCCGGAGGAACCGCGCCTTGTCGAGATCGAGCCGGCCGTGAATACCGTGCTCGGCCTGCAGGCCGAGCACCTGGCCGCGCGAAACATCACCGCCCGGGTGGAGATAGAGTCGGGCCTGCCCCCGGTCCTGATCGCTGCCGACGACCTGGACCTCATCCTCACCAACCTCATAGGCAATGCCGTGAAATACAACCGAGACCAGGGTAGCGTAACCGTACGCGCCCGTCATGAGGGGCAGTGGCTGCGCCTCGACGTCGATGATACGGGCATCGGCATCGCGGAGGAGAACCTCGATCAGATTCTGAGCGAATTCTTCCGCGAGAAACGCTCAGAGACACGTCACCTGGAAGGCAGCGGACTAGGGCTCACCATCGTGAAAAGGCTGACCGAACGTGCAGGCGGTCGCCTGGAAGTCGTCAGCACTCTCGGCGGGGGCTCGACCTTCTCCGTGCTGCTGCCCGCCTAGAGGGCCACTGAAATTTCAGCGGCCCTCTAGGGCATCGACAAAGACCGGAACGCTAATCGTTCTGATCTTCGCCGACCTTCGACCGGTCCTTTCCGGCAGACAGAGTTCCGGCCGGTGCCTCGCCCGAGGTATCGGCCGTTTCGGCCTTAAATACCGAGCGGTATCTCTTCCCCGGCCACCACCAGTTGGCCCTGCCGAGATAGCTCATGATTGCCGGCAAGAGGGCCATGCGGATGAGAAGCACGTCGGCGATGATGGCCAGAGCTATGCCCATGCCCAGCATCTTGGTCTGCTTGATGTGGGAAAAACTGAATGCTCCGGTAACGATAACCACAAGCAGGCCTGCACTCAAGATGATGCGGGCCGTGCGCACAAGACCGACGGTCACGGCCTCCTTGTTGTTGCCGGTGCGCAGCCAACGCTCGTGCATCCTGGTGAGCATGAAGACCGCGTAATCCATGGTGACGCCGAAGAAGATGCAGAGCATCACCACGGGAACGATGGCATCAATTGCCCCCGTAGAGGTGAAGTTCAGCAGACCTTCGAAAGTATCCCCCTGAAATATCAACACCAACAACCCGTAGCTCATGGCGATGGTGAACAGATTGACAATCACGGCCACCAGGGGCAGGAGCAGGCTCCGTAGAAGGAACACGAACACTATGAAACTGGTGACGACCACCCAGATGATGACTAGAGGAAACCAGTCGTCGATCTCCTTGAAGAAGTCATAGCTCGATGCCGTCTCACCGGCCACATGGAGCTCGTATCCCGCCGGTGGACCAACATCGAGCACCCGCCCCACGGTCTGCCGCGATTCCGCCGAGGCAGGTGGATTATCCAACACCACACGGTACAGTGCGGCGCCCGGCGCGATGGAGGCAGCCACCAGCTGCTTGAACTGCCCCAACTGGGCAGCACTGATCACCTGATCTCCGACGGTAACGCCTTCAGGCGGCACGACAAAACCATCCGGATCGTTCAACAGTGCTTCGAACTGGGGCCAGAACGAAGCCAACGCTGTAGGATCACTGAGTCCTGTCACCGTGAACGGGCTCATGACTGAAGCCACCCCTGGAAGGTCGGCAAGCTTCTGCCCGTAGATGAACAATCTGGCGGCTCTGCTCATGTCGATAGTCTGACTACCATCCCAGGTGAGAAGCACCGACACTGGGGAAAGGGCCTCGTAGTCGAACTCCTGTTCGAGGATGTCGAATCCCTGTCGCGCCTCTGCAACCTGAGGCAGGGTAGATACGGAAGTCATCTCCCTCTCCATCTTGAAGGCCGGAGAAGCAATGAGCGCGATCAGTACCAGAGCACCCACGATCGATATCCAGGGCCTCCTGAGCAGCAGGCTGCTCAATTTCCCGAAGACCCGGGATTCACGTGCCGTTTGCAACTTGATGATGGTGGCGGTATTAACTCGATGCCCCAGGACACCCATGAGGGCCGGCATAAACGTGAGCGACGCCGCTACCGAGAAGAAGACCACCAACGCGCCGCCGATACCTAGGGAGCGGAGTCCGGTGGAAGGGAAGAATAGTAGCCCCAGCACGGCCACCATGACGGCAAGACCGCTATAGAAGATCGAGCGACCCGCCCGTGCGGAGGTAACCACAACGGCCTCCTCGGTCGTCGCCCCACGCTGTAGCTCCTCGCGAAAACGCGAGACGATGAAAAGAGCATAATCAATGGCCACAGCCAGACCGAGAAGAGTAGCCGTGTTCATGGCGAAGATGGACATGCTCGTAACCCGTCCCAGTAGATACATGCCGCCCAGAGTCACGGTCACCGCCAGACCACCGGTAACGATGGGCAGAGCCGCCGATACAAGGCTACCGAAGACAAAAATAAGGGCCACAAGCGCGACAGGCAGCGCATAGAGCTCCACACGCTGCGCGTCTCGGAACGAGTAGGTGGTGAGATCAGCGTTTATCGCCGGTTCCCCGGTCACATACGTCTGAAGCCCCGTGTCGCGCAAAGACGTTCGGATATCCTCCACTTCGTTCTGGATGATATGAAGCGGAGCCGAGAAGCTCAGTACGGCTACCGAACTACGGCCGTCTTTGGAGAGGAACAGAGGGTTGCCCGTAGATGCGTACGTCTGGATGCTGTCCAGGAAGGGCGTCCCCGCAGCCGTCAACCCGGCCAATGCCTGTTGTTCAGCCTCCTGGAACGCCGGATCGGCGGCCTTGAGTGTTTCGCTCTTGAACAGGATGAGGACGATGGTCGGCCCTTGGTGGAACCTCTCCTCGATGACCTTACCCGCCCGCTCGGCCGGTGCCTTTGGGTTGGAGAATCCCCCCTGCAGGACGTCGGCCAACAGAGGGGTGGCCGCCACGCTCACCGCGAAGAGCACCACCCACAGACCTATGACCCACCAGCGGAACCGGTAACTGAATCTACCGATGGCCTCAAACATGTCGCCTCACCCTGTCCGATCTCGCCTACCAACACCAACCGTAGACCCCGGAAGCCAGTCCACTCCGTGGCACCCAGCGGCTGTGTGCTCTGGCTGTGTGCTCTATTTCATAAGTAACTGTATGAACGCTCCGATGACCTGCTGCGGATCGGCCGAGACCTCATCACTCACCTCTTTGAGATCAATGAACGCTAGCGATACCATGCCGTGCACAAGGGCCCAGACCCCGAACGCCATTTCTGCAGCCGACAGGCCCACATCGGGCGAGAAGACGCCCTCCTTCATCCCCTCACGGAAGGTCTCTCCCAACAGACGAGCTGCGCCGAGCCCCACTGCCTTCCCGCTGGACGGAGGTAGATCTAGTGAGGCGGTCAGGAGCATGCAGCGCAGGTCCATGGGATTGTCTTGAGCAAAGTCCATATAGGCCAGCGCCAGCTCCATCACCCGCTCCTCAGGACTGAGATCGCGGGACACACGCCGCACGTAGATATCGAGACGCTCGAAGGCCTCAGCAAAAAGGGAGGCCACGAGTTCATCTTTGTTGGAGAAGTAGTTGTAGAGCGCGGCGGGGCTGAAGTCGGCCCGCCTTGCCACCTGCCGGAGGCTGAGTTCCTCCGGCCCCACTTCGAGGAGCAATTCGCGAGCAGCTGCGAGAATCTCAGCCCTGGTGGCCGAACGGCGACGATCCCGCCGAGTCGGAGAAGTCCGCCCATCCATGCCTAATTCCTTTACGAACATCGAGTGTTTGACAGAACACCACACACATTTCTGAACACCGTTCACATCCTTGATAGTACGCCTAGAACCCCCTTCGTGCAAGCATGCAGACAAGAGACTGAAAAACCCCAGCATAGGAGTAGAATACGAGTCCGGCTCTACTCGACGGACGCTCCGCCGGGCGGCCGGTATCCTCTTATGCCAGGACTATCAGCGCACTCTGCTGCCTGTTCCAGGGAGATGTCCATTGAAGAATCGTGTGCGAGACATGTGGAGCACTCCGGCCGGCCGCGGCTTCATCATGCTGGCCATCATGTCGGCCGCGTACGGCTTCGCGTTGAATGCCCACAACAGCACCGTGACCAATTTTTTTGACGAGGTCCTCCATCTCAACGGGCCTCAGTTCGGCTACATGACGGCCATACGCGAGGTGGGTGGGTTCGTCCTCATCTTCTTGATGGCCGTTCTCTATCGAATCTCCATTCAACGAGTCACGGCAGGCGCCCTCGTCCTTTTGGCCGTCGGCTACATCCTCTACGGCTTCTCAACCACCTTTTGGAACGTCATCCCCTGGGTAGTAATCACCAGTTTCGGCATGCACACCGTCCTACAAACGCAATACTCCCTGGGTATGAGTCTCACAACTGAAGCACGCAGTGGAGCCATCTTGGGAAAGACGGCGGCTATCACCCAGGGGGGTACCTTCGCAGCACTGGTGATGGTCTTTATCGTCTTCCAGTTCGACCTGCTTTCGTTTCGCGCCACCTTCATCATCTTGGGCATTGTCGCCCTCATCGGAGCCGCCGCCATCGTACGCTTCCCTCACCTTCAGGAGGGAAAGGAGCACAAGACGGCACCCAAACGCGAGCCGATCGTATGGAAGCATGACTATCGCTACTACTACGCCCTCAACATCCTCGACGGCGCGCGGCAGCAGATCTTCTTCTCGTTTGGCCTATGGGTACTGGTGAACCGCTTTAATCTGAAGGTGGCCCACGTCGCCGTTCTACTACTGCTAGTGGCCTTCGTGAGTATGGTGTCGTCGGCATGGATAGGCAGGACCATCGACCGCGAGGGCGAAAAGCGCATCCTCTCGGCGGTCAACCTAGCTTATATAGTGGCGCTGGCAGGATTCGCGCTGTCCAACCATGCACTGCTCGCCTGCTTCTTCTACGTCGTGTACGCCTTCATCGCTCCGTTCTCAGCCATCACTGCAACCACGTATCTGCGTAAGATCGCCGTTCCGCAGGACATAGCCCCCAGCTTGGCCATGGGTGTCACTCTACTTCATGCTACGGCCATCGTCGTTCCCGTGGTGTCCGGTTTTATCCTCAATTTCGTGGGCTATCAGATCCCGTTCTTCATCGCCTGCCTCTTCGCCGTGCTGGCGATTACCGTGACACGCCGGTTGAACCCCCAAGAGCAGCGCTCGACCGCGCGAAAGGCCATGGATGATGCCACCGCGGCAGAATAAGCCGTGTTCGAAGCCACCCGGACACCCGTCCCTTCAAATGTCACCCGCACACGACCTGGCGCCCCTCAACCACCCGCCTCAACAAACAGGCCGTCCGGGTCACCCTTGCGCATGATCCGCCCCCTCAACCACCGTAAGAGCGGCGAAGTGAGGAGGGTGGTCGCTACCGTCATCAAAACCAACAGAGAGTAGAGCTTGAGCGAGATGACCCCCAGCTCTAGGCCCACATTGAGAACGATCAGCTCCATAAGGCCCCTGGTGTTCATCAAAGTGCCCAACATAGCCGAACCACCCCCACTCAAGCCTGTGAGCCGGGCGGCGGCGAACGTACCTCCAAACTTGCCCACGACCGCCACCACTAAGATGAGGATGAAGAGCAACCACAGGACCGGCTCCGAAAGCAGGTCGATCCGCGTCCGCATCCCCGTGAGGGCGAAAAAGGCGGGCAGAAGCAAAATGATGACGAAATCCTCGAGCTGATGGGTGAGAGTTCTCGCAACAGCGCTGTCGTGGGGGATGATGGCCCCGAGCAGAAAGGCCCCAAAGATGGCGTGGATACCGATCGCCTCCGCAGTGATGGCGGACAGGAGCAGGGCCACGAAGATCACGGCGCAAAGAGTCCGCGACTGCTCCCTCTCTCCCAAGCGCCGGGTCACCCGTCTAAGAAGGGGACGGCCCACCAAGAACATGAAGGCGATGAATGCCACAGCTCCCACGACGACGATGAGCCCCTTGCTGGCCTGAGCATTTGCCACGCCGGCCGCCAAAGCCAGTAGACACCAAGCCGTGACGTCATTGACGGCGGCACATCCCAAGGCCATCACACCAATCTTGGTCTTGGCCATGCGGTAGTCACCGAGGATACGGGCCAACACCGGAAAGGCCGTAATAGACATCGCCACACCCATGAACAAAGCGAAGCTGGTAAACGACGCTCCGCTGTGGGCCAACCGCGTGTATAAGGGCAGGGCCAGCAGCATGCCCAGGAGGAAGGGAACAAGTATGCTGGCATGAGAAGTGAAGACGAGGGCCTCGGCATGTCGCCTCAGCAAGGCAGGATTGAGCTCTAAGCCGACGAGAAACATATACAGGACGACCCCCAGCTGAGCAATGACCTCCAGATAGGGAACCACCGTCACAGGCAGGATGAAGCCGGACAGATGCGTCCCCAACAGGGAGGGGCCCAGCAGGATTCCTGCGATAACCTCGCCGATCACCGGGGGTTGGCTCAGACGAGCCAGCAGTCTGGCCAGGATACGACCGAGGACGATGATGGCCGTAAGCGCAACCAGGACACGCAGGAAGGCATTGGTACCCTCAGCCGCCCCGGGCACCGCCGCTGTGGACGGTGCAGGCGCGACCAGCGATTCCCCATAGCCCCTGACCAAGACGAACACGATCACGGCTACGGCGATCATCACACCGTAGACCGTCCACGTCCGTATGGGCCACCGCCGCTGCGGCATGCCCGGCTGGCCGTCCTCGACCAACTACACGCTTCCCGTGCCTACAGATCCAGATCCACGATCACAGGCATGTGGTCGCTGAGGTTGTTCCAGTGGTGGGAGTCGCCCACCTGCACTTTGGTGATGCGCTGCGCCCAGTCTTCGGGCATGAAGACATAGTTGACGTGAAAAACGGCTTCCTCACTCCAATGGAATTGATACGTCGGCCGGGTCTCCTCACCGAATGCCTCGCCGAAATAACGATGGTATGCACTGGCCATCCCCAGGGGCTCCATGAGATCGAGAAGATTCCGCCAGCGGTCGTTGTTGAAAGAGCCGTTATCGTTGAAGTCACCCATGATCACGGTGGGCTTTTGCGCTATCCACTCGCCGTAGCGACGGAGCCCATCGTGTATCTGTGTGTTGCGCGTCTCCTTCGCTCTAGTGAAAAAGGACCACACCGCTACCACCTGGAAGCTCAGGTCACCGCGCTGTGCCGTGTACAGATGAAATCCGGGGATGGGATCATCTGAGGCGACGGGAGCCAACTGAGTGTTGGTGAAAGAATACACGCCGATGTCTCCACCGGGCCTGTCCAGACTTACCCAGTCACGAAAGGTTGGCTGGAAGTTCCCATCGAACTCCAGCTTCTCATCGTGTCGCGTGATCTCCTGCGTAACCAAGACATCCGGATTCATAACGCCGATATACTTAGCCTTCTTCCGGAATAATCCCTTACCGGAATTCCATGTGATGATCCTCAACGCCGTCCCTCCTATCACAGGCCCTTAGTCATGTATGGGGCACCGTTGCATCCCTCTCGCACGACAGAGACGTGTACACAGTAACATGAGGAACGATGGGGAACGCGCACAAACCCTTCGCAGATGGCGATCGGAAGACCAAGCGCCTGCGGCTACGATACCGTCGCTCAGCAATCTCCTAAAACGGAGTTGATCTCGTCCCGAAGACCGTCGCGAATGGTCGAGCCGACACCTCGAGACCATCTACTCCTCAAGACCATCTACTGTTTATGTTTATGTTCAGATGGAAGAGTATTAGTATGTAATGAGCAGCATGTATCGAACGGTGTGCATCGGGCAACCACGACATCGGGAGGGATCATGCCCAGGTTTGAAATCAGTCTGAGTTTCCCGGCCCTCGACTCTGAGGCATTGAAGGCACTGCACGACGAGGCGGACCGCATCTTCCGCAGCGCCGAAGACGAAGCCGGGCTCGATGTCTACTACAGCGACGAAGGAGGCGCAGACCCGGGCGATTGCCTCTATTGGCTGATCCTGGAGTGTCTCTACGAGTACCTTCCCGACGACATCGACATCGACTACGGGTATTTCGAAGACGACGAGTAGCCTACTGTGGGCGCCGGCGGCCAATGCGCCTACGGGCTTGAGCCGGAAGCACAGAGATAGGCCGATCGTCGAGGCCGAAGCTCCACTGGAGAAGCAACGGGACGCTACCGGGGCAACCCCGCCGATCGTCACAACGGGGTTGCCGTAGCCATGACAGCAGAGGCGCCGGCAACCGCCACCCTCGCGCTTTATGAAAATTACTTCATCTTACGGTCATCCGGCCATCATCTTTCCTCCTTAACCTGGAAGCATGAGTACAACGAACCCAAAAACAGCAGAGTTGCAAGACGGCCGTCTCCCGGCAGTGGCGGTTCTACTCGGTGATGGTGTCCCGGCCCCCTTGGCCACAATCTTTGGCGAGAACGGAGTGGCCATCGAGCAGGCTGTGGCAACACAGGTAACGTGGTGGCCTCGGAAGAGCATCACAGTGCACTACCTAGCCCGCTGCAGTGGACGGCTCGAGGGTGATCAGCACATCATTGCCTGCAGCGGTCGCATACCGAAGGGAGCGGTCGTTGCAGAGTCATTCGGTGCGAAGGTGGGTGCATGGCTGCTGCCGCATGACCCCGCACTCCCTGGACTGGCCGCCGCTCTCGACCCACGCACTGCCGGGCAGCTTCTCCACACCCTGGGACTCTCCTCTGAGCAGGTGAGCACCCGGTTGCGGGCCTACCGGCCTACCCGCCGGGCCGTAGTGGAGGTCCAGGCCCAAGACGGCTCCCACGTTTACCTGAAGCTGGTCCGCCCTGACGAGGTCGGCCGGCTACACGAGCACCACAGCAATCTCCCGGCCGGCTTTCCGGCTCCTTCCACTCTGGGCCTTGACCCGGCGCTGGGCCTGGTAGTCCTCTCAGCCATGCCCGGGGTCACATTGCGCGAGGCTTTGGAAAACCCATCGGTGGAATTACCGGCTTTGGACGATATTGACGCCCTCCTAGGGCAGATTCCTATCTCGGACGAAGACGAGGTATCCGCCTCACCCATCGAGCAGTTACCGGCCCTCACCAAACTGCTGGCTAGACTGATTCCCGATGAAAGGGAGCGCCTGAAGGACATGGTGGATCGAGTCGGCAAAGACACAATCCCTGCGGACACACCCGTGCACGGCGACTTCTATGAGGCGCAGCTGCTGGTGGACAGGGGCAGGATCACCGCAGTGCTTGACATCGATACGAAGGGATGGGGCCGCCGTGGCGACGACCCCAGTGTAATGCTCGGCCACCTGGCAGTACTTCAAGACTCAGCTGAACACCCTGATCGAGTGTACAAGTATGCGAATGACCTGCTGCGCAGATGGGACCGCACTACTGATCCGGTGGATCTCCGCCGACGGACGGCGGCGGTCATTATGGGGCTCGCCACCGGCCCCTTCCGCGTGCAACAGGAAAACTGGCCGGATGAAGTCCGCCGACGCCTAACTATCGCTGATCGCTGGCTGGATAGCGCCGCATGCATTGATGATGAAGATCTCATCCATGCCTCACGGCCAACTCATCCCGCCGCGACATACTTGTCGGCACCACCCCGATAGTAGGAGGGAAATCATGTCACTCAAAGACAAGTTCAAGCAACCCAAAAACTGGAAAATTATAGCCGGCGTGGGAACGGCGGCCGTACTCGGGTTGGGAGGGATCGCACTGGCCAACTCTAGTGACGTCTCCAGCGTGCCCTCGCCCATCCAGCTGCAGAACCAAACGCAGGCGACGCAACCGGCCGACGCAACAACGCTGAGTACCACGCGTTACGCATGGCCAACTACGAATTCGATGTCATCGCCGTCCTCCGCTCTCGCGTCCACACAAACCGGAGTCGGCACCGGCAGCGCCGGCTACGCTACCGCCGATATATCCTTAGACAGCCCTTATTCCCCTCCGACAACGAAAGCGGCTTCACGCCCAACCCCTGCCAGCCCAAAGAACAAATCTGCCGACAGCCCGGATACACCGCGCACCACCAAGACAACACCCGCCAAGTCATACACTGCGCCGAAGAACGTTTCCGTGGATAGCCCGGATACGCCGCGTAGCACCAAGGCCCCTGCGACTACCGTGGCTAAGGCTAAGGACTACAGCCCGGACTACAGTGCCGATTCCTTCGATTCACCCGACAGCTCAAACGATTAGAATCACTGCTTAACCGTGTCACCGGCAGGCGAGGGTCGGATTCTATCCGACCCTCGCCTGCGCCCGTCCGCCCATGCCCGGCTGACGAGACTCCACCTTGACGCTACGGCGAGAGTCCCGGTTTTTGCTGTTCTCGCTCTCTTGACTGATAACTTCTTGACTGACAACTCACGACATGCTTGCTGTACCATCGCCCTGTAGATCCGGTGCCTGCGAGCATTCCCGCAGGATCTTGATAAACGCTCCTGTGTCCGTCCACTCATGATGAAAACGCGATTCACACGGCATAGAGCACTAGTGGTGATGGCCGTCACCATCATCGGGGTCGCGCTCGCCCTGATAGTAAGCTCCCTCGTCTTCTCGTCCGATAGTGCCCCCCTGCCTGCACCGGTATCGTTGAGCGGCCCACCTCCCAGTGCAGTTCAACTAAGTGGGCACATTGAAGTAGTTCCTCCGCCGGCGATAGACCTTAGAGGGGACAACGAAGACCTTAGAAAGGACGACGAAACCGTCCGGCCTGTAACCCCCGTCCGGCCCGTGGCCCCTCTCGCCGAGCCACGGCAGCAAGATAACCATTCTGATGATAAAGACAGCGCGCCCACCACCCGCCGCTCTCGCGCAACTGATCCGGATGATGACGACGATGACGACGACGATAGGTATGAGCGCAGCAGCCGCGCGGTTAAGTCTGATGATGACCACGATGGCCGCGACAACCAAGACGAGCCCGACGACGACCGAGACGATGACGACGGGGACGACAAATGGGACGATGATGACGACGATGATGAGTGGGACGACGATGGCTGAGACAAAACCCACTCCGATTCGCGCCAACGCGCCCTCCACCGTACGGCCCGAAACACCCTCCCCCGGTCGGCCCAAGCGCCGCTCCAGTTCGGCCCGCATGCACATACTCGGCTGGTACGTCGGCCTGCTGGTAGTAGCCTTTGTCGCCGCCCTGCTTCTGCAGCGGGGTTTTTTGCTGGAGCGCACCTTCGATGAGGCCGACCGCACGCTGCGAGACGAGGTGGCTTCGCTTAAGCTGCTTGCCGGTGGTCTCAATCCCCAGACCGGAGAGCCCCTTGCCGGCGATGTAGCAGCCATTTTTGATCTGTTCCTTGCACGAAACGCCCCTGCGGCCGGCAAAGGCATCATTACACTGATAGGCGGCCGTCCGTACAAGGCGGATATCGGCGGAGCCCAGCTGGCTTCAAGCCCACTGGTGGATGAATGGGCAGGGCTCAGCCAAACAGTGCAGCGCGACGTAGAAACCCCCGAGTTCGGAACCGTGCGCTATCTGGCCGTGCCCCTTACCTTCGAGGGTTCCACAGCAGGCGTCTTCGTCGCCACGATCTTCATGGACGAGCGGCTGGATGCAGTAGGGACCGTCGTCCGCCTAGGAGCCCTACTCTTCGGATCCATCTTCGTCCTGGCCTCAGCCCTTGCCTGGGTGGCCGCAGGACGCGTACTGCGGCCTCTCCGTACACTTACCGAGACGGCAGAATCCATCGGGGAGTCAGATTGGTCGCGCCGCATTCCTGTGCAGGGTGACGATGAAATCGCAGTACTCAGCCGCACCTTCAACTCAATGCTAGACAGACTGGAAGCGACCTTCGCTACCCAGCGCCGTTTCCTTGACGACGCCGGCCATGAACTGCGCACCCCCATTACCGTGATCCGCGGCAATCTAGAGGTCATGGGCGATGATCCCGCTGAAAGAGCTCAGACCATTGAGCTGGTGACAGACGAACTCGACCGGATGACACGTATCGTCGATGATCTCCTGGATCTGGCCAAGGCAGAACAGGCGGATTTTCTACACCTGGAGCCGATCGATCTTGCCGAGTTCACCCGCGAAATAGCTACTAAGGGCACGTCGCTGGGCAATCGACCCTGGCCGATAGACGAGGTGGCAGAAGTGGAGTTGCCGGCGGATCGCCACAGATTGACACAGGCTATTCTAAATCTCATGCGGAATGCACTTGAGCATACGCCACCCGGCACACCCGTCTCACTGGGCAGCCGGCTTACCGGCGACACAGCCCGCATCTGGGTAACAGACCACGGACCGGGTATTCCCGAGAAGGAACGAGACCGCCTCTTTGAACGCTTCGCCCGCGTAGCGACAGACCGTGGGTCAGGCGGAGGTGCGGGGCTCGGTTTGGCTATAGTCAAGAGTATTGCGGAAGCTCACGGCGGATGGGTGGAACTGACGACTTCAGCGGGCACAGGCAGCACCTTCACCCTGGTGATCCCGGTCCGCCCCCCTGGAAAGGAGGCACCATGACCCGAATCCTCATTGCAGAAGACGAGCCCGGCATATCGTCCTTTGTGCGGAAAGGCCTGGAGGCGGCAGGCTATATCACCCGGGTGATAGAAGACGGCCCTACAGCGGCGCTCGCCGCTCGGGACGACGATTACGACCTCATGATTCTCGATCTCGGATTACCAGGCATGGACGGTCACGAGGTGCTCAAGGAGGTCAGAAAACGGGGCGAGCGACTCCCTGTAATCATCCTCACAGCCCGCAAAGGAGTGGGGGAAACGGTAGCCGGCTTTGAAAGCGGTGCTGATGATTACGTCACCAAGCCGTTTCGTTTTGCCGAACTGCTCGCCCGTGTAAAAGCCCGGCTACGTGATCAAGGCAAGAGCGAAACCACGGTCCTCGAAGCCGGAGGCGTACGCCTCGACCTCCTCGCCCGTGCAGCCCTCATTGGCGATAAGCGGGTTGATCTCTCCGCGCGCGAATTCATGCTCACCGAGTTCTTCATGCGCCACCCCAACCAAGTGCTCTCGCGCGAACAGCTGTTGGATCACGTGTGGGGATATGGCTTCGATCCTGGCAGTAATGTGGTCGATGTCTCCGTGAGCGGTCTACGGCGCAAGTTGGGCAAAGACCTCATCCAGACGGTGCGCGGTATGGGCTACCGGTTGACGGACTTCCCTGCCGACGGCTAGGAGGCTCCTAAAAAAAATCCCGGCCGCAAGAACACGCTGAGTAGCACGATAGTACGTCAACGGGCGCCAGGCCAGCGCTCACCGAACCGGTGCCCCTTATTTCAAGCGATAGTTCCTCACGATCTGCGCGATCTCGCCCCGGGTAGCCGTAGCTCCTACCGCAAAGACGGACAGATCAATGCCTGCGAGAAGACCGTTGTACTCAGCCAAGCGGATGTTCTTACCGTGGGTAGCATCTGTCGCGGGCAGGGCCCCTTTCCAATCGGCGGGAGGCGTCTGAAGGGCACGCGGCTTAAACTCCTTGGCCGCCCGTACCACGATTGTGAGCACCTGGGCGCGGGTGACGTCTGCGTAGGGTCGAAACAGCCCGTCTCTGTAACCGTTAATAAGACCTTCGGCGGCTGCTTGAGCTACGAAGTCGTCCGGATAAAGCGATGCCGGATCGTCAGGAACATCAGGGAAAATGCGGCTGCCCACCCCCTCGAAAACCAGCAGCTCACAAGCATTCACCATCATCTTCGCGAATTGAGCACGGAACAGCGGATCGGTGGGCCTGAAGGTGCCGTCAGCCCTCCCTCATCTGCCCTTTGCCGTCATAGCTCTCGGTGGAGGCAGAAACGGCATCGGAGATGGCAAATCCTGAGCCCCAGTACCAAGACAGTCGCCGCCATCATGAAGACGGACGGAATGGATATCGCCAAGCCATTGCACAGCGCCCGTATGGGAGGAGTAGAGAAAAGCCCCCAGCTCGCGAGGATGAATACGATCGCGAGCAGAACGATGCACCCTCTAGCCCGGCTCATAAGAACACCTCCAATGACGCTTTAGGAAGTCCGCTGCATGGCTGCGGCGAACGCCAAGACATCCTCCCGATCCCAAGGCTTGCTACCTAGAAGAACCCAGCCGGCAGGTTGCCCCGTTCCAAAACTGTATGCTGCGGGCTTGCCCTCCATATAGAACATTTCTACGGAGTTACCGTTGAACCGCACCGTGGTGGGAAAATCCGCAGTTGTCACCTCGCCGGGATCTCCGAGACTGTTAACCGCCCACAGAGTGATAACCGACCAACCGTTGGTGAAAGCCACCTTGTAGGAGGGATAATCTTTATCGACGTGGATATCCCCTGGATTCTCGCTAAGCTCCCATTTCGCATCTGGTGGCAGCGGCACCCGGGCAAGTGCCCATCCTTCTGGAAGCCTGCCCGGTAGATAGATGGACGCCCCGGAACCAAGCTGTCCTCGAAGCTGAGCCGCAACTTCAGCAAGGCCGATCGGCGAGCGCTCCGCCTGCCAAAGTGGAGTCATCTCTCCACCGAGAGCAGCCCACAAGAGGAGGGCTACATCGCTTCTGGTGGCATCCTGCTGCAGGTCGAGCTCGAAGGACGCCCAGAAAGAGAGCAGGCCGTTACTCTCAGCCAACCGCACATTCCTGCCGTGTGTTGGGTCAGCGGCGGCCGCAGGATAGCTGGAGCACCACTGCGCCGGCGGCTCTACCAAGCGCGCCGGACGGAACCGTTCAAGGGCGCGAACCAACATGCTCACCATCTGGACGCGTGTGACCGGCTGGAATGGTTTGAAAGTCCGGTCTTGATACCCGTTTACTATACCGTTGGCCGCCGCTACCGCTACAAAGTCATCGGGGTAGAGGGGATCCGAGGGCGGCCCTGCGGGTACATCGCGAAATGGGCATGGGAGAAGGCCATCCTCTACAGAGAGACCCAGCGCGCCTACGAGCATCTTGGCAAGCTGAGCCCGCCGCACCGACTGATTAGGGCGAAACGTGCCGTCGGCGTAGCCCTGCACAATCCCTTCTCGCATTAAGGTGATGATGTCGTCGCGCATATCCGACACGTCTTGGAAGGGCGAAAGCCTAGCAACCCGCGTGAGAGACCTCGCCATGGCTTCCGCCGCCGGTCGACTGCTCTCCGCTTCAAAACTCAGATATACGTAGCTAATTTGGCCCTCGACCGCATCCTGCAACCCCACGAGGAGCACGTGGAAGTCGGCGGTGCCTGCGTCAAGGTACCTGAAGCTCGTCCATGGCAGGCCCTCGAAGTAGGTGCCCGTGGGAATGCCACTCGCTGCCTGCTCGAGGAAGAAGCGTGAGCCTCCCGAGGCCGGCCAGTACCCCGCGTTTACTTCTATGACCTCGCGCCCGTTGGTGTAGGAGACGATGTAACCACAAATCTGCTCGGAAGCAGTCATGGGCACATAATTGAAGGTGGGATTTGCATAGAGAACATCGGGAACATCAGTATGGGGCAGCGGATCATCTGAGCGACTGAATCGCCAGCCCTCGGGCAATTCGGCAGGGAGAAAAATGTCCGTCACCGCAGGCCAAGTGGAGCGAATCGTCAACCCCAATAACGTATCGGCAGCGGTCCCTCGCACCATGGGACCGGTGGCGGCGCCTGATGGAGGGCTCGTGAAAGCCAGCGTTAAGCAGGCTATTCCCAGTATCATGAGAACTCGTTTGAACCAGTCGCCTCTTTTCATCTGACCTCTTTTCATCGAGCGCCTATACCGGCGGCCAAGGCCCGGGCGATGAGCCGTTGCTCAGGTGATGACCAAATGTACACGCCGATATAGTCATCCTCAGATGGACCTATACGGGTCGAAAGCTCCCATCCGCTTTGCCGCTGACCACGCCCTGTGCCGCCAAAGCGTTGATTGCCCGAGCGTGCGGGTGTGTGCTGGGAACATCGCTAAAGGCCATAACCGCAGAGACCGGCAGAAGGAATGCCGCCAGCAGTCCCAAGAGCACAGCGAATCCCAGGCGAGAAAACGCACTCCACCCTCCTTGCCACCCTCCTTGCCAGGTTCTGTTTCGACTGTAGGAGCGAACCAGACGGCGGTCAACCCTCGTCTCACAACCATGCCGGACGCCTATCTCTTCACAAAGCCATATGCTCATCTCTTTCAAAGCATGTAAAGCATATGTTGACGCGTTGCTAGCACTTCTCTTTATATAGTTGTTTCCTGCACCGGCTATACACTATATCGTGGTGATGGTGGGAAGCATGGCTGAGAGATTGAACCTCCACACTGGGCTGCTTAGACTCGCTCACCTCGGGTGAGGTCTGGCTGGGGAGCGAGCGATTTGTCTTGGTCACGCACTCCGCTGAAGTAGCCAACAGTTGTGAGCGCACTATCAATATGCTGGACGGCCGGGTGCTGAACGAAGAGCGAGTCGAAGAACGAATCCCGGAGTAAACGAAGGGACAGCCGGCTCAAGCCAACACACCTGTCCAGGAATTGGGGTCCACCGCACGTAGGTCGGCCCCCAGTGCGCAGCGGTGTCCTAGCGCTCTCGATCCAAGAAGAAGTCCGCCATAGAAGCCAGCACCTCCCGCGCCCGCGACTCGCGTAGGACACCCAGATACGAACGCGCTTCCAAGATGAGGTCGCGGGCCACGGTCCGAGCGTACTCCACCGAGCCGTAGCCCTGTAGTAGCCCCACCACCTCGGCCGCCTCCTCGCTGCTTTTCTCCCGCCCGCGCCGCAGCAGAGCAATCAGCCGCCCCTTGTCCTTGGCATCGGCGGAGGCAAGACAGTGGATTACCATGAGGGTCCGTTTACTTTCCGCTATGTCGCTCAAGTAATCCTTGCCCATCGTCCTCTGATCTCCGAGGATGTTGAGCAGGTCGTCCTGGATCTGGAACGCGATGGAAGATTTTTCGCCGAAGGCGGCCAGGGCATCCTTCTCCGCCTGGGAAGCCTTTCCGACCGTAGCCCCTACGGTAACCGGCGCGATACCACTGTAGTAGCCGGTCTTGCCCAAAGCCATGCCGAGATAGTCGTCGGGAGTGAGATCGTAGACATCATCCCGCACCCAACCGACATCCAATGCCTGCCCCTCTACCGTCCGCGCACTCATCTCGCCGATAGTGTCGAGCACCTCGATCTTGGTCATGTCGTCAAGGAAAGGATCGCGTACTACGATAGTGCAGACGAGACCGAGCGCGTAATCCCCAGCGTTGATAGCCAAGGGCTCACCGTGCAGGATGTGGGCGCACTGCCGGTCGCGCCGGATGGCACTGGCGTCCATGATGTCGTCGTGGATGAGCGCGGCCACATGAAAGAACTCGATAGCACAGCCGCTGGAAAGAGCCATTAAGGGATAGCCCCCCACAGCCTCGCAGGCCAACATAGCCATAGCCGGCCGGACACGCTTGCCACCGCGACCGACGAACTCATCAAGGATGCCGTAGAGGTAACGATGTAAGGAGCTGCCTTCGGGGACCCCCGCTAGGTACTGGTGCAACCGGTCGTCGATCTCCCCGCTCACCTCACTCAGGTAGTCGACAAAGAGATCAGCGCTCATGCCCATGACTCCGTTCTGCGTCGTTCGCCGGCGCCGAACGGCTGCCGGTGCTTCTGAAAGCCACGATAGTATAGCCTCTACATCCGGCCGGGCGCCCGAGCATTACCTGGAAGAGACGGTGAATCGGCCCGTGTGTCGGCCCTATCCACCCGATGCGTCAATCAACTTGAATCCAACCAGATCACCCTGCACTACAATGCGCTGCTTCGCGCTATAGAGAGGATGGCACGCGGCCAGCGAGACCTGCTCCCTGCCCAGTTGAGCTACTTCTTCCACCTCGTCGGGATAGACTATGATCACTCGGGTGACGGTATAGTGGGCAATGGCGTACGGAAGCACCAGCTCAATGGCATCTCCCGCCTTCACCTTGTCGAACTTGCGGAACGGGGCACCATAGGTGGTACGATGCCCAGAGACCACGAAATTGCCCCCCTGCCCTGGAAACGGTGTCTCCGGCCAATGACCCGGGCCTTCCCGCAGATCACCTCGTCCGGCGCCTTCGATCATGACAACATCAAGACCGATACTCTGGATGATGATCTTGCCTATAGGCTCACCGATCTTGCCCTCGATCCGGAGAGCAAAGGCGTCGGCAGCCGCACGAAAGGCGGCTATCCGGGCGACACGCTCCGCCTCGGCCTTTGCCGCCGCAGCCGCCGCTCCCGCCGATTCCAGTGCTTTTTGAGCCCTCATCCCCATGGGAACGAGGTCGGACGACGCCAGAGCCGCCTGTCCGGAGGCCATGCCCGGATTACTCTTCTCCAACTGTTGACGCAGACCCCGCTGCTCCCACCACGTGTATCCCCACGTGGCGATCGGGTACGCAAGGAGCAACACACCGGCAACGATCATGATGTTCGCCAGCCAGCGCTTCCATGACCAACGACGCCTGCCCGTCTTTTCTACAGTCGGCCCCCCGGAAGTCGGCTCCCCGGAACGTGTCCGCCTCATGCCGACCACGCCGTCATAGTGTTTGACATCGTCGATGAGAGGGGGACCGTGGCATTCATCTTCGCCACCACGACCGTCTACCCGACCGTCCACCGGAGCGAGAGCAGACCACCGGGAGCGGCCTCTCACCGGAGATGACGCGTTGGGGATTGGCATTCACCAGATTGTCCAAACATTCGGGACTCACACGCCTGCCGAGTTCTTCCAAAAAGGGGCTTAGGCTCCAGGTATAGTCTATCTGCGCATGCCCGTCGGAGGCCAAGAGGGCTACATCGCCCCGCTCCAGCAGCTGGAGGAGCGTAGGCATACTCGAGCGGCGAAACTGGCCGGCCAGACTCCCGGCGGTGCCCTGCACCACCACTCCTGCGCGGAGACATCCTTGCAGCAACTCAGGAGAGCGCTGGACCCGCTCATTGCGTTCCGGATGCGCCATCACCGGTATGTAGCCGTCGGCACTCAAACGATACATCGCCTCCTCCAAGAAAGGCGGCCAGCCAAAATACGGCGTCTCGATGAGAATCGTACCCTGGCTGTGCCCGGGTAAGACGGACCCCTCGATGACAAGATCGGCCAACATCCCGGCATCCGCCTCCATGATGACAGAAGCATCCACTTCGAATCCCAGTAGCAGCCGAAGCCCAATACCCTCCTGCTCAAGGGCCTGCCGCATCTGCTCGATCACGTCACGCGCCTGCTCCACTAAAGACGGTTCCCAGTCGTAGAAATGCGGAGTACAGACGACCGTCTTCGTCCCAATCTCCCAGGCCTGCCGCGCCATCCCCAAGCCGGTCTCCATATCGGGACAGCCGTGATCCAAGCCGGGCAGTAGATGCGAGTGAGTATCGATCATCGTTTCACCATCTCTCTTGACTTCGGCAATAAACCATCGCCCCCACGACACGACCAAGAGCCGATAGTATATAGGTGTATACCCTATCGAGTCGTGGAAGTATGAGTCGGGAGTATATAAATGCACACCCAACAAGGTCGCGGAGGGCGGCAAGAGCGCCCGCACTGTTTGGAATATCATATCTTCTACCGATCATCGCAGCGGTCGTCCTCCTCGCACTACTCCTCGTGGCTCTACTTCTATGCAGGAGACGGAAGACAGGTCGAGCCCCGGAGGAGGGTGGAACGCCGGCCATGCTGCCTCTACAGCAAATCTCTCCGGAGACGAATGTGATGTCGAGCGATCCGTCCCAGTCTACAAGCCGGCACCCGGCCGAAGTGTGGCAGAAGGCACCTTTGCCCCATTGCCAAGTGTCCTATTTCGACCCCATCCAGTCGGTCCTAACCGACCTCCTCCGAGGACAGGGTGAGTTGTCCAAGGGAGATATGGACCGGCTGCACGTCTTCCGTCCGGAAGCAGTCCAAACGGCCGTGGGTTCCCTCACCTTGCCCAAGAAACTGCAGAAGGACGAGCGGGCGCAGGCGCGACTAGCCGAACTACAGAGATATGCAGCCGACCTGGTCACGGCTGCCCCTCCAACCATTACACAGATGAACACCCCCTTGCCGTCTGCGATGGTCGAAGCACCCAAGGAGACCGAGGCGGCCGCCGCAGAAACGACCGCGATCAGGACACCCGAAGCGACACCGGCACCCACAACGACCGGGAAGACACCGGACGACTCCCCCGACCCCCCCATGTCACCAGAGCCCTTTCCGCCGCACACAGCCCCGGCGGATCAAAAAACAGAAGTCCGCTATCCCATAGCGGCAGCGACAAGGACCTTTGCCGTCTCGGTCTCGCAGACAGAGATACGTCCACCCCAGCCCATACCACTCGGGTGCGGGTTGGTGAGAACCGCCGACGACCTTTTGTCACTAACACCCGATGAGCGTCGCGAGATGGTGGTTTTTCTGCAGCCCACAGAGTTGGCCGACGTGCTCAAACGCACGGACGACACACAATTGAAGCGGGCGATCGTGGATACGCTGGGGCGCGTGGCCACGCCAGCCTCTCTAGAACTGTTGAACCGGTGTCTCAATGACCCCGATCCTCAAATCCGGCTGTATGCCCTACAGGCCGCCGACCGTGTACTGGGACACGGGGTAGATGACGATGAAGCCGACCGCCGTCGGACAACCCGCCCCCTTTAGAAGACGGTGCGGATATCCCCCAGATGCCGCGCGCGATGCAGTATGCCGGCACCGTCAAGGCCCGCCCGCCACGCTATGAATGCACAGCGCTTTTCGAGGTCAAGTGGTTGATCAAAGAGATCTTCTCCACCCAAAGCAGCCGCACCTCCCCCGGCTTCGCTGAGGATGAGTAGACCGGCGGCTATATCGACGGACCGCGAGCGAACGGCCGCTACGAGAATGTCGGCTATACCCACGGCCACGTAGCACAGAGAGAGGGCTAGGGACCCTATCTGTCGCACACGGATATCGCAGCCTTCCCCGTTCACGGCGAAGGCGTTGAGATCCTGGTAGCAGAAGTGGTGATGGTCGGGGCGCCCTGCCTCAAGCAGGACCACCTCCACGAGATCGTTACGGAAGCGGGATTGATCGAGTTCGACCGCCTGCACCCGCACCTCGCCGATCGCTCCGCCCTCTGAGTTCGTACTGTCAGGGGTGTCGGGCAGCACGACCTCCATGAGCCCCGAATGCTTAACAGCCCCCAAGGCGTGCGGACGCATGTAGTCCTCAATGTAGCCTACCGTAACATCGCCAAGGGTTGGCCCAGCCGCCACAGCTACAGACGCGCAGAACGGCTCCAAACCCCGCTTGGCGTTGAGACTGCCGTCCAAGGGGTCAACGACCACCCTCCAGGTTGCATCCTCAGGCCCGCTGATGCCCGACTCCTCCGAGACCAACCTGTAGGAGGAAGGCGCGCTGCCGACCAGGACTTCGTGCATGGCCTCCTCACACGCCCGATCGATCTCCAGGGTCCGGTCGCCGCCCGCACCACGATCCAGGGCGACCCGTCCGGCCTGTGTCCCCTGCAGAGGCCGGGCCACGTTCTTGCCGGCCTTGGCCATCTGAGCGGCACACCAAAGCCACTGAGTCTCGTCGGCGGTCATCCCGATCGGCATGCCCTACCTGTCTTTTGTATTAGGGGCTGCTGAAAAACGAAGCCTCGGCCGCCGGAACGCGCTGAGCGGCACGATAGTACGTTATCGGTCGCGCGAATAGCGCTGCTATTCGCGCTCCTTCCCCTCTCTATCCTTCTCTCGCACATGCTGATCGTGTTCCGGCGGCGAAGTATCATAGTTCAGCAGCCTGCCTTCTCTTATCTCGTGCCTGCTTAATCATACCCAACGAAGCGATACCATGGACGTGATCCGACATCGTGGAGAGAATGCAGCACAAAATGCACACGAGCATACGAGAGGCAAAGCGGAGTCCGGACAGACGACGCACCGGACGGCTGCTGGGCGCGGTAGCGGCAGTCGGAACAGCCGCCGCCTACATGGTCTGGGAGGCACAGTGGGTGAGATGTCGCTGCCTGGATCTCCCGGTCCCCGGGCTTCCCCCGGCCTGGACAGGTCTGACGATACTCCACCTCTCCGACGTACACGCCGGGCTATTTCCCGGCAACGAACGCGCCCTCCAGAAGGCGATCACTTGGGCGACCCCGCTCACTCCCGACCTCGTGTTCCTCACTGGGGACATCTTGGGTGCGCGCCGGCGAAGCCGGCGCTGCCTCGACCTGCTCGCCCACCTTCGTCCGCCTTTGGGCTACTTCGCGGTCACCGGCAATCACGAGTACGGACTTGGGAAGGGCCCCCTGGCCGCCGCCCGCTACACCAAGGACCTATGGACCTCCGTCGGAGTGACCCTCTTGCAGGACGAGTGCGTCGACCTACCCCCCCGTGGAGGTAGGAGCCTGGTCGTCGGCGGCGCCGACTACCTCAGCGCCGGGTTCGGTCTGCTCACCAAGCCCTCATGCAATGTCGCAGCACACGCGTTCTCCCTGCTCCTCATTCACGAGCCGCCACCCACCACTTCGCCCCTGAGCGCCCTCTTCGACGTAGCCTTCGCCGGACACACACACGGAGGGCAACTGCGTATACCCGGTCGTCATGGACTGGTACCCCTCAACGAAGAGTCGGACCCCCGCTTGGGAGGGGTGTACGACTGGGGAGAAGGACAACTCGTGGTATCCCGTGGCATCGGCACCAGCTTCGTCCCCTTCCGCCTGTTGACCCCTCCCGAAGCGACCCTGTGGCGATTGGTATAGACTTACACGTGTATGCACCCGTTGACGGTGCCGACATCCAGCAGAAGAACCCGGACAGGGGGCGTCATGACCCAAGCAAACGACGAAAACTCCTCGGGGGACCTGCCGGTCACCCCTATAACCTACGGGGATGAGGACAAGCCCACTCTATCCCATGACGTAATCGCCACGTACGTCGCCGATGCCGCGCGTTCTGTGCAGGGCGTCACCCAACTACACGCTTCGGCCTGGAAGGAATTCTCTTCGCGCAGACGCGAGGTCTACTCAGGAGGAGTGATCATCCGCGACAACCCGGCGGGCCCCGTCGATGTGGAGATCCACGTCCGAGTAGCTTGGGGAACTGCCATCCCTGAGCTGGCCGGAGCAGTGGAGGCGGCCGTCCGTGAGCGGGTCACGGCACTGTTGAGCATCGATCTAGGTACGATCACACTCTATGTGGACGAGATCGCGGGCCCGCCGAGGGCCGATAGGCCCCAGGAGGGCTAGGTGACCGGCTACCTTCCTCTGGGTGTGGAGACCGGGAGGCTGACGCCGGCTCCATGTCGTTCCTGCGCCTGGTGGCAAACCACAGGGATCATGCGGGTCGCCCCACAGACCGCGTCGACCATCCGCGAGCGCTGGCTCGACTCCGTCGAGTCGGGCTGGGGCAGCCCGGGACTCGTTAAAGCGACCCATACATCTCAGTCACCCACAGCCGGTCCATCGATCTCAGCCGCCATCCACTACGCTCCCGCCGCCACCCTTCCTCGCCTGTACGACCTGCCCCTGGCACATCTACCGACGGAGGCCGTCGTTCTCTTCTGCCTACGAATCGACGGTTCCGAGACGCCGGATGCGGCCCGGCGGCTTCTCCACGAGGCCTTGAGCCGACTCCGACAGCGCCGCGTGCGCAGGCTCTATGCCTTTGCAGTCACGAAGGATGGAGTTCCTCACGAGGAGCGCTGTGAATTCTTTCCCCGCAGTTTTCTGGCGGCCAACGGTTTTCAGGAGCTGAGCTGCTACGATGATGTTTCGCTCATGCGGGCCGATCTGCGCGGCCTTCTGTCGGTCCTGGCACCTTTTGAGACCGCACTCCGACGTCTGTTGCACAACGATCCCACCCCAAGCCCCGCCGCCTGGAGTTCGCACGAGTCGGCGAGGCAGACGTGCTTAAAGACGAACAAATCAAGGTAGTTAAGGTAGAGGGCCACGCCGGTCGTCCGGCATCCCGGTGCCGGGAGCAGGGTGCGAAGATCTGCGGGCCATACCGAGGCCGATAGATAGACAAGGAGGGGCCATGGACTCAAGCATCCTGACTGTCATCATCATCGTAGTGGTCTTGTTGATCATCATCTTGTTGGCGGCCATCAAGGTGTTCCCCGAGTACCAACGCGGAGTGATCTTCCGGCTGGGGCGATTGTCGGCCCCCAAAGGACCGGGCATCTTCGCCATCATCCCCATAGTCGACCGGGTGGTACGGGTCGATCTGCGCACTATCACCATGGATGTGCCGGCGCAGGAGATCATCACCAAAGACAACGTACCCGTGCGGGTGAACGCCGTAGTCTACTTCCGGGTGGTCGACCCCTCGCGCTCCGTCGTACAAATACAGAACTACGTGACGGCCACATCTCAAATAGCTCAGACTACATTACGAAGCGTTGTGGGCCAGTCGGACCTCGACCATCTGCTCACCGAGCGCGACAAGCTCAACCAACGGCTGCAGGAGATCATCGACGAACAGACCGATCCGTGGGGCGTCAAGGTAAGTATCGTCGAAATCAAGGATGTTGAGATCCCCGCCACCATGCAACGTGCCATGGCGCGTCAGGCAGAAGCCGAGCGGGAACGACGGGCAAAGGTCATCGCCGCCGAAGGCGAGTCCCAAGCCTCGGAGAAACTCGCCCAGGCCGCCTTCGTGCTCCAGCAGCAGCCGGCCGCCATCCAGCTGCGCTATCTGCAGACACTGGGCGAGATCGCCACGGAGAAGAACTCCACCATCCTGTTCCCCATCCCAATAGACCTGATCACGCCCTTTATCAACAAATACCTAGACACGCAGCCGACACCCGGGGATTCCACTCCACCGGAGGGATCATGAGTACGCGCTTCTCCCGGCCAAGAAGCCACGTGCAACCCGACGAAAGATGATGCCTCCGCACCCGTGTGCTATAAATACGCTTCACGCTTATGCTCGGGGGTATAGCTCAGTTGGGAGAGCGTCGCGTTCGCATCGCGAAGGCCAGGGGTTCGAATCCCCTTACCTCCACCATTAGTCTCTTACTCAAACCCCGGCCCAAAAAAACAGGGGTCGGGGTTTGAGCATCATAGCTCCTGAGTTCGTCGCTTGACGCCGATTTATCCTGTCCCCCTCCGAACCAAAGCCACCCTTAAGACATGGTCGAATGAGACCAGGAGGTGGCAGACGTGTCCAAAGAGATCCCCGAGAGCGTCCGGCGTTGGACGGCAAAGAGGAGAGCGGCGTTGGTATTGAGCATCTTGAAGCATCTCCATCACCGCTCGATCTGATAAACGGTGGGCCGTCGGAGTGATCGAACGCTTCTTCCGTAGCCCGAAAGAGGAGTGCGTGTGGCAGCACAATTTCAGGAGTTTCGCTGAAGCCCGACAACACGTCCGCAGCTGGATCGACCACTACAACGAGGAACGGCCCCATCAGAGTCTGGGTTACCTAAGTCCACGATAACATCGTGAGCGTCAACACGTGCAGTTGGTGGTTTGATTTGGGGGAGCAGTACACAAAGGAGGTAGACATGCAGCTGGTGGAATTGCGCATACCCACAGACACACGAGAGGTCTTCGTGGACATCACCGCCCGGGTCCAGGCGGCTATCACCGACGAGGCCCCGAGTTTGGACGGCATAGTCCATATCTTCATCCCCCATACCACAGCGGGGATAACCATCAACGAAGGAGCTGACCCTTCGGTGTGTCGCGACATGATCGAGGGATTGAGGCGTCTGGTACCGCGTGTGGCCGACTATGATCATGTCGAAGGCAACTCAGACGCACACATCAAAGCCGGCCTGATGGGTGCAGAACTGGCCGTGCCGGTGAAGGCCGGCCGGCTCCATCTGGGCACGTGGCAGAGTATCTATCTGGCGGAATTCGATGGTCCCCGCCGGCGCACAGTTTGGGTCATCCTTCCCAACAGCTCACGCTCGTGAGCGGTGCCCCACACAGCCGTACAAACGATCATTAGTTGGTGAGTCGACTGCCGCCATCCGCGTCCTCTCCCGAGGGCAACGCGTTGGGAGAGGCGGTTGTGACTTTCATCCAAACCTGGCTGAACGACCCCGAACACAACAACCTGGGGAACGGCTTTTCGGGCAGAGCATGGGAGGGTGCGCTGGTAGGGTTCTCCAACGGAGCCGATCCCGCCTGGAATACGCTCAAGCAGCACGTGGCTCCGCACCATTGGACACCTATCGAAGCCTTTGTGTTAACCATGGCCGGGATCTCTGTGGCAGACGGGGCGAATAAGGCAGGTACCGATTCCGGCACCGCCGCCAGCATCAGCAGCTCGGCCAACGTTGCCAGCGTTGACGGTCGAGACCTCACCGTCATCAGCTGGGCGCTCTGCCAGAGCGAGGCTGTCCGAGCCACAAACCGGGCCGAGTCGCTCCACCCCTCAGAGGCGTGGACACGAGCGTGCCTATTCGGCCAGGAAAACAACGTCAAGCTGCACCGCGCCCTCCTTGCGGCTCTGAACGACGCCGGTTACGCAGCCATCGCCCCGAGTCTGCTTCCCGAATGGCAGCAGCGGCCTTCGCCGGACTACGGCCCAGCCCCAACCTGGTCGGAGCGACATGTAGCCTACGCCTCCGGCTTGGGGACTTTCGGTTTGAGCGGTGGACTCATCACCGCCCGCGGAAAAGCCCACCGGCTGGGCTCGGTGATCGTCCGCGCCCATATCCCGGCTACGCCGCACGCGTATGACGGACCTTTCGACTACTGCCTATTCCTCTCCCGCGGATTGTGCGGCCGATGCGCCACCCGCTGTCCGGTGGGGTCGATCAACACATCGGGCCGTGACAAAGACGCCTGCGCCCGTCATCTCGGCACCACCAACCGCGAGTATGTGGAGAGCCATTTCGGCCTCGTGGGCTCTGCCTGTGGGCTGTGCCAAACCGGCGTGCCTTGCGAGGCGGGCATCCCTACCCAGAAGTCGTAGGCCGGAGCTTCGTTTTTCAGCAGCCTAGGTGCACTCCTCCGGCCGGTCGTCGAACGCCAGAGGGATGACCGTATCGGAGAGAACAGGAGACCCACCGCGAGATGCCTCAACCTTGTCCAATGACGCAACGGAGTCATCCCACGATTCTCCGCGCGGACTACTTGGTACTACGAAACTCATAGGAGGATTCCGGTGAGCGTCCTGTCGCATCGCAGCCATTATCCATCGCCCCCCGCTATACACCGGATATCCCCAGCGAAGATGGGTCAGGACCCGAGCTGAGTTCCTGCCGGCCCCCGCGGATCGTCATCACAGTGGTCATCACAGTGGTCGGTACCGGCGGCTGCATCCCCCGGCGGCCTGAGGATGGAGTCTCCTGCAGCCGCCGACTCAACGACCGCTACATTGAGTTTCCTCCGCCGACGCCACAGGACACCCCGCCATATGGACAGCCCCAGCAACAACAACCAGGCCAGTACCTCCAGCGTCTGTCCTACCGTGTTGACGGCCGTACGGCCGTAATACAGCGTAACGTGACTCTGAGTAGGTATAACCATCATGAATGATGGCGAGACCAGGTACGGTCCTTGGGCCCCCTTGACATGCCAATTGGGGAAGTACGAGACCTTGACCCAGTGCGGCTGTCCGATGGCTGTGGTATCAAACGACAACCTTTCATTCTCCATCTTCTCGCCGGTCACCATGCCCTCTGCGGCGGTGGCAATCCTCGGCGGATCCACGGACTGCTGCGGAGCGATCTCAGCGAAGCGCTGCAGCGGCTCATCTCCGGTGTCGAGCACAATGGGGCGATCCAGGGCGGCCTCATTCAGATACCAATCGACGGCCACGTCACGCCACGCACCCACCGGGACATCGACACGCACCGGTTGGTTGGCCATCACCTGGACGTATCCGGTAGTACCGGAGATCCGGAATATGTGGTAGTCACCGAACGTGGCTAATAATTCGGCTCGCGAATCTGCCAGTGTCGCGTCGGTCACCTGAGCTGAGAACGTCATCAGATAGGGGATGTTCATCAACTGCAACCGGCTGATCCCCTGGGCCACATCCAGCGCGGAAGGATACTCAACTCCGATGATGGCCCGACTCGCCTCCTCGGATAGGTATGCCTGGTTGATGAAGTGGAACGGTGCCGTTAAGGAAGCCTCCATGAGGGTCCCTTCCATAGTAGGCAGGCCCGTCCAATAGGGAATGATCTCGAAAGCCCGAGGAGTGCCGAATTCATCGATCTTCTGTCCGTGCTCGACCATCACACGACCGGGGGGCAGAGTGGCGATGTAGTCGTTGATCTGCTTGTACTGACCCCACTTGTCCTTGCCTTCATACCCGGAGTAGTTCCATTCGATCCATCCGGCGGCCGTGCTGCTGGTGACGATGACCAGCGCCCCCAACCCAACGGCCACCAACGGTCTGTAGATACGTCGCGCCGTGACCCCCCGCATCCGGAACAGATCGTGCATCATCACCACGAACGGCCGTACCAACCAGGTGGCCCCATATGCCGCCCACAGATGGAGCGACACGTAGAAAAAGGGCAGGACGCGGGCGTTCCACAGCCGCCCCTGGGGCAGCAACCAGAAGAGAACCAGCGTGATGAAGGTCATCCAGGCCAGCGGTAGTAGTCTGCGCTCTCTGCGGGCCACGGCGTACGCCATGCCAATAAGGCCCAAAACAAGCACGGGCAGCAGCTGCATGGGTAGCAGGTCATTGATAGAGCGGAGCTGATCCCAGGCCATGTGCGCCGTCCATTCCAGGTTCGCGGCGAACGGCAGAGACCAGAAGGCACTCAACGCAAACCCCACCACCGCCACACAGACAGCGTATCCGAGAGAGCGCCAGCGGAGATTCACCAACAGTAGTCCGGGAACGATGAAGACCAGCATCATCGTGGTCACGATGTGAGACAGCGCCAGTGCCATCAGGATGAGGCAATTGAGCACGAAGAGCATGTTGAAGCGCGGCCTTTCCATCCCCCGATACAGAGTGCCCAAGAAGAGAAGCACGAGAGAAAAACTCAACATGTAGCTGAATTCGCCGGCCAAAGTACTGAGGATATTGCCCCCATAGATGGAGTAACTCTCCATGAGCAGGAATACGAGGGCGAAGACCGCCGCTAGGACCGGATAGGGCCTGCGTACGCGCCACAGCCGACCCATCGCGTAGGCGGTGGCCGGCAGCGCGAAGACACCGAGGACGCTCACAATTTTGAACGCCACCAGGTACGGGAGGAGCCAGTCGAGTACAGCGATGAGCAGGAAGGGGAAGGGGAAATAGAAAGTGAGCATGGGCATGCCCGCATACCAGCCGGGTGCCCAACCGGTCAGCCGAAAACGGGGCAGCAGCTCCTGGATGAGGTACTGGGCCGAATAGTGGTGCGCTCCGGTATCGCCACCTGCAGTCGTGGTCAGACTGAAGAGGAGGTTGGGCTTATAAAATATGAGGAGTGTCGTGTAGATAGCCAGGAAGACCAGTAGGGTGGGGATCCAGTCCCACACGCTACCGCTTTCTACCAAGTCCTCACGGTCTCGCCCGAACATCCCCCTCCTTCCATAAGATCAAGCGCAGCCGCACGAGCCCTCTGAGGGTCCGCGGTATACGACGTCCTAGCGATGAACGTGACTTCCGCTTCTCCTCGCAGGCCACCGGAATAGCCTCCACGACCACGCCGGCACGGCGGGCTCGGATGATGAGTTCCGTGTCGAACAGGTCGCGAGTCATGACGGTCTGGGGAGCAAAACGGTCGATCACATCCTTGCGCAGCACTTTCACGCCGTGGGTATCATCCATCCGCCGATCGAAGAGTACCCTAAGGATGGTGGTAAAGCCTAGAGAGACCAGGCGTCGAACCACCGGACGCGTGTCCTCAGCGCCCTGCATGATTTTGCTACCGACCACGATGGCCGGGCCGCCCCTCTCTATACGCCTGCCGGCTCTCAGCATGAAGCCCACATCCCGGAAGTCGATGTCGAAGTTCACGAGTAGACTTCCGCTTCCGGCGAGCATCCCGGCTTTCATAGCAGCGCCGTAGTCGGGTCGCGGCACATGGAGGAACCGAACACGGGGTTGCGCCGCGGCCAGTTGCTCGGCTATGGCCGGTGTCTCATCCGTACTGCCGTTCTCGGCCAGTATCAACTCGTAGTCTACAGAGTGGGCGGCCAACTCGGTGATCAGCGCGTCCACTTCACGCGCCAAACACTCCGCCTCATTATGAATGGGAATGACGATAGAGAAACGCGGCGGCGCCGGTATTCTCACACAATCCTCCCCACTCATGACCGACTCCCTTTGAGGGCGCTGCCCCGAAAGGCGAGATAGCGACTACCGAGGAAGTTCCAGGCCACCGAGATCACCGCCGCCGAGAAGGCCTTGACCAGCCTCATCCAGGGAGACCCTGAATGAATCCAGAGGCCCAGTAGAGTAAAGACCACGACGTTGACGGTGAGAGGCGGTAGGTTAACCGCGAAGAACACGGTGAACTCGCGTCTGGTCCGCTCAGAAGAACCGGCACTGAAGGTCCAGTACTTGTTCCAGATAAAGCTGTTACAAATACCCAGCACGTACGAAACGGCCTTAGCCACCGCGTAGGGCAAACCCGGGATCATGCTGAGTAGATAGAAAGCGATGAGGTCAACAGCGGTGTTGATAACACCCACCATGATAAAGCGTACGGCTTGGCCTCCGATGCGATCGCGTCGGCAGAAGTTGGGAAGGATGGTGGAGATGGAACTCACATATCGCCTTCTAATAGCCCAAACCTCCTGCTGGTGCGCAATATGCTAACATCCCCGGGACTTCAGCGGCTCCAAAGCATCACCACAAATCGGATGGCAGCCCAAATCATGCCCCATCTCGACATCCAAGATTCCATCCCAGGTCGAGTGGCGTTCCGCACTATCGGATGCAAGCTCAACCAATGTGAGACTGCTCAGATGCAGGAAGCGTTCCTGGCCGAAGGATACCGTCTTGTCAACTGGGAGGACACGGCAACCATCCGTGTGATCAATACCTGCACCGTCACCGCTAAGAGCGACAGCACCTGCCGGCGACAGATCCGTCTGGCCCGGCGCCTCGACCCTGAGTGCATTGTCGCCGTGACGGGCTGCTATGCCCAGGTGGACCCAGATGCGATCCGTGCCATCCCCGGGGTCGACCTGGTGCTCGGAAACGACGAGAAGACGCGATTGACCGACCATATACGCGCCGTCGCAGCCCGCCACTCGGCCGGCACCGGCATGGAGCCGGAGCGCCAAGAAGGTCACTCGCGACACCTGCGACACCTACGAACGACCCTCGGCCGAGACACTGCTGCACACGATGAGTTCGTGGCCGCCGCCCATGGATACACGCGGGCTTTCCTCAAGATACAAAACGGCTGCGATTCCCACTGCGCGTACTGCATCATACCGGCCGCCAGGGGTCCGGCTCGGAGCATGCCCCGGGGCGAGGTAATCGGGCAGGTGGAACACCTGATCAACCGCGAATACAAGGAGATCGTGCTCACCGGCATCAACCTGGGTAGCTGGGGACATGACACGCAGGAAGGAGAACTCTCCGATTTGCTGCGTTTCCTCGTCGCGAAGACCAACGCCGTCCGCTATCGTCTCAGCTCGATCGAACCACTGGAGGTGAACAGCGCCCTGCTGAACACCATCACTGCATCTGGAGAACGCATAGCGCATCACTTCCACCTGCCTCTGCAGAGTGGCAGTGACTACATCCTCAGGCGCATGAACCGTCCCTATTCCACAGAGGACTACGGATGTGTGGCCCGGGAGATCGCCACGCGCTTCCCCGATGCCGCCCTAGGCGCAGATGTGATCGTGGGGTTCCCGGGCGAGACCGAGGAGCACTTCATGGAGACGTGCCGGTTCATCGAAACTTCCCCTCTCACCTATCTGCACGTGTTTGCGTACAGCGACCGCCCGGGAACGGTCGCCTCCGGCCTGCCAGCCAAGGTCCATCCCGAAGTCATCCATGAGCGCAGCCTGCGATTGCGCCGGATCGGCCAAGACTTGAGGACCCGTTTTCAGCGCCGCATCGAAGGGAGCAGGCAACGGGTCTTGGTCCTGCGCGAACGTGGACTCGACGGCCGCCTACGAGGCGTGACCGGCAATTATGCCGAGGTCCTGCTCTCTGGAGATGACACGCTCATGAATAGATTTGTGCATGGAATCCTGCGCGGGCGCCCTCACCAGGGTCGCTGGTCTCTCGACGACTTCACGCTCGAGGATCCACTAACGTGAGGGCGCTGCTACAGCGGGTGAGCCGAGCCGGTGTGGAGATCGACGGCAAGATGGTCGGACAGATCGACGACGGACTACTCATACTGGTCGGTGCCGGGCGGAACGACGACACGAATGATGCGCTGACCCTGGCCGACAAGGCCGCAAACCTGCGCATCTTCCCTGATGAGGAGGGCAAGTCGAACCTGTCTCTGCTCGACGTAGGAGGGAGTGCGCTTGTGATTAGCCAGTTCACTCTCTATGCCGACTGCCGCCGGGGCCGGCGCCCCTCTTTCAGTGACGCGGCCGACCCACAACCGGCCGAAGCTCTCGTGGACGAGTTCCGCAAGGCACTGGAGCGCCAAGGTGTAGCTACAGCCACAGGCCGCTTCGGGGCACATATGCACGTCTCTCTCGAGAATGTGGGGCCCTACACGATCCTCCTCGACAGTGAAACGCTGTCACGGCCACGCCGCGGCGACCAAACCACACCGCGAGCGGTCGACACCGCGGAAGCCACCTGAATGTGAAGTAGACAACGATGCCCCTCCCCGACTACCACACACACACGGAACGCTGCGGGCATGCCAGCGGCCGCCCATTCGAGTACGTCCAGGCGGCACGCGCGGCAGGACTGCTCGCCATCGGTGTAGCCGACCACTTCCCCCTGCTGCCGTCACCTAATCCCGAGCTAACTATGGATATAGACGACCTCGGCGACTATATCGCCGAGGTCGAGTCGCTCAAGGAGGCTCATCCAGGGTTCGTCCTACTGGGGGTGGAGGCCGACTACCGGCCGGAGACGGTCACAGAACTGGCCGCACTGTTAGCAGAGTACCCCTTCGACTACGTGATAGGCTCAGTCCATTTCCTCGGCGAGTGGGCCTTCGATGATCCGCAACAGATCGAGCGCTACGCCGGTCGCGACATCGACCGATCATGGGCCGAGTATCTCCAGCTTGTTGGCGACGCGGCCGACTCAGGACTGTTCACCATCCTTGGTCATCTCGACCTGATGAAGAAATTCGGACACCGCCCCACCCGTTCCTTAGACCGAGAGCTCGAACGCTTGGTGGAGCGGGTGGCGCACGCCGGTGTACTTGTGGAGATCAACACCGCCGGCCTACACAAGCCGGTCAACGAGATCTACCCGGCACCGCACCTCCTCCGTCTTCTTCACGAAGCCGGGGTAGCGATCACCTTTGGCTCCGACGCCCACCGGCCGACGGAAGTCGGGCGTGACTTCGCCCAGGCCGCCGCCCTGGCCCGATTGGCCGGCTACGACACATACGCCATGCTCGATCCGCAGGCAGGCGGAAACCGCGCCGCCATCCGGCTCCGCGCCTTTGAGGACATCGCGTGACGTGAAGACGGTGGTCATCCACAATCCAACGGCCGGGCGGGATCAAGGCGCAACGGTGGCCAAGACCGTGCAACGCATACTGGGTAAGCGCGGCTTTGAGGTCGAACTGCGCGGTACGAGCGACCCTCATGACGCCACCCACATCGCCAAAGAGGTCGCCGGTGAAGCAGACATCATCGTGGCCGTCGGCGGCGACGGCACCATCAACGAGATCGTAAACGGCATGTCTGCCCGCAGAGTTCGCGACGCCCTCACCGGCCGGACAACACGCCCCCTCTTAGGCATCGTACCGGCCGGCACCGTCAACGTCCTAGCGTTGGAACTGGGCATACCCAGCCAGGTGGCCAAAGCCTGCAGGATCATTGCCGAGGGTACCACTATGACGTTGGATCTGGGAAAGGTGAATGGACGATGGTTTGTGCTCATGATGGGTGCCGGAATCGACGCCCTCACCATCCACAACATCGATCCAAAGGCCAAGAAGCGTTTTCGCGAGTTGGCTTTCGTCAGCACCGGAGTAAAGGCAGGACTGGCCGGCCCCCCAACGGAGTTCCTAGTCCGAATCGGGGATGAAGAGCACCGGGCCACGTTCTTCGTGGCGGGCAACAGCCGCTACTATGCCGGCCGGCTCGGTGTCACACCCAAGGCGGACCCGACCGACGGCCGCCTCGACCTGATGCTGTTCAGAGGGACCAAACGATCAAGTCTGGCCGCCTTCTGGTTGGCGGTGCCGACCGCTCTCCACCTGCAGAATGACAAGGTCCTCTACCTCTGCGGAGAACGGGCCGAACTACTCCCTCTCGATCCGGAACAAGTGGTATGGTTCCAGACCGATGGAGAACTGGCCGGATGGCTACCGGCCACAGTGGAAATCGATCCTCATGCCCTCGACGTGCTTGTGCCCGCATGAGCACAGACCGGGACCGGACACGCAAACAAGACAGAAGGAGTGTCGTAGATGCAAAGAGCAGTATTCAAGAGGAGTCTGATCGTGGTCGCTCTAATCCTGCTGGCGGCGCTGGCCGCCCTGCTGGGAGGCTGCGGGGATAACGGAGATAAGGCCGCCACGAAAGACACCTCCGCATCGAGCGCGACCACGAAGCCTGCGGCCAAAGACGCGTCGGATAGGCAGGTGATCGTTGGTGGCAAGACCGAAGAGGAATACGCTGCTGCTCTACCCGGTCTGAAGAAGGCCGCCGAAGCAAAACCCAAGGACATCGCCACTCTGCAGGACCTAGCCATCGCTCAGTACAATACCGGAGGCTACGAAGCAGCGGCCGTGACATACGAGAAGATGCTCAAAATCAAAGCAGATGCCTTTACCCAAAACAACTACGGCAACGTCCTGCGTGACTGGGGAAAGACCAACAAGGACAAGATCGACGAAGCCATAGCAGCCTACGAGAAATCGATCAAGATGGATAAGGCGCTCGCCATCCCCTATATCAACCTGGCCTCGGTGTACTCCTCGCAAGAGCAGACCGATAAAGCCATCGAGACCCTTGACCGAGGTATCAAAGCCGTGAAGGCCGAGGACAAGTCCCGGTTGGAAGAGATGAAACGTGAGCTCAGCCCCAAGAAATAACGGATAATAGCCACCCATGGATCGACATGAGGAGCAGAACGAGTCGGCCCGACAGCCGAGGCTTGAGAGTGAGGAGCGCTCCTTGGAGCGCTCCTCACTCATCATCGTGCCCAGGCGGCCACGGCGACGTGACATTCTGTTCATCCTCCTGGCGGCTATCGTCATCGTGACGGCCGCATTCGCGGCGGCCTGTTCGGACAACGCCGACGCGCCCCCGGCCACCGATGACGGCCGGCCGACCCAAAGCTCAGACGACAGGCAGCCGGGATCGCTAAATGTGCCTCCCGTTGCGGGAAGGCTGCAACCCACGGCCGAAGAATGGAACGCCATCCTCCCCCTGCTGGAGCAGGCGGCAGCAGCCCCCAAGGACAAAAACGCTCAGCGTCAGCTGGCCCTGGCCTACTACAATCTAGGCCACTTTCAGAAGGCCGTGACCACCTATGAGCGTCTCTTGGCAAGCAAAGAAGACGCCGTACTACGCAACCGACTGGGGAACACCCTGCGCGACATGGGCGACACCGACGGTGCAGATAAAGCCTATCGCAAGGCCATAGTCGATGATCCCACCCTCGCGCCACCCTACCTCAACCTGGCCGAGCTGTTGTGGCGACAGGCCAGGGACGCAGAGGCATTGACGGTACTCGATCAGGGTCTGCAGGCAGTGCCCAAGAAGGCCCGCCCTCCCTTGCAGACCGCGCGCGACTTCATCAAAAACGAGCGGCAGCAGGACGAGCGGTAGCAGGCTTCAAGCCTTGGCCACCTGCACCGTCACTGGGAGACCATTGACCTTGAGATTCTCGGTGTGAAAGGCAGCGCCGGTCTCCGCACCATCGGTAGTCGCCCCGTCGGCAGCCGCCCCACCGGTGGCCGCCCCGTCGCCGATAACGTCCAGGGTCAGCGCCAAGGTCTCCTTTTTCACCCAGTCTCCGTTCACGGCCAACATCTCCGCGATCTCATCGGGGCCGGCCACTCGTAGGTATATGCGGTCGTCGATCTGGAAGTCCGCGGCCTTGCGCGTGTTCTGGATATGGTGAACCAATTCACGCGCCAGACCTTCGCGGAGAAGATCGGGGGAGAGGTGCGTGGAAATAGCCACGGCTACTCCGCCTTCCCGTTCCACTTTGAAACCCTCCCGCTCGTGGGCTTCCACGATCAGGTCCTCGGGAGTGAACTCGTACTCGCCACCCTCGACTTCGACCATAACCGAACGTCCATCGCCCACTCGGTCCCCGATCTCGTCGGCCGGGAGCGCAGCCACAGCCGCCGCGACCGCCGGCATCTTCTTGCCAAACTTCGGCCCCAGTGTCCGGTAGTTGGGCTTGATCACATAACTGACGAGCTCACCGGCCCCTTCCGCATACTCGATGGTCTTCACGTTCAACTCCTCAGCAACCACGTCGGCCAAACCGGCCACAGCGGAGCGCTGTTGAGGTCCTGCTGCTACTACGACCACCTCGATAGGTTGACGGGTCTTGATCTGAGCCGAGTTGCGCGCGGCGCGCCCCAGATTGACCACCTGACGGGCCGTGGCCATCCGGAAGGAGAGGTCCTCGTCGATGAAGGCCTCATCGGCGACCGGCCAGTCGGTCAGATGCACCGACTCCGGGACATCCGGCGAGCGTTCGGCCACCAGGTTTTGATAGAGCTCCTCGGCCAAGAAGGGAGTGAACGGCGCCAGCAACGTGGAGAGCGTGATTAGACATTCGTTCAAGGTGAGGTAGGCCGCCAACTTATCGGTGTCGGCCTCGCTCTTCCAGAAGCGGCGCCGGCTACGGCGTACATACCAGTTGGAGAGTTCGTCGACGAACTCGCCGATGGCGCGACCGGCGGCGAAAGCATCATAGGCGTCGAGTTCAGCCGTCACCCTGCGGATGAGGATATGGAGATCGCCTAGGATCCATTGGTCCATGAGACTCCGCTCGGCCACAGGCACATCGTGCTGGGCGGGATCGAAGCCGTCAATGTTGGCGTAGAGCGTGTAGAACGAATACGTGTTCCACAAGGTAAGGGTGAACTTGCGGATGACCTCGTCCACGTTCTCAGGGCCAAAGCGACGGGCGAACCACGGAGAGCTGACCGTGAACAGATACCACCTGAGTGCGTCGGCACCCTGCTTGTCGAGGATGGTCCACGGGTCGACCACGTTGCCGAGGCGCTTGGACATCTTGCGGCCGTCCTGGTCGAGGATATGGCCCAGACAGAGGACGTTCCGATAGCAGGAGCGTCCGGTGAGAAGCGCACTGATGGCAAGCAGACTGTAGAACCAGCCTCGGGTCTGATCGATGGCTTCGCAGATGAAATCCGCTGGGAAACGCTTCGCGAACGTCTCCTGGTTATCGAAGGGGTAGTGCCATTGGGCGACCGGCATAGAGCCGGAGTCAAACCACGCGTCGATGACAGAGGCGACGCGATGAGCCTCCTCCCCGCACTGCGGACAGGGGAAGGTGACCTCGTCGACGTAGGGGCGGTGCAACTCCAGGCCGGAGAGATCCCGGCCGGCCAACTCGCTCAGTTCGGCCCGCGAACCGATCACCGTATCGTGACCTTTGGCGCAGCGCCAGACCGGCAACGGCGTGCCCCAGTAGCGGTCGCGAGAGAGCGACCAGTCGACATTGTTCTCCAGCCATTTACCGAAGCGACCGTGCTTGAGATGGTCGGGATACCAAGTGACTTCCTCGTTGGCGGCCAGCACAGTGTCCTTCTTGGCGGTGGTGCGAACGTACCAGGAGGTCTTGGCATAGTATATGAGGGGCGTGTCGCAACGCCAACAGTGAGGATAGTTGTGCTCGTAGGGCCGGTGTTTGAAGAGCAGCCCTCGCGACTCCAGCTCGTCCATGATACCGACATCAGCATCTTTGACGAACACACCTACCCAAGGGGTGATCTCAGAGGTGAAACAGGCCTCTTCGTCCACAGGCATGATGACCGGCAGGTTATTGGCCTGCCCCACAGCCATGTCATCGGCACCGAAGGCCGGAGCTATATGGACGATGCCACTGCCTTCATCGGTTGCAACGAAGCCGGCGGGTATTACCCGCCAGGCCGGCTTGTCAGGAGTGACGAAGTCGTAGGGCGCGCGGTAGTGGCGACCGACCAGTTCGGAGCCCGGAAAGGTCTCCTCGATCTCAGCGTCGGGCCCCAGCACCGTTGCAACTAGATCGGCGGCGAGGATGAGACACTCGTCACCCAGTCGGGCACGCGCGTAGCGGATATCCGGACCTACGGCCGCCGCAACATTGGAGATGAGTGTCCAAGGAGTGGTAGTCCATACGAGCAAACTCACCGGTAGGCCGTCCGCCCCCTGCTCCGGCACCGGAGTTTCTCCAGAGGCGCCTTCCGCATACAGTGGGAAGCGCACAAAGATAGAGGGGTCCGTCACCAACCGGTAACCTGAGGCCACCTCGTGCGACGAGAGGGCCGTACCACACCGTGGGCAGTAAGGGACCACCTTGTGGCCTTCATAGAGTAGATCCTTCTTAGCGAACTCGGCCAAGATCCACCACACCGACTCGATGTAGTCGTCGGTCATGGTCATGTATGGGTCTTCAAGATCCACCCACATGCCGATGCGCTCGGTCATCCTGTTCCACTCATCCACGTACGCCGTCACCGACTCTCGGCACAGCCGGTTGAACTCAGCCACTCCGTAGGCCTCGATCTGTTCCTTGTGCTGAAAACCAAGACGCTTCTCGATCTCCAGTTCGACCGGCAGGCCGTGGCAGTCCCAGCCGGCCTTGCGCCCCACGTAGTAGCCGCGCATGGTCTTGTAGCGGGGATAGATGTCCTTGAACACCCGGGCCAAGACGTGGTGTACGCCGGGCTTACCGTTGGCGGTCGGGGGACCCTCGTAGAACACCCATTCGGGGCAGCCGGCCCGCAGTTCGAGGCTCTTCTCGAATACGGAACGCTCCTTCCACCATTCAAGGATCCGCTGCTCCAAAGCCGGGAAGTCCTGTCCCGTGTCTACCGGCCGATACCTGCCTGCCATGTGCTCCTCCTGTCGATGCCGGCCCTGCGCGAATGGCGCGCCTGCCGGCCCTCCGCGGGCCGATGCTGCCCAGAACGACAAAACCCCGCCCCGCGCCTGCGTCGCCGGTCTACAAAAGAAACCGGGCGCCTGCCCGTTCCATGTAGCCACGGAACCGGAGCGCGTAGGGACGGGGAGACCCGCGGTACCACCCTACTTGGCCGCGCGTAGCGCGGCCCACTCTGCGGACGACCCACCGCCTACCTGGTTCGACTCCACGATCCTCGTGTCGCCCACCGGCGGTCCGGACATCCCCCTTCTGTTACGGGAAGGCCCCGGCCGGGTCTACTGAGTACGAATCGACGGCTATGGGCACCCGTGCCTTCACAACACGTTACCCATGGACCGGCCGGCTCGACCGTTCGGCCGGCGGCTCGGGGATGATGTTCGCATGCTGATTCCCGCCGGGCTCACACCCTCTCCGGCTCGCTTGGAGAAGAGCAGCACCTACTCGTTCCCGTCATCGCCTTTACGCGAGCGTAGTCTAGTGGTATGCAGGGTCAACTTCAAGCGGCACCGAGGGGCGCACGACCGGTCGCCCGCAACCGACTGCCCCTCCGTCTCCGCACCCTGCGTGGGACCCACAGCCCCTGATGCGAGTTAAGACTCCCTTCAAAAGGGTAGACTACGCAGGGCAACCCCCGAGTGGAGTGACCCCTGACACGGAAGGGGCATCATGCCCGATAGGTCCAAGAACACCCCCGGCACTCCCCACCCGGCCCACACAGGACCGGCTGAGACCGGCCTCCTCCAGGACCAGGAGGTACAGAGTGTAGCCGGCCGGGCCTCCCGCATCGCCTCCGCCGTGGCTTCCGTGATCCTGGGCAAAGAGGAAGTCATCCGAGCCTGTGTTGTCGCCCTCCTGGCCGGCGGCCATGTAATCATCGAAGACTTTCCGGGTGTAGGCAAGACACTGCTGGCCAAGGCGCTGGCCCGCTCCATCGATTGCCGTTTCGCCCGCATCCAGTTTACTCCCGATCTCCTTCCCAGCGATGTCACAGGCGTGAGCGTGTTCAATCAAAGGAGCGGTGAGTTCGAATTCCGCCCCGGACCCATCTTCGCCAACATCGTGCTCGGTGATGAGATCAACCGTTCGTCGCCCAAGACCCAATCGAGCCTCCTCGAATGCATGGAGGAGCGCCAGGTGACCGTCGATAACGTCACGCACTCTTTGGAACCGCCCTTCATGGTGATCGCCACACAGAATCCCATCGAATACGAAGGAACCTACCCGTTACCCGAAGCCCAACTCGACCGCTTCATGATGCGCTTGAGCCTCGGCTACCCGTCTGTCGAGGTGGAGGCCAATATCATCCACGAGCAGACCTCACACGATCCTCTACTAGAACTGCGCCCGGTGCTACACGTTTCGGAGGTGCTTGCCATGACCCGGTGTGTAGGCCGTGTGCGGGTTGCTCCCGCCCTACGTCACTACGTGGTGAGCATGATAACGGCCACGCGAACCGACCGGAACATCTATTTAGGAGCGAGCCCCCGGGCCGGCATCGCGCTCGTGCGGGCCGCGAAGGCCCTCGCCCTCCTGAAAGGCCGTAACTTCGTGATACCCAAGGACATCAAAGACCTAGCCGTCAGGGTCATCGCCCACCGCTTGGTGTTGTCGCCAGAGGCCAAGATGCATGGGCACACCGCGGGCGACCTAGTCGCCGGATTGGTTGAAAGCGTGCCCGTCCCTCAAAGCGGTGGCTAGCTGATGCCCCGGCCCACGGCACGAGGCCTGGCCCTCCTAGGGATCGCCGCAGGGACCTACGTGGCCGCGCGCTTGGTCGGGACGTGGGAACTCTATCTACTGGCCTTCGCCCTCGTGGCCGTGGTGCTTGTGTCCTGGGTGCTCGTCGGCTTCGCGGGAAGACGGATACGTATAGCCCGCGACCTCTACCCCACATACCCCGTGGCCGGAGACGAGCCCGAACTCCGCATGGTCATCAAGAATCGCTCCTGGTTGCCGGGGCCCGAGTTGACCATCAGCAGTCCCCTGGCAGGGCTCGCCAACGACGACCCCGAACTGGAGGTCGAAGGCCCGGCCCCACGGGCCCGTAGGATGGTCGTCGTCCGGATCGGACAGGTTAATAGAGGTGTCCACGTCCTTCCACCGGCGATGATGTTGGCCGAAGACCCCTTGGGATTGGCCATCGTCGCCCGGCGCGTAGGCACCCCTCTGCGCGTGACCATCCATCCCCGCCTCACCCCACTCCGTTCCTGCGCACTCACCTCTGAGATAGGTCTGCCGCATGACCGGAGCAGCCGAAGATCCCTCCTCACGCTCGGCACGTCGGAATTCAGAGCCATCCGCCCATACCAGCCGGGAGAGCCACTGAGCCACATTGACTGGAAGAGCACGGCCAAGACAGGTGTCTTGATGCTGCGGGAGACAGAAGAACCGGCCGGCGGCCGGATGGATATACTCCTAGACGGAACGGCTGCGCAGGTACTCGGCCGTGCTCCCGACAGCAGCTTCGAACTGGCGGTCCGCGCCGCGGGCAGCATCTGCGACTTCGCCCTGCGGGCCGGCCACACCGTCACCCTTTTCCGTCACGAGCACCATCTGCAGAGGACGCAATTGCCTGCGGACGAAAACGGACGGAGCGAACTCTTAGAAGTGCTGGCCGGAGCGCAGCCGAGCGCCACGATCCCGTTGGCCCAGAATCTGCGCCGACTGTACAACACCGGCGCGCGCACACTCCGGCCTGAGAGCCTGACTGTAGTCAGTATGTCGCTGGATCATGAGTTGGTCCACACCCTCATCGAACTCCGCGGGGCCCGCACACATGTAGCCCTGCTTTACGTGGCAGGCGATACGTTTACTCGGACGCCGGAGACCAACTGGAGCATGCCGCTCTCCGCCGAGACCCGCAGCCAGCTCCTGGCCCTGCTCGCAGCAGGCATCCCCTGCCTGACCCTGGAGCGGGGTGACGATCTGGAGCAGATCATGTCATTAGGACGAGACAATCGCACCTATGAAGCCGGGGGTAGGTGAGGCAGATGTGAGGACGTTGCCCAGGGTCCTCTACCTGCTGTGCTTCATCGGCCTTGCGGCCACTGCCGCCCTGGCCCTGAATCGTGGGGTACAACCCTCCATGTCCGGCATCTTCCTGCGCACCGTCCTCGCCGCCTGCTTGGCCGGAGCACCGGGTCTCTGCCATCGCAAAGCATGGCCGGCAGCCCTGGTACTGTTGCCCCTGGGCGCATACCTCGTCGTCCGCACCACCCTGCCTCTCCCCGGACAGGTTGACGGCCTGAACGACCACTTAAGCTTCTACATCGGTCAGTTGCGCATCGGTGCTACGGCCTACGCAAAGGACATCTTCCCCCTAGACGTCGCCGCCGTCCCCGGACTCCGTCTACTTGTGGCGTTCTCTGCCTATCTGCTGGTCGGTGTGGCAGCCTTCCTGGCCCTCAGCCTGCGCAGAGTCATCTCCGGCCTCATCCTGTTGATGGTGCTCCTGGGCTTCAGCCTCACCGTCGACACTATCGCCCGAACACTGTGGCCGGTGGCGCTGTTCTTAATCCTGGCAGGATGTCTGCTGGTGCTTTCCCGAGGCCTAAACCGTACCGGCTGGCGACTGCGCAGCATCTTGGCAGGAGGTGGTCTCGGCATGGTGGCCGTGCTCTTGGCCCTCGTATTGATAAACGTGGTTCCGTCCACGGCTGCACCTCCATGGAAGGATTGGCGCACCTGGGATCCTTTCTTCCAAAGCAACTCGACCCATACGTTCAATTGGATGCAGAACTATCCGCAGATGCTCGATCCGGCGGCCGACCATCAGATCATGCGGGTCACGTCGCCCACTCCATCCTATTGGCGAGCCAACACACTTGATGTCTTCACGGGCAGCACCTGGGTGACGTCTCAGACCTTTACACAGCGCCCTCCGGTCAGGCAGACGGCCGGCGCCTGGATCTACACCATCCCCGCCGCCGACCCGGGCCCGCCGGGGAAGACCGTAACCGAGGTCTTCCAGGTCCAATCCGCCTACACCAACTACTTCTTCACAGGTGGAGAGCCTCACGAGCTATACACCGATCATCGCGTGAAGCTGAGAATGAGCGACGCACGCTCTTTGCACTCCGGCACGGCTCTCGGCCCGGCCTTCGAATACACGCTGAAGGCCGTAATCCCCACACTCGGTCCACGTGACCTGGTGGGCAAGGGCACAGCTTATCCTCGGGACGTCGCGCCCTACCTCGCCCTACCCTTCCCGCACGCCGATGAGATTGACGATCCCCACCCTGATGCCGCCTGGCGGCGGCTCGCCCCCATCGATTCCGCTCCGCAGGGGTGGGAATGGGCCAACCTGTATGCGATAAACGCGCGCATCGTGGGGAATGCCGCCGACCCCTACGAGGTGGCCCTGAGAATCGAACAGTATTTACGCGAACGGTACACCTACTCACTGCGCCCCCCGGCGAGCGACTACTCTTCTCCATACGCCGCCTTCCTGTTCGACACTCAAACCGGATACTGCCAACACTTCGCAGGATCCATGGCCCTCCTGCTGCGCTACAACGCCATACCCGCCCAAGTGGCCGTCGGCTTCACCAGCGGCGACGAAGTATCCGAGGGTGTCTACGCAGTGAGCGCCAACAACGCCCACGCCTGGGTTGAGGCGTTCTTCCCCACAGTGGGCTGGGCCACCTTCGATCCCACTCCAGGAAGGAACATACCGACTCCTAGTCCCTCATCCGCCAGTCCGGGTTTCGTCGACCCGTTCAGCGAAGACGCAACCGGCAGCGACGTCACCGAGACCCCCCAACCACGCGCAGACTCGTCCATCGACGACGTGTCGCAGTCCAAAGCAGAGGAGGCCGCGGGAGACGCCACCGACCAGCACGGCCCCACCCGGCCGCTATGGCTCTTGAGCCTACCGATACTCGCCATCGTCTGGCCGACCGGGCGCTCTCTCTGGCGGCGGCGACACCTGCGACGAGGTCCACCCGACATGCGCCTCGCCGCATCCCTACAGCTGCTCCGGCACGACCTCTCCGCATACGGCCTCCCCACGTCTCCGGCAGATACGATCGAAGACACCCTACGGCTCGCCGAGGAACACCTGCACGTCGTGGCCGCCCCCGGGTTCACCGACCGGGTCCACGCGGTACTGTTCGGCGCCCGTAAAGCCGGACCGGAAGATCTCATGGCCGCCGAGGCCTTCCGTCGAAGAGTCAAGGTGGAACTCCATCGACGACACGGTTGGATGCGGACCGTACTTACGTGGTACGGTTTGGCCCGACCGACACCCGCGGAAGGGACGAACGCGTGACCACTAGACGAGGAATCAACAAGATCGAGGGCGCTGTACCTTCACGTTGCGCGGCCATGGCAGTCGGCTCCCTCCCTCATGAGGACGTCGAAGAAGCCATGAAGGCCGTCTTTCGCTACACTGCGGAGATACCGGCCTGGCCCCAGCTACCCCGGCGTTCGTTCCTGGAGAACATGTACGTCCAGTACGGTGAAGGCCTACCCGGCGCAGTGATCGACCTCGAACAGCAGCGCTTCTACGTGGCCGACGAACCACCAGCCGACGAGGTGACCGAATTCCTGGAACGACTGGGGGAGGACGACCCCGCCCTCTTCGCCATCTCGCCTGAACGGGCAGCGGGCATTCCGGCGCTCGGCTCCGCACTGCACACATTGTCCGGACAGGATGCCTTACCGCCGTACGTCAAGGGCCAAGTGACGGGCCCCGTCTCTTTCGGGCTGACGGTCCTGCGCGAAGACCGGCGTAGCCTCTTGTTCGACGACACCCAGCGGGAGTTGGCTACTGCGCTCCTCTCCGCCAAAGCCCAATGGCAGCAAAATCTCCTCCGCGAATGGGCCCCCACGTCGGTGCCCGTGATCGTCTTCGACGAGCCCTACATGGCACAACTCGGTTCAGCCTTCGTCAACGTACCCCCCGAGTTCTGCTACCCGCTCCTCGAGGAGTGCCTGGCCCCACTCAACTGCCTGACCGGTATCCATATCTGTGGCGGAGCTGATTGGGAGAGTGTCGTCTCCCTACCGTTCGACCTGCTGTCGTTCGATGCCTGCGACTACTTCGACTCGGTCATCACGCAGCAGGAAGCCTTCGCCTCGTTCGTAAGCGAAGGCGGTCTGCTGGCCTGGGGGGCCGTACCCAACGATGACCGGGCCCTGAAGCTCACGGACGAGGAGATAGGCAGCCGCGTCATTGAGGGCGCTGAAGCCATAGCCAAGACAGGAGCCCTGTCGGTGGATGACGTCCTTGCTCTTTCACTGATCTCACCGGCCTGCGGGACCGGCGCTCTGCCTCTGGAAGTAGCCGAGCGCTGCTTCGACCTCAGTCTGCAGGCATCGACGTGGCTCCGCGAACGACTCGGCATCCGCTGATACAATGAAGCCATGAATGCGCCTACGAACATAATCACCAAGCGTCTGCCCGAGTTCTTAGTAGAGCGCTGCAAACAGTGTGGCATCTGCATCCATTTCTGTGCGCCTAAGGCCCTCGCCGCCGGCGACGACGGCGTACCCTACTTGGCCGATCACGACGCCTGCACCTCCTGCGGTCTGTGCCGGGACATGTGCCCCGACTGGGCCATCTGCCTCACCCCCTGCCCGACGGAGGTCCACAGCAGCCCGGAACCGACTCCGGTCAGGAGCCCGGCACCCCCCGTGCAATAACGGTAGGACCATCATCCCCCAGGCGCAGATGGAGCGACACCGGGACCGTTTCCAGAGCCAGCAGCCCCAAGAGCCCATCCCGAGCCGCAGCGATGACGGTCTGGTTATTGTCTGCCAGGCGGGCGCAGAAAGCACTCTCCACCTCGACCACAGACCGGCACCAGGTCTCCCCCGCGTAGATGACGTCGAAGGTCACGATGAGGGAGCCTGGGCAATCGGCTTCCTCGACGGCCACCAGTTCGATGTCTGTGAAGATGGTCATTGCCGAATCACGAACACTTAGAGTATCCGCAAGCCCTACAGACCATGCACCCGCCTTCGTGCTCGACGGCCCCTCCACAGTCCGGACACGCCCCCTGCGCGAAGGCGATGGGCATCTCCAATTGCCCCACGGCCCTGTTCCCGTCGCCGACCGCCAGATGATACTTGTCGGCCAAGGCCTTGCCGATAGCATCTGGGCAGGAGAGGATCTGGTTGGGGCCGAAGCCGATCGGCACGTGACAGCGGATGCCCCGCAATTGTTTCACGATCTTGTCCGGCGGCACTCCATAACGGAAGGCCAACGAGATTAGACGCCCGATGGCTTCGGTGGAAGCCGAAGCGCACCCGCCGGCCTTACCCATGTTGGCGAAGACCTCACGAGGGCCAAAATCGTCCTCGTTCACAGTGACATAGAGGCTGCCACACCCGGTCACCTTCTCGCGAGTCTCCCCGCGAAGAACCGGAGACCGGCTGGGCCGAACGGGCAGGGAAGCCTGCCCCTGATCTCCTAACTCCATCTGCGCCCCGGCGGCAGCACCCTTGCGCTTCACCTCACCAATGTTGAGTACCTGCTCCTGGCGCGACCCGTCGCGATAAATGGTGACACCCTTGACACCCAACTCATAGGCCAGGAGGTAGACGCGCTCGACATCTTCAGGCCGGGCCTGGTTGGGGAAATTGACCGTCTTGGAGACCGCATTGTCGACGTGGTCTTGGAAGGCGGCCTGCATGCGGATATGCCATTCCGGGCTGACATCGTGCGCCGTGACAAAAACCCGCTTGAGGTCATCCGGCACATCGAGCTCATGCAAACCGCCTACCGCCGCCACACTCTTGGTCAGCTCTTCCGAGTAGAGACCCCGCTCCTTCAGCACCCGCTCAAACACGGGATGCGCCTCCGACAGTTCGGTGTTGTCCATCACATTGCGAATGTAAGCCAGGGCGAAGATCGGCTCCACCCCGCTTGAGCAGCCGGCGATAATGGAGATGGTGCCGGTCGGAGCGATAGTGGTAAGCGTGGCGTTGCGCACCCGGCGCCCCTTGGCGGCCCAGGTACTCCCTTCCCAATTAGGGAAGACACCCCGCTCCAGGGCCAGCTGCTCAGAGACCGCAACGGCCTCTTCGTGGATGAAGCCCATCACCTCGTGCGCAAGGCGAATCGCCTCATCGGAGTTATAGGCCATGCCCAGCTCTACGAGCATGTCGGCCCAGCCCATGACCCCCAACCCGATCTTGCGATTGCTCTTGGTCATGTCGCCGATCTCCGGTAGTGGATACCGGTTCATATCGATTACGTTATCCAGAAAATGGACCGCGGTCCTCGTGACACGGCCCAGACGAGCCCAGTCGACAGCCCCGTCGGCAGTCATCAGCGATAGGTTGATAGAACCCAGGTTACAGCTCTCGTAGGGCAGGAGGGGCTGCTCTCCGCACGGATTGGTCGACTCGATCTCTCCGGCGTTCGGAGTAGGGTTATCGCGATTCAACCGGTCGAGAAAGACGATACCCGGCTCGCCGTTCTTCCAGGCCAGAGAGACGATAAGGTCGAACACATCCGTGGCCTTCAACCTGCCCACCTCGGTATGGTCGCGAGGATTGCGCAGCGCGTAGTCGTCCCCGGCCAGGACGGCACCCATAAACTCCTCAGTAACACCAACCGAGATGTTGAAGTTGTTGAGAATATGCTCATCCTCTTTGGCACGGATGAACTCAATGATGTCTGGGTGATCCACCCGCAGAATGCCCATGTTGGCACCGCGACGCGTCCCGCCCTGTTTGATGGTCTCCGTAGCCATATCAAAAACACGCATGAACGACACCGGCCCACTGGCCACACCCATAGTGGAGCGGACCAGATCGTTCTTGGGACGCAGACGGCTGAAGCTGAAGCCCGTCCCTCCACCCGACTGATGGACGAGCGCCGCATCACGGATGGCACCAAAGATAGACGGCATGCTGTCTTCGACGGGCAACACGAAGCACGCCGATAGCTGCTGCAGTTCACGGCCTGCATTCATGAGCGTGGGGGTGTTGGGCAGAAACTCCAAACAAGCCATGACCGCGAAAAACTCTGCAATAGTTTCATCAAGTGAAGTATCCGGATCGTAGAGGAGATCGGCCTGGGCAATATTCTCAGCCACCCGAGCGAACATGTCGGCGGCCCCCTCCAAAGGAGTGCCGTCCTTGGAGCGCTTGAGATACCGTTTCTCCAGTACCTTCTTCGCACTGGGAGAGAGTTTTTGTTCGAGCTCCGCGGACAGAGCCCGCACTTCGACCGAGGTCATCGAATCCCCTCTTTCGCGAGCCGTTCAAGCTCGTCCTTGAATTCTTCAATGCTCTCATAGTGGCGATAGACGGAAGCGAAGCGCACATAGGCCACCAGATCGACGTCACGAAGCTGATCGAGGACCATCTTACCCACCCGTTCGGACGTAACCCGGTAGACCAATTCCTCGCGGAGGCGACGCTCGATATCCGCCACGATCTGCTCCAGCCGCTCCACGGGTACGTCTCGCTTGGCACAAGCCCGCAGTAGACCGTGCAGGAGTTTGTCCGGGTAAAAAGGCTCAGTGCTCCGGTCCCGTTTCTCCACTATGATCGGGATCTCCTCGATCTTCTCATACGTGGTAAAACGCTGACCACAGGCGGCACACTCCCGACGCCGTCTGATGGCTTCTTTCCCGTCGAGTTCGCGGGAATCGACAACGCGACTCTCAGCACGGCCGCAATACGGACAGTTCATGACCCTCCAGGTTCTTAGAATCGGCGGGAGCACTGCCGGCGGCCCCATCCATCGTCATAGGGCGATCCACCGACACGGCTGTTTGCGCGCCGCGCGCCGTCGACCGACGCATACCCCTCGCACTCTGGTGACGAAGTGACCGTATTTCAACGCCCCTGTGAGCGCACAGGAACCCCCGGGGCCTACGATCCCTCCTTCGCCAGATCACACCATATCTTGTATGGGCACATATCCCAACACCCGACATATAGTATTTCATACCGCGTTAAGACAAAAATGGACGATTTTGCGACAACTTTCTCACAATCGCAACCGGCCCGCCCCGTCCGCCCACAGCGCCCCCTCTCCGCATGTTATCGTACGGATAAAGGTACGGATAAAATCTAAAGGATCACGGGTTCACCCAAGGAGGGAAGCCGATGAGGCCTGCATCGATCGACGGCAAGCGAAAACACCCACGGGTGATGAGGTACGTGGTGTTGGCCGGCCTGCTTGTCCTCGCCCTCGCGGCCGTCACATTCGCCGGCGGCGGGTGTGGGACCACGGACGGGACCATGGACGGAACCGCAGACAAAACCACAGACGAAACCGCCAACGAAGGTTCGGCAGGCAACACAACCAATGACCCCGACACCACCGTCACCATCCCTCCCACGGACACGACGGCCACCTCGGAGTCATCAGAGCCATCAGAGTCCAGCACGACCACGGCCTCAAGCAACGGGAGCACGAAGGTGAGGGTCTACTATTCCCGGAACGGAGAGATGTGTGCACTCTCCCGCACGGTACCCAAGACCAACGCGGTCGGCGCTGAAGCCATCAAGGCGCTGCTCAAGGGCCCCACGGCCGCCGAAAAGGACCTGGACGTGATCAGCAACATCCCCGAAGAAACCGCGCTCCGAGGGCTTACTATCAAGGACGGCATAGCGACCGTCGATTTTTCCCGACAATACGGATCGGGCGGGGGCAGCTTCTCGATGGCCATGCGCCTGGCTGAAGTCGTGTTTACTCTCACCCAGTTCCCCACCATAGAAGGCGTCAACTTCAAACTCGATGGCGAAGCCATCGACGTGTTCGGCGGAGAGGGGATCATCCTCGACCACCCCATGGACCGCAGCGACTACGAAGAGTTGTCGCCGGCCATCCTGGTGGAATCGCCCACTCTCTTGGATACCATTAAGAGCCCCGTGAGAGTCATGGGCACCGCCAACGTCTTCGAGGCCACTTTCCAACTCAACGTCACCGACCAGGACGACCTCATTGTGGCCGACAAAGTCGTCACTGCCACCTCCGGCAGTGGGACGAGGGGAGCATTCGATATCAGCGCACCCTTCGAAGTGAGCCGGGCCGGATCAGGAGCGGTTATCGTCTTCACACACTCCGCCAAAGACGGCTCGCAAGAGGATGTGGTCGAGATACCGGTACATATCGAGAAGTAGCCACACCTGCATCGCCCACAGCCGACCGGCTGTGGGCGATGTCACACGGTTACAGGTCCGACTTATCTAGTCACCCCCTGCCTCCTGCGGGCCCGCTGATAACTCTGAAACACCAGTGTAGCTTGGACGCGGCTCGACACTCCCAGCTTCCTGAATACATGGTTCGCATGTGTCTTGACAGTTTTCTCCGTGATGAACAGTTTGGCCCCGATGACCTTGTTGGGCATCCCCAGAGCGATCATCTTGAGGACCTCTCGCTCCCGGTCGGTAAGACTCTCGATGCCGCTAACATCTGCGTCCCCGACGACACCTGCAACGTCTTCCATACCCACCTGCTCACCATCCAACGGATGGAAAACCTGTCCGGTCCGCGCAAGACGAGGAGGACCGAGAGTCACGTCGGTGGGATAGGTAGATCCCTCAGCGAGTAGTCGAAAATGTGCCTGGAGACCGGCCGGCACCATCGGTAGAACCCGTTCGCGAACAAACGACCCAACACCAAAACGATCGCACAAGGCCAGTATGGGTACGGCCAGTCGTGCTTCCTGTACGAAGAAGTGGATGTGCTCATGCTCCGCCGCCAACCTCACTGCCTCGGACAACGACCGGGCGGCTTCGTGTTCCCGGCCGCAGCGGGCATTGAGCCAACCCAAGTAGAACAACGCGGGCACCAGGGACCCATCCAACCCCCAACGGCGGCAGAGACTAACGTTCTCTTCCAGCGAGGCACGACCCTGCGCCTCATCACCGAGAGCGACCTGATCGATACCGATGGCCGTTGAAGCCCGTACACGCTCAACGAAAGACAACCGATTTTCTTCCGCGATGTCGAGGGCTTTACGGTGGTGCTCCTGTGCCTTGCGGGGGTTCCTCTGCCGGCGACAGAAATCACCGAGCATATCCTCGACCCAGAACAGCTCTTCTGCATCTCCAGCCGCCGTAGCCAACGATCGCGCTTCGCGTATATTGGCCAACCCTGGACGGAAGTCGCCGGTGGCCAGCATCACACCTGCCTGTGTGAGCAGCGCGGACGTATGGATAAAACTGTATCCGCGCGCCTGAACCAAACGGAGACACTCTGCCACATGAGCCCCGGCGGGACCGTACTCGCCTGTTGCCGTCTCTAAAAGCGCAGCCCCGTTGAGAAAGAGCGCCCGAGCGGACGACACCCTCTCAGAGCAGGAGTCGAGGGACCTGCGCAGCCATTGTTTCCCCACCCGGTAGTGTCCCAGTGAGTAGAACAGCCGCCCCCGATGCATCTGGATGCGCGGCACTAAGGACGGTCGCATCTCCGCCGGAGCAACGGCCAGAGCCTTCTCCCAGTCCTCCACAGCTTCATCCCAGCGACAGAGACTGACGAGAACGCTCCCTTCAGATACCAAGACCTCAGTCTTCTCCTGGGCACATGTGGCGAGTGACCGGCAGCGGTTGAGCACCGCAAGGCTCTCCTCCCAGTCGCCGATATTGAAGAGGCAGAAGGCCGACGCGAGCAGAACTGACAGCAGACCCTCCCTGTCGTCCGTACCCGACAGCAGGCGGGCGGCCCGTTCGTACAATGCCGCGGCCTCAGCGTATCCGGCCTGTTGTTGCAGGACCTTCGCCTTAGCTACGAGCAGCCAGGGCTCATCTTGGACGATCGTGTCGGGAATAAGATCGTGCCATTCATCCCGAGCGAAATCGACCATCGCATTGAGTGACGCCACTGCCAGAGAACGCACAGGCCGCGCCGCACTCTCGAAGTAGCCCGCCCGGAGATAGAGATACGCAGCCTCACGATCCTCCCCGTTGCGCTCGAGATGCTGCGCGGTCCGTCGGATCAACCCCGTCTGCCCTTCGCGAGACCATTGCTCACGCATGGCGAGACCACGCAGTAAGGGGTGGATCGTGAAACTCCGCCGACCAGTGCCGGTCACGAGAAAACCATGAGCAACGAACTCCTCTAAGATCGACTCGGCCCGCCCAGGCTCTCCCGGTAAAAGCTCCTCATCCCGCGGAAAGACCACCCGGGGAAGCAGGGAGGCCGCCAGGATCGTTTGGGCCACGTCCGGCTCCAAGCTTGAGATAACGTGTTGCTCGAGATAGGCCCGCAATTCACGACCCCGCGCCATGATCCCTTTGACGGCCCTATGATCGACCCGCGTCTTGCGGGACAGCAGATGCTGGCCCACGAGAACGAGCGCGGCGGGCCACCCTTCAGTCAACCTCCAGAGTGCCCTGGCCTCGGAGAGCTCAAGGGTCACGTCCCAATTCTGTCGGGCCCAGGCGGCGACTTCACGCGGGGTCAGACGCAGGTCGCGCCCCTGGAGCCGTAGTAAGCGCCCGCCGAGACTCACGGCGTCGAGCTCCACCGCGAGAGGCCGGCGTGAGGAGAGAAGAACCGTCCAGCCGGGCGGTAGCGACCGGGTGATCAACTCCAGTGCTCGAGCTATATCCGGCGACGAGTCGATGAGATGGCAATCGTCCACCGCGAGAAGGGTGGGACATCGTGCCTCTCTATGGATCGTCTCCACCAACTCGGCCGCAGAGTCGAAAGCTGTTCGGCCTACCTGCGCCGGCTCATCCCAGTCCGAGGATGAGCCCGGCCCGCCACCGCCAGGCTGCACCCGCAACCCCTCCCCCAGATAGGTGAGGAAACGGACTGGATCCCTGTCGCCCTCATCAACCGCGTAATAGACGGTGCGAATTTTCGTCGAGGAAAGTAGATCGACTATGAAGGCGGTCTTGCCGTAGCCCGGCCCGGCCACCACGGAGATGACACCGCCGCCACCGAGCGGCTGCACCCGTCGCAACAGGCGGGGACGGCTCAAGACAAATCCTTGATGAGGCAGGCTCAATTTGGCCGCCAAAGCGCGTTTTTGGGCTTCTATGAGTGCTGGGGAGGACATAGCCAACCAAGGGGCCTCTGCACCGCTGACTAGGACATCGACCTCTATTATGACTCTTCTTGCTCAGAGGCGGGGCGCGGTGCCGACGGCCGATGCCGACACCGCGCCCAACGTCCATGAACCAGCCCCTACAGGTACTCCAATCGCCTCGCCACCACAGACACGGCCTTTCGCTCCTCGCCGTCCTTCTCGTAGACATCCTGACGAAGCGAGCCCTCTACGGCTATGCGCCGTCCTTTGCCCAGATGCATGGAGGCTGCCTCTGCCTGGGAATTCCAAGCCTTGACGCGAAAGAAGTCCGCCTCTTCAGCCGAACGGTCGACCGCGAGTATGAACGTACTGACTTTAGAGCCTCCGCTCACCTCCCTCACGTTGACATCGGTAGCCAAACGACCGATCAGGTGCACGCTGTTCATTCCCTTTCTCCTCCTTCCGCTATCGTTCTTCAACCCCTCCAGATGGTAGGGATTGCAGGATAACGGCCTTCGGCAGAGACAGGAATACGACCAAAGGTGGAAGCGTGCCCATACGAGAACAGGGCGCATGATTAAGAGAACCGGCGGCATAGGCCGGCCGGTCTTCCTCACCCGTCGGAAACGGCCAAACTCCCTATGAGAGACTGCGCGCTTTGACCACGGCGCGTGCGGCATGATCGGCGAGCTGCTGCAGGGCCGCTGCCCGCTCGGCTAACAAGCCAGCCATCGCCTCGAGCGCATTGAGCCCCTGCTCGTTGATCTCATAGACGCGACGGCTCGGGCCCGCCTCAGGGACCTGCCAAGACGAACTGACCAGACCCTCCTCCTCCATGGAGCGCAGAAGGCGATACATGCTACCTGGATCGTTGCAAACCAGACCCCCGGTCAAAGCCTCAATTTGGTCGACCAAGCTGTAGCCGTGGGCGGTGGACTCAGCCAATGATGCCAGTATCGCCGCCACAAGAACCGATTGCCGATAGCGACCGCCACCTGCTCCTGCCCTAGGCGCTCTGCAGGAGCCACCGTCCGTCGCCCGGCCACCACGGCCTCGACCTCCGACCCTCTCAGCACTCATCTTCAAGTGCCAAGATAGGAATAATGGCTTGGGCGAAGGCCTTGGCCGCAGCGCTCTCTGCGTAGTGGTAGATGTAGGTCTTGCCGCGCTCGGCCAACTCGACGATCATGGGGTCGAGGGGCACACTGGCAAGTAGGGGGACACCTGCCTTGGCCGCCATGTCGGCACCACCACCCGCGCTGAACACGTTGGTGACTTCGTGGCAGTGGGGACAGACGAAGCCGGACATGTTCTCGATGACACCCAGCACCTTGAGATCAAGCATGGCACAGAACTTGATGGAGCGGCGCACATTGGTGAGGGCGGTCTCCTGAGGGGTAGTGACGATAATGGCTCCGTCCATAGCGCCGATGGCCTGGCACACGGCCAAGGGCTCGTCACCGGTGCCGGGAGGCGAGTCAACGATGAGGTAGTCGAGTTCGCCCCACTCCACCTGGCCCAGGAACTGTTCGATGGCCACCGCCTTCATGGGGCCCCGCCACACCACGGCGTCTTCACTGTCCTGTAGGAGCAGCCCCATAGACATGACCTTGAGGTTATCGCCCACCTCGATGGGGAGAACGACCTCTTCTCTGACATCCACCGGGCGGCCTATGAGGCCTAGGAGATGAGGGACGGTCGGGCCGTGTAGGTCGACGTCCAGGAGCCCCACCTGTTTGCCTTCCAGAGCCAGAGAGACGGCTAGGTTGACGGCTACCGTGCTCTTGCCCACACCGCCCTTACCGGACATGACAATGATCTTATGCTTGATCTTGCCCATGCGATCCTGTATGGCGAGAGCCCGTTGCACACGCTCGTCATTCGGCTGTGAGGAACAACTCCCCTGTGAGGAACAACCCATCCTTAGACCTCCACCTTG
>JBMNPM010000004.1:0-140350 GCA_050943595.1 Thermoleophilia bacterium | reverse complement strand
CAATGATCTTATGCTTGATCTTGCCCATGCGATCCTGTATGGCGAGAGCCCGTTGCACACGCTCGTCATTCGGCTGTGAGGAACAACTCCCCTGTGAGGAACAACCCATCCTTAGACCTCCACCTTGCTTAGTATGTCGTGTACCTTGGTCCACATGTTTCGTATCTGGTCGGCTACTGGACCGGCGCCGTACTCCACGATGCTCTTTCCTTCTACCTGCGCTCGTACGAGCGCTGTATCGTAGCTGAGTTCACCCACTATGGGGAGTCTGCGGCTGAGACAGAGTGCCCGGATGCTCTCCGCCATCTCGGGATTGAGATCGGCCTTGTTGATGCAGACAACCAGCGTCATATCGAAACCCTGCACCAATTCCACCAATCGCTCGAGGTCGTGCGCTCCCGAGACGGTCGGTTCGGTCACTGCCAGCACCAGATCAGCCCCGGTGACGGACGCGATGACCGGACACCCGATGCCGGGTGGACCATCCACAAGCACCAAAGGATCGCCCCTCTCCTGAGCCAATGCCAAAGCCTGATTCCGCACGATCGTCACGAGTTTGCCCGAGTTCTCGCCACCGATATTCAGACGCGCATGTACGAGGGGCCCGTGACGTGTGTCGGAGACAAACCATTCCCCCCGCTCGGGCTCAAACATCGAAACCGCATCGCAGGCGCAGACCCTCGCACACAGCCCGCACCCCTCACATGCCAGATGATCCACAGCATAGACCACCCTAGCATCGCCGGATTCGATCAGATTTATGGCATCAAAACGACAATACTCCCTGCACTCACCGCATGCATTGCAGCGCCCCGGATCGATGGCCGCCTCTTTACCGGATACGAACGCTTCCCGGTGCCTACGCTGCGGATCCAGTACCAAGTGAAGGTCGGCCGCATCGACGTCGCAATCGGCGAGGACCTTAGCATCGGCCAAGGCCGCCAAGGCCGCCACAACGCTGGTCTTGCCCGTTCCTCCTTTGCCACTCAAGACCACCAGTTGTTTTGGAGCCGGGCCATTCTCAGAGGCGTTCACTACGCCTTCACCTCCATTAGCGCGCTGCTTAAAAAAAAACGAAACCCCGGCCGTCGGAACGCACTGAGCGACACGCTAGTACGTCATCGGTCGCGCGAATAGTGCTGCTATTCGCGCTCCCTCTATCCTTCTCTCGCGCGTGCTGATCGCGTTCTGGCGGCGAAGCGTCATAGTTCAAGTTCAGCAGCCTGTTAGAGACTTCGGGACGAGACGCGCCGAGTAGAGACACGAGCCCGCACGTCGTCTGCGAGCCGTCGAAGACCGGCTGCAAAGACCGGGTCGATATTCGAAAATGCTTCCCCCTGCGAACAGGCCTCGGCGATCCGTCTGTCATCCGGGATCTCCAAAAGGATGGGTATGTCCTCATCCGCACAGAAGACATTCACCCGGTCGTCCCCAAGCCCGGCTCGGTTGACGACCACTCCGCAGGGGACGCCGATCTCCCGTGTGGTCTGAACAGCGAGCTTGAGATCGTGCAGTCCAAAAGGAGTGGGCTCTGTAACCAGCACGGCGAAATCTGCACCTCTGATGGTCTCCACCGCAGGACAGGCGACACCCGGCGGTGCATCAATGATCACCGTGTTGAGCTCCGGTGCAGCAGCCAGGTCCTTGACGGCACGTAAGACCGGCGTAGAACGGGCTTCACCCACATGCAACCGTCCCCACCGGAAGTAAACACCGTCTACTTCCCCGGCTCCGACGACACCTACCTCACGTTTGCCGTCGCTGATCGCCTTCTCAGGGCACACGTAATTGCAGACCCCGCAACTATGGCACAACTCGGGTAGATGCAGAGGCACCCCGGACAACGCCAAGAGAGCATGAAACTCGCACGCCCGAGCACACAGGCCACATCCCGTACAGGTCGACTCGTCCACGACCGGGACCGTGACATCCACAGGCTCGGTGGCATCAAAGGAGGGCTTGAGATAGAGGTGGCAGTTGGGCTCCTCGACATCACAATCGAGGAGCCCAACGGATTCTTCGCCGGCAAGAGCTACGGCCAGATTGACTGAGACGGTAGTCTTGCCCGTCCCCCCTTTGCCGCTGGCGATGACGACCTTCATGCGACCGCAGCCCCCTTCACACGTCGTTCGGTACTCTCAGACACGACACATAATGAATCCGATAACCAGATCCAGCACCATGCTGCGCAGAGACTTACCAATGTCCGCCTACATCCGCACCCGACGACACCGTAAGTTGGCCCGCCTCGAACCGGTCGATCACCTCAGCGACCGTACCCTCGGAAGCAAGATAGACCTCGATCCCCGCCGCCTGCAACGCGCGAAAGGCCTTGGGTCCACAGTGTCCGGTGATGAGCGCGGTGACCCGGTTATCGATGATGGTCTGCGCTGCCTGAATACCCGCACCATGCGCCGCATTCATACCCGACTGGTTGTCGACGGCAAGAACCGAACGCTCCGGCGTATCCACGATGAGCAAATAGCGGGCTCGTCCAAACCGTTGATCGATGGGACTCGATAGCTCCGGCCCCGTCGCTGTGATGGCCAACTTCATAAGATGCTCCTCTCAGTCACTTTGCACGATTCCGTTTGTTCGATCGACGCCGTCCCGACCCTCGTCCGGCACCACCCAGCCCCCTGCCGCCCCCCGGTCCACCACCAAGCCTCTGGACCTGCCCAGTCCCCCGGCCCACGCCTCCTCTGGAACACCCACCGGCCCGGCCGGCCCTGGAGGAGAACGTCTTTCCTGCACGCCGATCTACCCCGGTCGGCCAGGTCGACCTGCCGCGCCCGCGATCCAACATGAATGTGGCAATAGTAAACAGGCCGTTGAACACTTTCTCTACGATCTCGAATTTAGAGGCCGCCCCAGGCACCTCAGACTCAGATGCGACCGGTGCTGCCGAAGCGTGGGAGGGTAAAGAAGCAGATACTCCCGCCCGGAGGGGCTGAGCTTCCGCGCCCTGGACGGGAGTCGTAATAGGAGGCGGGGGGTCAACCTCCATAGAGATGATGGCTCCTGAGGCACATGACTCCGCACAAAGACCACATGACGTGCACAAAGCCTCATTGATGACGGCAACGCCATCGATGAGGCTCAATGCACCGCGATTACAGGCGGCTATACAGGCCCCGCAGCCGGTACACAGATCTTTGTCGATGTAGATCATCAGTGACTCCACACCTAGATGATAACAGCATCTATGTTACCACAACACCATGGCCATGGCAGCTTCGCATCCTTCAGGGAGATGCTTCACACAAAAGACCTCATCACCTCAGCGCTCTCATCGATCCGTTGGGCTTTGGCGACCACCTTGGGACCACGTGACCCCGTCGCCCCGACGTGATCCATCCCGCTCTGGCCTCTCAGACCGGACTGTACTATGCTCTATATGCTGTTACCAGTTAGCAGACTGCTGAAATATGGCACTTCGCCGCAGGAACTTCGTTTTTCAGCAGCCTCCTAGCCTACCGCCCACCTATGGAGGCCCGATGATCAGAGACGAGCTACGAGACTATCTCACCACCACTTTCCCAGAACAGCGCACCACCGATGTCCGCATAGGTCTTGGCTACAGCGCGGTGATGCTCGAAGACGACAATGTGGGTGTGGCCTATACGTTCCGCGAGGGCACCGGCGGCGGCTGCTCGGTGTTCTTGGGCAAGCGCCCAATAGCGGGCCGCACGACCACCGAACTCCTCGAGTATTTAGGCTCTAAGGACAGAATAGAATCCACCATCGGGCTGGCCGTCGCCAACGCGCTCACAAACCGTCCCCATCCGGAGCAGTCGGAAGGGGACATTCTCGAAGCGCTCCCTCTGAAACCTGAGGACCGCGTAGGCATGGTGGGGTATTTCGGCCCCCTTGTAGGCCCACTGGAGGGCCGCGTCAAGGAGCTCGTCATCTTTGAGCGTGATCTCACCCGCTCGGAACGGGTACTTCCGGCCAAGGAGGCACTGTCGCAATTGCCGCAGTGCGATGTGGCACTCATCACCTCGACAAGCCTCATCCTGGACAATCTCGACCGCCTACTCGAAGCAACGGCCGGCTGCCGTGAAGTGGCCCTGGTGGGGGCCTCCACTCCCCTAGCGCCGGCGGTGTTCAGATCCCGAGGAGTCACCCTGCTCTCCGGCATCACGGTCACCGATGGCTCCGGGATCCTGCAGATAGTGAGCGAGGGGGGCGGGATGGGCTTCTTCGGCAAATGCGTCCGCAAGGTGAACATACGAGTGTAACGCCGGACACGCCGGCCCATCTACCAGCCGGGACTGTTACAATAAATTATGCGACCGGTCTCTGGGCAGTCACATGGTGGAGAGGCCCGCGAAAGCGCGGCCGTTTCCTCCTATGGCTGGGTCATCGTCTTCGTCTCGTTTATCCTGCTGGTCGGCTCGTTCGGGACCCAGCTCAGCTTCGGAGTCTTCCTCAAACCCCTCAGTACCGAGCTCGGCTGGACCCGCGCCGCCGCCTCAGGTGCCATGTCGCTCGCCATGGGAATATCGGGTGTGATCGGCGTCGGTATGGGCCGGCTCACCGACAGGTTCGATATAAGAATCCCCATCGGCATTGCCGCAGTCTTGGGCACCGTCTGTTACATGCTCCTCGCCCGCATGCATTCCCTGTGGCAGCTCTACCTCTATTTCGGACTCGGTGGCGGCATCTGCATCGGCAGCACGTACACACCGGTCAGCGCCATGGTCACCAAATGGTTCCGCGAGAAAAGAGCGTTGGCGCTGGGCATGGCCGCAATGGGCATCGGTGTGGGACAAATGGTGCTGTCCCCCCTTGCGGCGTATCTGATCGAGAGTTTCGGATGGCGCACGACCTACATGGTGCTGGGTGTCATCATCTTTGTCTGCGCCCTGCCGGCACTATTCCTGCTCGGACGCAAAGCACCAGAGAGACCGGTCGAGGGACAAGCCCCCTCTCTCGACAAGGGTATGACCACGCGGCAGGCGGCTGCAACAGCACCCTTCTGGATGATGATGATCACCGGCATCGCTATCGCTGCCGGCTTCTACACCATGGCCGCGCACATCGTACCCGCCGCTACCGACGTCGGTATCACCCCTACGGCCGCCGCGCTCATCCTTGCCCTCAGCAGCGCGGCGGGCATCCCCGGAGGCGTGATCGGAACGTGGTGGTTGACCAAGACACTAGGCCACAAATGGACTCTGCTGCTGGTCTGTGCCATCCAGGCTGTGGCCCTCTTCTTGTTTATCCTCACGACGTCCCTCTGGGCCTTCAACCTGGTGGCGATCATCTTCGGCTTCTGCTTCGCCGTCTCTACTCCAGTACGCCAGGCGATGGCGCCGCCCCTCTTCGGCCTCCGATCGATCGGCGCCGTATTGGGGCTCGCCTATCTGGCCTGGTCGGTCGGTGCGCTGGCCGGCCCCTATATAGCCGGCCTCATATACGATCGCACCGGAAACTACGACTTCGCTTTCGTCCTGACCGGCGTGCTTCTACTCATCGCGTCGGCCAGCATCTATCTGTGGGGCGACCACAAGCGAAGATGAGAGGCGCCGGCCGGACCTCCCCGGTGTGTCGAGTCGCCGTAGACACCGGTGCCTCGTAGCCCAGTGCCTGCGTAGGAGGCTAACCAGCTGTTCGGAGTCCGCGAGCATACCTGGTTCTCACCGGCGCTCCGTTTTGTCGGAGCAGATGACCGTGGTGTGTAGGGAAGAGAGAGCGTAGTATAACCGCGATCGCGTGATTTTCGAGCAAACGTGCTCCCTTATTTCCAGGAGTTATCTCCCCAGGAGGTTCCGAGTGAGGCCGCTCACGCCCTCGGTGAACATCGAATCGAGAGATGTGATGAGACGCCTCGTGCTGGTCCTCGTCGCATACATCGCCTTCCTGATCGTCCTCATTCTACTGTTCGCGCGACTGTTCCAGTACTTCATGCTCAATTATGAGGGAGAGGAACACTCCTTCATCGACGGCATCTATTGGACCATCACGACGGTATCCACGCTTGGCTACGGGGATGTCACCTTCGAATCCCATGCGGGCAGGCTGTACTCGGGCTTCGTAACCTTATTGGGCCTGATCAATTTCAACATCATGCTGCCCTTCGGCATCATGGCCGTGCTCTTCGGGCCCTGGTTGGAACGACGGCTCCGCTACCGCCCACGCACCCAGGTGGCCCGCGGCACTGCGGGACACGTGATCATCTGTGGCTGGGACTCCGTCACCGAGGCCCTCACCAAGAGACTCACCACGACCGGGATCCCCTATGTGACCCTAGTGCCTGATGTCGACGAAACCAGACGGCTCGAAGGCGAGAACGCCGGTGCAATCTATGGGCGACCGTCGGATGCAGAGGCCCTCAGACGGGTGCATGTTGAGGCGGCCACTTTGGTCATTGCCAATATGAGTGATGCAGACAACACCAACATCGCCCTCACCGTAGCATCCATCTGCACAACACCGGTCGTCGCGGTCGTCACCGATATGGAACGGGCAGCGCTCATGACGCTCGCCGGAGCCGCCCACACCGTAGCTATCCGCCAAGTACTGGGCAAATACCTCGCCGTGCGGGCCACGACCAGAGGAGCCAGGGGCTACGTCGTCGACTCGCTGGGCGATCTCCTCTTCGCGGAGATCGCCTCTCACGGCACACCATTCGTCGGCCGCCGTCTAAAAGAAACCGGCATCCGCCAAAAGACCGGGGTGTCGGTCATCGGTATCTGGGGTCGCGGCTGCTTTACTCAACCGGAGGCCGACACCGTCATCGTTGACAGCACGGTCATGCTGCTCGTGGGAACAAAGGCCGGCCTGGAGGCCATCGAAGAACTCATAAGCACCGACGAAACCGACGGATTGGTGATAATCGTGGGCCATGGCACCGTAGGTTCGTCCGCCGCAGCCGTCCTCAAACAAGAGGGAGTGCCGCATGTGATCATCGACCGTGAGCAGACCGTCCCGGCCGGAGAGCCGGGATTCATCTTGGGTGACGCCACCGAGCAGAGCGTTCTGGAAGAAGCCGGTATCACCCGAGCAGGTGCACTGATGGTGACCACCAGCGATGATGGCGTGAACGTGTTTCTGACCCTCGCCGGGCGTCACCGGAATCCTCACATCCGTATAGTGGCCCGGGCCAACCGGGACGAGAACGTAGCCGAACTCTATGCGGCAGGGGCAGACTTCGTTGTATCCAACTCCTCCGTGGGTGCGAACATCCTGGCCAACTTAATCGAAGGCCGCCAGACCGTGTTCCTGACCGAAGGAGTCCACATCTTCTGGAGGAGCGTGCCCACCCCCCTATATGGGCGGACCCTGGCCGACTCGCAGGTGCGCTCCTTGACCGGAGCCACCGTCGTGGCCATCCAAGACGGCCCCACGGACGTCACACTCGATCTGCACCCCGACACCGTGCTCAGGGAGGGGTCAACCCTGATCCTGGTAGGAACCCCTGAGTCCGAAGAGCTATTCGAAGAGCGTTTCGCCGAAGGACGAAAGGTCTACTGATGCGGGCGCACCCGCCCGGGAGATCATCTCACCCGCCCCCGCCAAAACCGGCCGCGTCAGAGATCCCAATCACCGGCGGCCTCGGGTTGGTAGAGTACCTTGCTCACTCTGAGCCTACGCACACCGGCCGGGACCTCCCACTCGAACTCATCCCCCAAACGATAGCCCAACACGGCAGTACCGATGGGGGCGAGAACGGAGACCTTCTTCTGTTCAATCTCGGCCTCCTCAGGAAAGACGAGCGTGTGAAGTTCGGTCTCTCCGGAATCGAGATCCGTGAGTTCGATAGTGGAACGCATGGTCACCACGTCGGCCGGAATCTCAGCGGGATTGACCACCACAGCCTTCTCCAACTCGGCCCGCAACCGCGCCAACGATGCGCCGCCTGCCGAGGTCGCACTATGCTTCGTGAGACAGGTCCGCAAGCGCTCCAGGTCCGTCTCTGTTATGTATATCGATCTCTGTTCCATGTGGTTCCGTTCCTTTTCTCTCTCCATATTGACAAGAGCCGCCTTGGACCGGCGGCTCAATAACGGGTCTCCGAAAGACTGCTCGGGAGGCTGCTGGGCTCCAGAATACACCGCCGGAGGATTGCAGACACGGAGCACTTCAACATACGAACGACCGCGCGGGTTCGGCGCGGGCTCATTCATCCTCCTATTGGGCCCGGACTACCTACCCCCTCCATGACCCTATCCAGGCAGGCTCCAGACAGGCTGCTGTGCAACAATGGCACCACCCGGTCCACGTCGAACACACAAACCTGCACAGCGAGGAGGCTGGGCTATGAAGAAGTGGAGATGCACCCGCTGCGGATACATACACGAAGGCGAGACTCCGCCCGTCAAGTGCCCGTTCCCGACATGCGGCGTCCCAGCAAACATGTTCTGCGTATTGGAGGAGGATCCCCCCAAGGCCGACGCCGCCGACAAACCCAAATAGAACCCTATCACAAGCGGCCTGATCCCGGAGCGGCAGCGCGCCGGTGCGGCGCCAACTTGCTGAGGATGAGTTGCAGCACAAACGACAGCAGCGGCACGACGATCGCGCAAGCCATGGCCGCCCGGAGACCAAACTGCGTCGCCGTCTCCTGATTAGGCGCCCGCACGGCAAAGAAATCAGACAACCAGCCGATCAGCTGCCCCAACACTCCTACACCCAGATCGCCACCGCCGGCAAGAAGGGCGAAAACCAGCGCACCGGCGGTCGGCAGCATGTCTGCAGCCACAATGAGCGTGCCCGTCCAGAGCATGGACGAGCAAAAACCTATGAGGGCGAAGGCGAGAAGCACCACCCAGGCACTCGGGGCCAGAGCTGCGAGAGCATAGAGGACCACACAGGCCAGAGATCCCCAGATCATCAACCTGTTCATGTTGAGCGAGGCGCCGTTTTTCGCGTACAAGTAGCGGGCGAGTCCCAGCATGGCTGCAAAGAGACACAAGCCGGCCACGTCACCAACGGTCTTAGAAAGTCCAAGCCCCTCCTCGAGATAGGAAGAGCCCCACTGCACGATGAGGAGTTCGGTGGACGCGCCGAAGAAGATGGCGAAGAAAGCCACCACAAACACGGGACTCTTGAGCAGGCGGCCGGTCTTCATCCGCGCATGCTCCGCGACAGTCGGCGGCATGGGAGATCGCACGAACTGAATGGTGTTGTAGATGGGTAGCAAGGCCCAAAGAACGACGATGAACTGCCACCTCTCATTCCCCAAAGCACGGAGCAATAGAGTCGTCACCAGCGCGGCCGCAAATATCCCTGCCGCGAACGCCGTGTGCATAATCATGAAGTTGGCTTCGCTGTTCTGAGCCGGGATAGTCTTAGTGATGGGCGACAACAGCACTTCGAGCAGGCCCGCCGCGGCCGAGAATATGGCCGTAGCTACAGCGAGCACCAGGAAGGTGTGGTCCGGCGCTATCCATGGCGCAGCGGCGAATAGCAGGAGCCCTACGACCGTCGCCACCTGAGAGGCGATGCAGAAGGGCTTGTAGCCGTACTTGTTGACCGGCCAACCGAAGACGACATCGGCTACGAACTGGGCCACAAAGTTGATGAGCAGGAGCGATCCCATCTGCGTGTAGGTGAGATCGTACAGGAGTATGAGCGGCACGAAGAGGAAGGGCGAGAGGTTCATGGTGACACTCTGCGTAAACCCCGCCATGTTGCAGGCGGTGAGAGTGCGTCGATAGTCCGGGTGTGCCACCTATGCCTCCTCGCTCATATGATCAATGTCGCGGCGCTACGCGGCCGACACGTATCCGTGAGATCGAATACCTTATTCGCGCCGGCTACTGCCGCTCGGAATCGCAGCTTGTCCTCTAGAAAAGACCACCCGCGATTGTCCACCGCGGTCCTCCAGGTGCAGCTCAATAAAGGCCGAGCCGAGGATATGTCCGGCGTCGTAGAACTGGACCGTCACTCCCAACCTCAGCCCCTTAGACATATGGTACGGGATAGGGCGAAACAGTTCGATGGTCCTACGGGCATCGGCCTCTGTGTAGAGCGGATCGACCCGCGTCTCCCAGCCCCCTCCTTGATGCATACCGCAGTCGACCAGGAACCGGTTGTCGCCGGCCCCCACGAGATAACAGGAACCCGTGACCGCCCGAGCTGCACCACAGACCTGTACGAACATGCATTCCCTTCTGTTGTGCTCCTCTGTTGCACACCACCGACGTAGGGTACGCCGACCATCACTTCCCTCCGGTGGCCGGTGACCCCCGTAGGAGAACCGGGTTCGGATGCTACCGAGCAGAGACCCTCCGCCGCGCCCAGGTGGCACATCCCCGCCACCCGACTCAGTCGCAGGCTAAAACGTCCCCCTGCCGGCCTGATCGATCTTTCCTGCACTGATGATACGCGCTATCACGACCTGTGTCCGCCCTTCGGGCGAATCTTGACCAACCACCGACCTCGCACGTAACGTTCAGTCATCACAGGTAAGCTCACGAGACACTGCCCGGCAGCCTGCACGAACGTCGGCAGCCGGTGCACCCCTCAGCCAAAATGCTACCCCGAATGGGAGGAGGCGACGTCATGATACCCATCCACTCCATCCTCGCTGCTACGGATTTCTCGACCGGCGCCGCGAAGGCGGTCCGGCGTGCCATCCAGCTCGCCACCGAGCACGGCGCAGGGATGGAGCTACTCCACGTCATCAGCGGCCCCGGATTAAAAGCAATACGTGAACTGTTTGGAGCGCCTCAGCAGGTGGAGGCAGGCTTGGCTGAAGATGCAAACCACCGACTCCACAATCTGGCCAGGAGAGTCGCCCGACAGACCGGAACACTGCCACAGACACAGGTGAGGTCAGGTAAAGTAGCGGAAGAGATCATAGCCACAGCCGAATCAACCGATCTGTTGATCATGGGCGCCCGGGGCTCTACGGCTCTGCGCGACGTCTTCCTAGGCACGACTACCGACCGCGTACTGCACAAATGTCCACGACCAGTCCTCATAGTGAAGCGTCCCGCCCTTACGCCATACGAAAACGTTCTGGTCCCCATCGGCCACGGCCCTACATCCGCTTTGGCGGTGCGTCTAGCGGCGCGTCTCGCGCCACACGCGGACATGACAGTCCTGCATGCCTTCTCCGTACCCTTCGAGGCGAGGCTCAATCTGGCTGGGGTCGCCCAAGACGATATCGACAGATATCGCTTGGACGCGCGACACGAGGCCGTCAGGCACGTCGACTCCATCCTCAGGGACGTAGACATTGGTGATCGGCTCGTGCGCAGATCGATCGAACCCGGCGAAGCACCGAGACTAATCCTCCGCCGAGAGAAAGAGCTGGGGGCGGACTTAATCGTGATCGGTAAACACGGCGACTCGCTGCTGGACGTGATGTTCCTGGGCAGCGTGACGCGCCACATCATCGGCGGCTCAAAGTGCGACGTCCTCGTGGTCGGCGAAGAGGCCGAACAGCAAACACTTACATAAAAACCTGAGATAAAATGCACGTGCCGTTCCACACATGGACCGGGTCCACCCAGCAAGCAAGCAGCAAAGGAACAGTACATGGCCGATTCCGCCTTCAACCCCTACGCGATGGCGCAGCAACAGTTCGATAGCATCGCCGACCTGCTCGGACTGGATGCAGGCACCAGAGCCTTCTTGCGACAACCCATGCGGGAGTTCGAGTTCAGCATCCCGGTGCGCATGGACGACGGACACGTGGAAGTGTTCAGGGGTTTTCGTGTTCAGCACAACGACGCCCTCGGACCGTGCAAGGGTGGCATCCGATTCCACCCGCAAGAAACGATCGACACCATCCGCGGCCTCTCCATGTGGATGACATGGAAGTGCTCGGTGGTGGATATCCCTCTGGGCGGAGCCAAGGGGGGCGTGGCATGCGACCCATACAACCTGAGCGCACGCGAGCAGGAAGCCATCTGTCGCGGCTGGGTGCGCCAGCTGTCCCGTACGGTCGGTCCGGTGGTGGACGTCCCCGCCCCTGACGTCATGACCGGCGGTGACCACATGCTGTGGATGCTGGATGAGTACGAGACCATCCGAGGCGGCCACTATCCGGGGTTCATCACCGGCAAACCGGTGGGAATGGGCGGCTCCCTCGGTCGCAAGGAAGCCACCGGCTACGGAGTCGTGTTCGTCATCCGTGAGGCGCTCAAGGAGATGGGTATCGACATCGCCAAGACCACAGCCAGCGTACAGGGCTTCGGCAACGTGGCACAGCACGCAGTGGAGCTCTACCAGTTACTGGGCGGCACCGTGACCTGTGTCTCATGCTGGGATCAACACGCCTGCTGCGCCTTCGCCTACCATAAGAAGGACGGCATCAACCTCGACGAGCTACGCTCGATCACCGACAGGTTCGGCGGGGTCGACCAGGACGAGGCCAAAGCCCGTGGATACGAACTGATTCCCGGAGACGAGTGGGTATCCCTGGATGTCGACATACTCATACCGGCCGCCATGGAGAATCAAATCACCGCTGAGAACGCGCCCAAGATCTCGCCCCGCGTCAAACTGATTGCCGAAGGCGCCAATGGCCCCACCACGCCCGAGGCCGACGCCATCATATCCGAACGCGGCATCACCACACTCCCCGATTTTCTGACCAACGCCGGCGGGGTCACCTGTAGCTACTTCGAACAGGTGCAGTGCAACACGAACTACTTCTGGCAGCGCGACGAAGTGCTGGAAAAACTCGACACCAAGATGACCGCGGCCTATCACAAGGTGAGCGAAGTGGCCAAGAACCAAAAGCTGCCGCTACGCGATGCAGCCTACGTCATAGCCGTCGATCGGGTCGCCAAAGCCTGCCGAGACCGCGGCTGGGTCTAGTAGGCCCCAGGGCAAGGCAGGCAGGACTGAGGCTCATCTGGACCACGGTCCTGCCTGCCTTCGCGGGCCCTGCTCCTAAGGTACACCGCCTCCCGCAACTCACGGAGTAGTTCGGCGAATCTCGCCGGTGTGCTGAAAAACGAAGCCCCGGCCGCCGGAACGCTCTGAGCGGCACGCCGGTACGTCACTCCTGATTCAGAGGCGAGAGCCTCACCTTCGTGACGGCCAGCCGTCGCGTCCCAAGTACGTCCAGGCGCCAGTTCCCCGCCGTCACACTATCTCCGATCTTAGGAGGAAGACGCTTCAATCCCGCGAGCACAATGCCGGCCAGTGTGGAATACGGACCCGACGGAAGTTCAATACCGAGATCACTGAGATCGTGGATGGGAAATGAGCCGGGGAGCACCAACGTACCGGCCGGGCCCCTGTGGACCGCCTGAATGTCTCTATCCATCTCGTCGTAGATCTCCCCCACGATCTCTTCGAGCAGGTCCTCCATGGTGACAATCCCCTCGGCCGCCAGGTGTTCATCCAAGACCACCGCCATCTGTTGCCGCTGGGTCTGCAGTGTTTTGAGGGCCTCCAAGGCACCGAGCGTCTCCGGGAACACCGTAGCGGGGCGGGCTAGATCCCCCGTCCTGCCCGTAGCTCCGATAAGATCGCGCATGTGAATGATGCCGACGAGATCATCCAGACCCCTCTGCCCGACCACAGGCGCGCGTGTGTGGCCGGAAGCAACCAGCTGCCGGAGGGCTTCCTCGACCTCCAAATCTTCGTCGAGTGTAAAGACCTTACCCCGAGGTCTGATGATCTGTGCCAGGATACGATCCCCGACCTCGAGGGCTCCAGAGATCACCTCGCGCTCGACCGGAGTGAATGACTCGCTGGTCACCACCATGTCCCGGAACTCCTCTTCCGTGATGGTCGCCCGCGACTTGTGGGGATTGACCCCGGCAAGTCTGACCACAGCATTCGTACTTACCCCCAGCAACCACACCAGAGGCCACGCGAGAGTTGCGAAGCCATTCAGGCCACGAGCAACGGCAAGACTCCATCCTTCCGCCTTCTGCATGGCAATCCTCTTAGGAGCGAGTTCACCGAGGACCAAGGTGAAAAAGGTCAAGATGCCGGTAACGATGATTACCGATACCGGCGAAGCCCAAGAGCCTAAGAAGCCTAGATACGAGGCGAGACGGCCGGCAAGAGTGACGGCCGCAGCCGCCGAGGCCAAGAAACCCGTCAGCGTAATACCGATCTGGATGGCGGACAGAAAACGATTGGGATCAGCGTGCAGACGGCGGAGAGCCCGACCCCGCTTCCCCTGTGCGCCCAAACGGCGCGCCTGACTCTCTCGGAGCGATATCAAAGCCATCTCGCTACCGGAGAGGAGCCCATTCATGAGGATGAGGACGGCCAGGACGACGAGCTGGACCCAGATTTTGTCCATGATATCGCGTCAGCTTCCTGTCAGATCGGTTCGCCCCTGGGTTTGTCCCTGTGCCATCAGATCACCTTGCCCGCCAGAGCTTTGTTATGACTTCGTCTATACGGCCACCGGTCTCCTCCAGATGGAAATACGGGATCAACAGGTCCTCCATCCTATATAGGCCCGCGGGCTTACCCACAAGGTTCTTGGCGGCAAACAGAGCGCCGTTCCCGAACGCCTCCCGCGATATAGACTCGTGGCGCAGGCGAACCGTCTGAAAGGGAAAACCGAAAAGGATCTCGTGAACTCCTATTATCCCTCCCGCTCGGATGGTCTTGATGCTCTCATTGGATAGGTCAAGGGTATTTGCGATGAGCTTGGCCGTCCCCGATACATCCTGTTTCAGCTTGAAGTGCTCTTCAATGATCTCGATATCGGTATAGGGAGCAATCCTCTTCAAGATCTTTGCGGCGACGATGAGAAAGTTGATACCCACGGTGATGTTCGGCGAATGCATCACTGGGATATGCGCCGCCAGTGCGCGAAGAGCATCAATCTGTTCGGGGGGATACTGGGAGACGGCAGTGACGATGCCGGTGCCGTGTTTGACAGCCGCTTCCCCGTAGTAATCGAGCCCGCTCTCCGACGAGAAATCGATCACAAAGTCTACAGGGTGCCTTGTGAGCAGTTCGTCCGCCGTGAACTCGTCTATGCGGTAGATGAAGCCCAGCTCATCGGATTCAACACCCAGGAATTCCGGAACCGATCGATGTTGGAGGATGCTCGAGCGTCGCATGACCCACTGAAGATTCACTTCTTTTGACTCGAGCAAGACCCGGGCGACCGACCGCCCCGTCCTACCGAACCCCATGAGTCCGATCTTCATATCTGTCCTCCTTCACACACCGCCGAGAGCCGACAGAGCAGTGACCGGCGCTGTGAACGTAAAATCGCCAGCGTGTATATCACATCCTCGCCCCTGAGGTCGATGACGAACCTCGGGCGAACCCTGGACCCCACCCGGGTGATGGTGACTTCTTCATAGGCCGACGTAACGTAAGACTTGCCGTTGTGTTCCGCAAAGTTAACCCTCGGGTCACCAACCTTCGGTAGGATGTGGGCACCGCGGTCTCGTGCCTATCGGGAGGGAAGACCACTGTTAAAAGCTATATCGCGGTGCCGATGCCGTCAGCCGGCCAGAGCGAGAACCGATAGTGAGTGAGGACAAGAAATGTATCCTCTTGGTGGAGGATGACGCCACCATCTCTGACCTTTTGGCCTACAATCTCCGGCACGCCGGATATGACGTACTTCAGGAATCCACCGGCCGGGCAGGGCTTGATACCGCCCTCTCCCAATCGGTAGATCTAGTCCTCATGGACATCATGCTTCCCGGCCTAGACGGCATGAGCGCCGGTCGAGAGATCCTGCGGGCAAAGCCCCAGGTTCCGGTGATTATGCTCTCGGCCAAGACCGGACGAGATACGCTTCTCGAAGGTTTCGATATCGGCGCAGACGACTACGTCACCAAGCCGTTTGATTTGGACGTGCTGCTGGCACGAGTAGCGGCGAGTCTGCGCCGTGCATCTCAGCATGAAGCCTCCGGTGCACCAGCACGGACCGAGGCGACACTCCAATTGGGCGACTTGGTCGTCGATGACGACACCCGTTCTATGCGGACCAGCACAGGAGAGATCGCCCTCACCCCCAAGGAACACGATCTCCTGACCCTGATGTTGTCTCAACCCGGACATCTCTTCACACGAGAGGAGATCACCGAACGCGTGTGGCATCACCGCTATCTATCATCCTCGCGCACACTCGAGGTACACATGCGAAGACTGCGAAACAAGCTACGAGAGATCCAGGCCGAGGTGACCGTTCATGTGGTGCGAGGGGTCGGTTATCGACTGGCTCGAGTCACGACAGATGACTGATGAGGATCTTAACTCCGATGCCGATCAGCACCACCCCGCCAAACCGTTCCGCCCAAACACCGAACCGTCTGCCCAGCTGAGAGCCGAAAATAGCGCCGATAGCACTGATGATAGCCGCGACGACGCCGATGATGATGCTCGGCCCCCAGATGGACACGCTGAGGAAGGCAAAGCTGAGCCCCACGGCGAGCGCGTCGATGCTGGTCGCAACGGCAAGTGTCAGCAACGCCCAGCCGCGTGTCGGGTCCTGGGCTGTTCCTTCGGGGGGCCTGAACGATTCCCACAGCATCTTTACCCCAATCGCCCCGAGGAGGATGAAGGCAATCCAGTGATCAATGGCGATGACCCAACGTGATAATCCCCGGCCTGCCAGCCATCCAAGCACAGTCATAAAGAATTGGAAAAAGCCGAAGGAAAGAGCCAGGCGCGCGACGTGGCCGGCATTCACATAGCTGAACCGGCAACATGAGGCCAGGGCCACTGCAAAGGCATCCATGGCCAAACCGATGGCTATACCCATCAAGTACCAGGAGCTCATTCTCGTTCTATTCGCTCATCAGGCATCGATTTCAACGCAAAGCTCCCCGCAACAAAAAGAGTGCCACCACCCACTCTTCTAACACGTGATGCAGGTATCCCAGCGGATTGGAACTCCAGTGGACCACATCCAGCTTGGTCAGCAATTCCTCGTGAGTGCCGGTTCACCCCCACGTGCGTGGGGACAACGCCTTACCTCTTCCTAGCGCTGCTCGTCTTCGGCGGTTCACCCCCACGTGCGTGGGGACAACGAGGTGGGGCTGGGTGGGGACTAGCTACATTATCGGTTCACCCCCACGTGCGTGGGGACAACGGTATCTATGGCACTTTTTAGTTGCTCATTAACGGTTCACCCCCACGTGCGTGGGGACAACGAGCTTGGCCGCGCCCGCGAAGTAGGCCTTGCGCGGTTCACCCCCACGTGCGTGGGGACAACCTATCCCTATGAGTCTATAGTTGGGTCTCTACGCGGTTCACCCCCACGTGCGTGGGGACAACGCAGGTTTCCGGCCGCTTCGCTCACAAACAACCGGTTCACCCCCACGTGCGTGGGGACAACTCAAGCTTGACAGTCCTGACATGGGCAAACCACGGTTCACCCCCACGTGCGTGGGGACAACTCACGAAATGCCTCGTTGAGCTCCTCGCCCTGCGGTTCACCCCCACGTGCGTGGGGACAACGCGCTCAGCCTGCTGGATGAGCCTCTTGTAGTACGGTTCACCCCCACGTGCGTGGGGACAACGTATGTGTGCGCAAACGTCTACTGACAGCTGTGCGGTTCACCCCCACGTGCGTGGGGACAACGTTCCGTCCTTCAACCGTCCTACGCTGATGTTCGGTTCACCCCCACGTGCGTGGGGACAACCTTGTCTGGTGCTGGTATGGTGCTGGCACCGTGCGGTTCACCCCCACGTGCGTGGGGACAACGATCTCTAGTTCACCAACGTTGTTGCACGTTTCCGGTTCACCCCCACGTGCGTGGGGACAACTATAGCCAACAATAAGTTGGCACTCCATGATCCCGGTTCACCCCCACGTGCGTGGGGACAACGCTTGTTTCATGGCCTACCCCCCTACGATAGTCGGTTCACCCCCACGTGCGTGGGGACAACGGAGGTGGTCGCCGAGAGGCGAGAGGCGAGAGCGGTTCACCCCCACGTGCGTGGGGACAACGCACAGTTCCGACACCGATAAACCCGAGCGCCCACGGTTCACCCCCACGTGCGTGGGGACAACGTCCCACTCTAGGTAGATATCACTGTCATCATCGGTTCACCCCCACGTGCGTGGGGACAACGAGGAGCTGCATCTAAGTGTTGGCCTTGTTGGCCGGTTCACCCCCACGTGCGTGGGGACAACACTTCGAAAACCTTCTGTTTACGGCATGCGAACAAGAGAAAGGCCATCGAAGTCCTCAATCATTCTTGAGGTCTCTCCCCAAGTACGAATCCGATACCCCTGCTCATTGTCGCTGGAGTGAATCAGCAGACCACCACCGTGCCCACCCCGTTCACAAATCCTGTCCCAGAGCTTGTCCCGCACCATTGCCGACGGCCTACCGACGAAGACGCCAGCCTTTGGTTCAAGCATCCAACGTGTCAACTCCCCCCGCAGTGACGGTGAAACGCGTTCAACGATAAAGACCACCATCAGGCCTAACCTCCTCATCCTCCAGGGGATACACACGCCCACCTTCCACCTCTTCTCCGCCCGGCCCCCACAACAGGCCCGGAGCCGCGCCATCGGCATCGAAGATCCCTTGTTCACCGGAGGTCCCCCGTTTGGGAAGCATGAGCACCATCTGTATGTCGGGAATAATCCGCTCCAGGAGTCGCCTGGAGACAAATGCATCCCGGCAGGCAATACGGACAGACCGCTCCAAGTTACCCCCGCCTTCGGCCGCCGCACGAAACGCAACGGGAATCGCAACCTCTGCCTTGTAGAGATCAGCCACGTCATAGACGAACGAAAGCATCTTGCCTGTGTGGATGAAACCCAGTGCCGGCGAGAAGCCGGCAGAGACGATCGCGGCGTGGCAGATACCGTAGAGACAAGCGTTCGCCGCCGACAAGGCGCGGTTGACAGGGTCGGCACTCCCCCAGTTGCCTCGCCTATAGCTACGCCCTGCCCATGAGATCCCGGTCTCGCGCGCCGCCTTTGCATATGCCTCTCTGACACGTGCGCCTTCCATACCACGGATCTGACGGATGGTCAACTCGGCACCAAAGCTCTCCGAGAATCTCAACTGATAAAGACGCCGCACCACCTGCATACGCAAATCATCGTCTGCCCAAAGACGCGCTTGGTGCATGAAATTGGTAGCGCTTCTGGTCTCACCCATCCCGAGCGCGTAGAACCTCACACCCATCTCGCCGCACCAAACCACGAGACAGCCGTGGTCGGCCAGCACAGTGACCGCCGCATGAGTGATCGAGACTCCAGGGCCGAGCATGAGCAGAGCGAGATTGGCACACGGCACCGGAACCTTGCCGTTCTCATCGTGAACGGCGACAGCCTTCGCCTCTTGGTCCACGCGACAATGCTCCACGTAGAGATAGCTCCAGCCGTCACTGAACTTGGGCAGGACATGAAGATCGGTGACTCTCACGCCACCCGTCCCGCACTAGAGCCGTTTGGCGGCGCAAGAGATAGCAACCCAAAACCGTATGCTTTGGCCGAACCTATCCCACCCCGCAGCGTAGTGACAAAAGCTTCGTCATCGGTGACACGGAGTAGTCCGTCGAAGACCACTGACAGATGTGTCGTGATGTGTCCACCAGCCAAGTCCTTCTTCCTACCCATACGCTTTCCCTCACAGCGCACACTAACCCGGGGGACCGAGGCGCTCCCCTGCTCATCGTCTGCACAGACCAGCTCGAATCCTCCCGAAACACCAGGGCCGCCTCCTTGTCCCTTGCGCGCAAGCCAGGCAACCTGCTCTTCCTCGCGCTGCAACTCGACCCGCTTGCCCCTGAGCACATCATGAGGATTCCACACCCGCTTAGTGGGATTCGCACGAAGACGAAAGGCAAGAACTCTGCCTCCTTGGATCGCCCGTAGCGCCGGCGTCATATCTCTGTACTCACAGGGGTCCATTTCGCCGCCCGTCAGTAGATAGCCGTTGCATTCATGCAGAAACGACCAATCGGGCTCCACCTCAGACTGGACATACACTCTTACGATCTTGAGTCGTTCGTCTGTCTCCGCTCGAAACAGAACGCCGAACTGCGCTCGAGCCCCCGTGTCGTCTGCAGCTCCAGCAAAAGCACGCATCAAGGTCCTGTGCATCTCGTACGGATGATTGACCTCACTTATCACCCGTCGAGAATGCGGGTTGAGCAAGAGACGTGTAAGGTAGAGGCTCATTAGCTCCCTCCCGAGGACATAGGGGTAGGCACCGAGATGTATCTGCATCTGCGAACACCAAAGAAGCGGCCCCGATTGAGACGAAGAGCATCCTGCCTCTCGAACGTACCGTCGCAATCCTCGATCCAGGCGTCGACTCGTGGAGGCTGCCCTGCTGCAGTGCCGGCCCTCTCCCAGCAAGCCCGCCGGACAGCGTCTTCAAGGCCGTCATAATCATCCGTAAGTCCCAGAAAAACAGGACGTGTCGGTACACAAGACTTCCGGCCCAAGTAGAGAGGCCATCTCGGATGACACAGACTGCCCATCCAGGTCGGATGAGCCACATCACCCGCCAGCTGCCGGAGTAGCAGCGGCTGTTCACTTGACAAAGCCACGAGGAAGCTCGCGTCGTGTAGATAGTCACGCGGCGACACGATGGTGCTCTCGCCGAGCTCGCGGGCCTTGGTGAGTCTCTTAACCGTCCCTCCACTCACCTTGAACTCCTGCGCCGCCGTTCGATGATATCCGGTCACTGTGTGGAAGTCGGTGGCGATGACGCCGGGACGGTCCACCCGCACTGCAAAATGCAGATTGCGATCAAGCCATTCTAGGTCCCGATCGTGGCGCCGTAGACCAAGTGCACACCCAAGTAATCCCACCACCGCAGACTTGGATGGCTCCGTCCCGGTATCACGAACATCCCACCGCGATCGCGTGCCCCAAGACTGGAGAGGGCCCTCTAGTCGTAGAAGCAAGATGAGGTCACCCACGCACGATCTCCTTCTCGACCTCGTCTAGAAGAACCTGTAGATTGGGAGAGGGACTCACCCCCAAGATACCGAAATCCTTGTCTTTCGAAAGCAAGAGGTTTCTGCGTGATTGCAGCCCATACATCTCGGTCAGAGACTCACACTCATCCTTGAGCATCAAAGCCGATTGCGCTTCGAGCCCCTTTGGCCCCCTCGGGTTCACCGGTATGCTAAAGGCATTGGCATAGCTTATGGGCAGGTTGTCGTCCCTGATCTGGACCCACACAGTACTGGGCGGTTGGAAGGCGGCGAACGAGTTCTGTTTGCCACTCGGAGTCACTCGACAGGCGGTCTTGATCAAGGCCCGCACTGCTTTTGCCGCAATCTCCCGGGCAGTCATCTCATCTTCCGAACTGATCGGCCGCTTGAAGGACCTACCGGTGAGATTATCCACCAAGCCATCGATGTGGACGTTGAAGTACTTGTAGTAGCAGGCGGAGTTGAACTCCACATCGCCTATCATATCGGCGCCGCCGCCCGCCTGATCGTCGGCCGCCCGCTCAAGATCGTCGACAGCTGTATAGTAATCGAACTCATGATCGACCTTGTGCGTACTGAGAGCGTGCGCGAACTGACTGGAAGCCTCCACGTCAACGAATGCCTCGCTCGTCACCATGCGACCGAAGAGAGCAATATCCACGCACATGCTGCGCAGTCCTTTGTCTTCAGACCGCTTCTGCAGATCCTTGGCCGCTATCTTGCTAAAGGCCTTCTCGTTGCCCGCCTCTTCAGCAGCCGCCATGATGACCTCGCAGACCGTCTCTATGTCGGCTTGGCTCAAGAACATCGTCTGGGCCGTCCTGTAATGGCCGGTCTTGTTAGGAGTCTGTTCCTTGCCATCCTCGGTTCCAAACCCGCTTGCCTTCCGAGCACCGATCTCCGCCATCTCCGGACTCAACCCTGCCTCAATCATTCGAGCCTTCACCAACCCCGGCAAACCACGAGTCCTGGTTCCAAGGAGACCCTCAAGCTGCGTCTGAAACACCTCAGAGCGCCTGATGCTGCGCTTAAGACACTGGCTTGATATTCTCGCCCGCTTGTATCCCCCAAAGACCGCTTCCTTCGGACTCCCCGAATCGTCGCGGTTGAGATTGCTGGGGGCATGGTTCTGAAGCATGTGGACTTCGACAAGCACGATGAGTCACTCCTTGATTTCAGAGGTTTCCGAAGCAGACGCGTCTTCGACGGCGAAAAAACTCCTTGCCCAACGCTTCTGGACCCATTTATCGGGCTGATTCCAGAACTTCACATGGGTAAGCAACAGGGGCCAATCGACCCCTACACCCTTACCGACCGCATACCGCACCATCTGTCGCAGCCTATAGGGAAGATCCCCCTCGCCGGTCCAAGGATCGAAGTCGGCGTCCAAGAGGATGTGGAAGCGTCGTCGAATCGAGGTGCTGTCATTCCCACTGATAGCGGCTTTCCAAGTGCAACCAAAATCCCCCGAAGCCCGGTGACGTCCGGCCTTGATATCGGCGGTGGAGTACTGAGCCAGAAGGCCGGCAACCAGAAAGGCTGCCGGTTCGGGGGCCACACCGCGGATCATGCCGATAAGCCATGGACAACGGCCCTCAACAGGATCGCGTTCACCGCAGCCGCGACGGAGTGACGCGAGTTCTCCGGTACCCAACCCCTCGAGCTGCTTCACATATTCTTCTTCGCGTGCGCTCATCTCGGTGTTCATGACAGCACCTTTCTTAGACTCCCCTGTAAACGAGCCCTTGCTTTCACGAGACGCTCAAGAGCCTCGCCGTCGGTATCCATGTCCTTGGCTGCGCGCTCGAACTGTTCGAGAACCAGAGAAGAGATGGTTTCTCGCCAGGGCTTCGCGGTCGCGTCAATCAGAGAAGGATCATCCGGAGCGTCAGGATCGAGAGCAGCGAAGGAATCTAGGAGAGAAACGAACTCCTTCTCAAGCGCCATCCAGTAGGCACGCTCGCAACGGTTACTGACACTCTTGAGGGCATTCTTGTTGCCTGCACCCTCCCTCGGGTACAGAGATTTGACACTACTCCACAGGCAACGCCCCGCCTTCTCAGCTCGTTCCAGCTCGTACTCGACCAAACCGCCCAAGCGCGTCGACCGGCCCAGGGCGGGCGGGACAACCCAACTGCCCTTCGTCCACTCGAAGATCTTCATCTTGAGATCGGTGCGCATGGCATAGACATGGATTGCCTGAGGTAGACCATCTATGTCAACCATGAAGGCCTGATCGACCACATCCGGCCGCTTGAAACAAACCCGCTTGTCACCACGGCCGCCATGGATATCGTTCACCAGTAAAAGGGGTCCGGCATCACGCCACAGGGGCCGATTCTCACGCATCCGAATCGGGGTGACCTTGTTCCCCTCATAACGGTACGCAAGACTGCAGTCGATCCAACTGAGACGAGTGCTGTCTCCCTTTGCGAACTTCATCTCGCGTACCTGCCAATCTGACGCATCACCAGTAGCCACGAGTTGAATCCGGCGTGGACGCCATGTCAGAGATTCGACCGTCGTAGCCTGAGACCGTTCGCGCCCCGGGGATACGCAACTTCGCCAGGCGACGGCGCCGTCTCCGCGATCCTGCTCTTGGCGGAGGGGCATGTTGAGAATCAGAGTTTCATACAGGCTCCTTCCCACCGGAAGAACATACACACCGGGAGCACCATTGATGGATGGACTGAGACCGGCCCCACCAGCGGTCATAAAGGGTGCAATAGTGGTTAGTAACCGAGCAGCCTCTCTTGCGTCCACGACCCAATCATCTTCCGGCACATGGAGCCAGTGAGTAACGTTGGTTCCGCTCGGCATCGCCGGAAACAATCCGGCCAGGGGTTTGGCCTTCTCGCTGTCCATGACAGTCTGCAGAAATGGCCGCTCTGGGTGAAACAGGTCAAAGACGTCCCCACACACCTCAACATACCGATCGAATAACCCTGGGAAAAACGCTCCCTGGTCGATGAGATCCCGCAGATCAGACGGTTCCTCAGGTCGGCAGCCATCCAAAATCATGGCGTCCAATACGAAGGCCACGAGTAAACGATACAGTCCGAATTCCACTATCGGGGATGGATCCCTGATCTCGCGCAGAGCTGATGCGCGCTCAAGACACCCGAGAATACCCATCTCAGCGAGCGATCCATCCAGATGCGTCACCGGTATCCAGGGTTCCATAAGAACATCAAAAGACGGCCGGCTCATGGAGTCCTCTCAACCTGGAGCCCGAACTCGCTACTGTATCCCACTTGAATGCGTCCTCCTTTTTCATCCGTACATTCCCATACACCCTGCAGGTCGGTGGGCAGGAGTAGGAGTCCCCGCAGCCGACCCCGTCCTTCCACGGCCTCTTCAAAGCCGGAGGCGGGATTCGACACAGGCAGGTATCCCGGAAGTTTCACCGAGCGACGGTACAGCGCTCGGACTCGTGCCATCGGCACCTGCCCCGGTCTGAGTTCCGAGACCCCACCCGCAGGAATGAGGACGGCCGTGCGATCCGCCGCCCCCAGCCTGGTCTTGGCCCGCCATCCGTTGCCGTCGTCGGAATCATCTCCCGCCGGATCGCCGCCCACGGGGCGAAAGCACCGGCTTCGAGGCTCGCGAAGCGTGAACTGCCTCGCCTGGCTCTCCAAGAGCTGGTTGGCAACCTCCCATTCCCGATCCGCCTCCCGTATCGCCTCCCAAGGCACCGCATTTTGCTCCCACTCCAACGATGCATAGCATCGCTCGATCAAGCTCCTGAAGTCCCTCGGAAGTTTAAAAATAGGCGACCCCTCAAATCCCCCAAGGATCGCCAGAGTCCTCAGAAGCGGTTTTCCGGCATACACTCTCCCCGTACCGCCGAACTCCATGGACTCAGTCCCCGGCAGAAGAACATTGAGAACCGGATCCTGGCCACGACTATAGTGCCGATGCAACCGCCCACTGCGCTGCAGGAGCAGGTCCACAGGAGCCACCTCGCTAATCATGTGGTCGAAATCGACATCGAGGCTCTGCTCTACTACTTGGGTGGCCACAACCACAAATCGCCTCGGCCGTTGCGACGTATCCTTGCCGAAAAGCGTGATAACCCGCTCGGCAATCCGTTGGCGATCGGAGGCTGTGAACCGGGCGTGGAAGAGCAGTCTCTCATCCGCGCTAAGGTCAAGAACACCGTAGACCGCCTGTGCCTGACGAACGGTATTCACCACCACGCAACAGCAGCCCCCGTCATGTACGAGATCTACGGCTCGAGCCGCCACCTGCTTAGCGTCTCCCAGCATCCCCTCCAAGCGCTCAATACGGAGGGTCCTGTTGGATGACGCACGAGTTGGGATGACAGCGGCCGAAGCTGCCGGCCGGACCACCGTCACCAGAGGGTAGGGGGTATCCATCCCCTCATCATCGATCTTCCCCCCGTATGCCTCGATCATGTTTCTTCTCTGCGCAGCGGAGAGAGTGGCCGACAGCAGAACCACCGGGATCGACAAACAGGCGCACCAACTAAGTAGTTGCGTGATGATCGTGCTCATGTAGGCATCATAAGCGTGCACCTCATCGATCACTAGGACACGGCCGGCGAGCCCATAGAGCCTCAGAAAGCCAAAGCGCACGTTCATGCCGGCCAGCATCGCCTGATCGACCGTCCCTACCCCATGCGCCGCCAGCATCGCCCGCCGAGTGGGACGGAACCAAGCCGCCGCAGTCGACCTCTCCTCGGCCGTGTCCCCAGTATTGGGCTCAACCTCCTGTTCGTCCATATCCCTGATCCAAGCCATGCCGTGGACGAGTTTCACGTCGCCCGAGTCACCGAGTCTACCTAGGAGGGCGTCACGATAACGAGCATAGAGAGATTCACTCGTCGCCATCGTGGGCAGAGCCATGTACATGCCATGGAAACCCATGTCCCGCCACTTCTCCCCAAGGATCCAGGCAGCCTCAGTCTTGCCGTCGCCCATGGGTGCCTCTACGATGACCAGCCCAGGGGGAATGTCTTCGTCGATCAGCGTGGCTTGCAGAGGACGCGGGGACTCGACTACACGACGCGGTTGTCCTGGGAGACCGCTCCGACAGAGACCGAGCCTTGCCACCCATTCATCCGCCACGCGCCTGGCCCGAGCGAAGTACTCTAATGCATCAAGGGTCGTGAGTAGGCGAGGATCCGTAAAGAAGCCTTCATTACTTGCCACCCAATCGCACAAGACGATGCGTCCGGCCAACAACATCCCAAAGGCACTGAGATCCGTCGGGGTAGCGCTTGAAAGTCCGTGGACCTCAAGCACTCCACACAGAAGACCGTAAAGCTCCTCTTGGGCCTCACGGTACCTCGAGCCGACTTCGCGGAAGCCCGTCTCCCAATCGCCGTGATGGGCAGCGATCGCAAGACAGATCGCCTCCACCAGAGAACGCTCGACCTTTCCCTTCAACATCTTGGCCACGAACCCAGCGGAGACCCGTTCATGCCGGCACGGAGCATCCGCCGTGACAGGGAACCCACCCTCAGAAAGTTGAGCGGACAAAGAAGGGACCTTGTGTTGAAAACTGGGGTCGGCTTTACCCACATCATGGAGGCCGACCAAGAGCGCAGCCTCTCTCTCCGTCAGTCCAAAAGTGCCAGGCAGAGCCGGTAGTGCAAGACAAACTGCAGACGTGTCCAGGAGATGCTTCCACAGGGCATGATATGGCTCACTCTTCGCCCACAAGAGATCGAGACAGGGAGAAACGATACCAGGAGTGCTCACGACGGAACTCAGCTCCTTATCAGCCGTTTTGGCATCGATTGTCGCGTAACAGATCTTATCCCAGGCTACCACCCGCCTCGGACAGAAAAGCAGACGCGCCGACCGCGCGGCCTCCCTCTACACGGTTATCGTCCCCCTCGCGAGCGAGAAATCAATACTTCCGCACAGGTCGGTCATCACACACTAACAGCCGCTTGCTCCTCGGCATCTAGAGCGCTACTGGAACTCCTCCGACTCCTCTGACATATAGAAGAGATATAGCTCCTCATCGTCTAGGCAGGTCTTCCGGTATACAAAGCCGCAGCCGCCCAGAACATCTCGCAACTCAGCTCCAGCCTGAGAACCCCGCCCGCAATCATATGATTCGTTCCTCCACGGACCGCCTACGGACCGCCTCCGCCTACACTTTGGCACGCAGGTCCTCGATGATAACCCCTTTGGCTTCCGCCTCCGCCCGCCTGGCGAGGAGTTCGGCCGCCGCCACTTCGTCCAGCACGTAGAACAGCTGTCCCCCAGCTGCTACGTATTTCTGGCCGTAACTGATGGGGACATCGCACGTCACATCGCCTAGGACCGATTCGGCCACTGGGCCCGTCTTGCGACTCCCACTGGCCAAAAGAACGACGGCAGGGGCTTGGTAGATCAACTCGGCACTCATAGAGATGGCGTAATGCGGACTTTCAGCGATCGATGGAAAATGACCGTCCTGGACGGCGTTTTCAACGGTATTGTCGTCCAACTTGACCAGCAGCATGTGGTTGCCCTCAAAGGGGATACCGATCTCGTGGAACGCCACGTGCCCTCGGCCGCCCACGCCCACAATCTGCAGGTCGATGCCGCCTGCGGCCTTTATCTTCCTCTCGTATTCGTCGAGTATGTCTCGCTTGATAGATCCGAGTATCCCCGAGGCGCCATCCTTGATGATGATGGCCTTTCCTTGACCGCTACCCTGCATCTCGTACTCTCCCGGGTGCTCATCGAGAGCGGCGATAAGTTCGCTCTGCTCCACGAGGGTGCCCCAGGGGATGTTCGTCTCCACAAACTTGGTCCGGAGAAGGCCGAACAATTCCTGGATCATGAAATAATTGTATGATTCGCGGTGAAGGCAGCGCTGCTGTGCATTCTCCCCGGGAAGTCCAACGTACTCATCCAGGTTGAAGCTACGCACCCGCGCAGCGTCGAGTCTTCCGTCGTTAAAAGCCTGCGCCAGGTGTTTGTAGAGCCCAGTCGGTGAACTGCCGGTAGCCAGACCGAGGACATATTCGCTCTTGGCCACCTTCGCCGCCTGCTTCTGCTTAATGTCGGCCTCGACTATGTCGGCCGCCACCCGGCTCATCTGTGCGAAGTCCCGGGTGATAAAGATGTGGAAAGCCATCGCTCTTCCTAGCCGATCGTCGTCCGCACGACCTCTGCAATCTGCATGGCGTACGCCTTGGTGCTCTGCTCGGTAGGTCCTTCGACCATCACACGACACATCTTCTGAGTGCCGGAGTACCTGACGAGCACCCTGCCTTCGTCTTTTAGTTCCGCCTCTACCTGCTTGATGACTTCGACAATCTGGGGCACAGTTTGGAGATCGGGCTTGCTCTGCACGTCGATATTAATGAGTTCCTGTGGATAGATATCCATGAGCTTAGCCATCTCGGACAAAGGCTTGTCGGCCTGGAGCATAGCCGTCATCAATTGTAGCGCGGTCAGGATACCGTCGCCGGTGGTATGGTGGTCGAGAAAGATGAGATGGCCAGAGTCCTCACCGCCGATCACCGCGCCCAAGCGCTGCATCTCCTCGAGGACAAAGCGGTCACCAACCTGGGCGGCGTGGTTCGCAATGCCGTATCTCCTGCAGGCTACATTGAAGCCCATGTTGCTCATGATGGTGGAGACAATCATGTCGTTCTTGAGACGCCCCTGGTTCTTCAGCGCGAGCGCGCAGATGATCATGATCTGATCGCCGGTAAGTTCGTTGCCTAACTCGTCCACCGCTATGAGCCGATCGCCGTCACCATCGAAGGCCAATCCTACAGCTGCGCCGCTTTCCACGACGGCCTTCCTGAGATCGGTGGTGTGCTGGGATCCACAATCCTTATTGATGTTAAGCCCGTTGGGCCGGTCATGGATAACCGTGACATCCGCCCCCAGTTCAGTGAATATCGCCGGGGCGACCCGATAGGTAGCGCCGTTGGCCGTATCCAGCACGATCTTGACGCCTTCTATGGAGAGCGACCGGGGAAACGTATTCTTGAGGAATACGATATAGCGACCGGCGGCGTCCTCCAGCCGGTACGCCCGGCCTATCTCTTGGGGTGGCGCTACCATCCCCGGTAGTCCTCCGCCGAGGACCAGCTCCTCAATAGCTGCTTCCTGCTCGTCGGAGAGCTTGAATCCGGCTCCGGAGAAGATCTTGATGCCGTTGTCCTGGTACGGATTGTGCGACGCCGATACCATGATGCCCGCGTCCGCACGCATGCTCTGCGTGAGGAAGGCGATACCAGGCGTAGGTAGGACGCCCACTAGATAGGGGGCACCCCCCATGGAGGTGACGCCCGATTCCAGAGCACTCTCCAGCATGTACCCGGAGAGCCGGGGGTCTTTGCCAATGATCACCCGGGTAGTGTGATGCGACTTCTTGAGAACATGGCTGACGGCTTGGCCGACCGCCAGAGCAGTGGTCGCATCCATCGGATACCGGTTGGCCTCACCTCGTATTCCGTCGGTGCCGAACAGCTTGCCCATCTGCTTACTCCTCTATATAAGCGATCCATCTTCAGAAGGATCTATCGACTGTCATTCAGCAACTCAAAAGAGGGGAGGAGTCGATCCACTCTTCTCATCGACTCAGCTACGATCTGCTGCAGCCATTCCACCCCCAGACGCGACGCCTTAGGAGGGAGTGATTGGACAGCCTTTAGGTAATCGTCGGGCTCGCCCACGGCACGCCAAAACACATCCTGGAACTCCTCACCCTTAGCCGTCTCAATCGCCTGATCGAACACGGCACACGCCGAACCCACATGCTCGCGCAGATCCGTGCCCTGCAGCGCCGATAGTGGCACCTTTTCAGCCATCGCCGCCAAACGCCTGGACCGCTCCTCCTTGGCGAGGGAAAACATCTCCAACGCCCCCTCGTAGATGAGCAGACCCAACTCCTGCCGGGCGAAGAACGGCCGTCGTATCTTCGTATACCACACCTCGAGGGCGGCCAGGTTGGCTAAATAGAGGAAATTATTGCGCAGTACACGAGCTAGATTGCCGTACGCATGCACACGACGCTCGCGGACCAACCCGGGAGGCGGCGCAACCGACACGAGTTGGCCATCCTGAAGGACGTCCCGGCGCAAGACCGACCCGGCTGCCACCACCGTGCCGAAGCCCACCCGCACCGGTCCTACAGCTCCTCCCTGCCCCCCCAAAAAGATGGCGGGCCGGTCCAGCATCACTCCGCGCGGCACATCGCCGAATAGAGACGGCGTGGTCTTGTCGCCGTCCGGCGTGTAGTTGAAATGGATGTACGAGCTTCCCACCTCACTATGATCCTTGCGGCTGGTACCGCCGGCCATGAGGCAGTCGCAGAAGTTGATGAGGCTGCCCAACGTGACGAACGGCATCAGTATGGTCTGCTTGAGTCCTACGCAGTGACCTCCGTTGGCCTCCTCTTCGAGCAGGCAGGCCTCCCGTACCTGGGCTCCCAACCCCATGTTCGCCTTCTCGAGGAACACGGAGCTTCTGAAGTAACCACCCTTGAGCTCCACTCTGGGGCCAAGCCGGCAATCGTCAACGGTCGCAGGACCCTCTGCGCCCAACTTCACGCCTGCCGAGAGGACCGTCTTGGCCCCATAAATGCGGCAGCCCGGGTAGATGGTCACCCCCGTGCCGGAAATCCGTTCCGGATCAACCTCCCCGCCGACATAGACGCTCTCGGGGTGCGGGATGACTACGCCCTTCTCAAGCAAACAGTCGACCTGTCGGTTGTTGCAGGGTGGTAGATCCAACATCCACACTCCTTGGTACTTGGCTTATGAGGTTCGCACCGGTCCACTCCGACCACGTACACAGACGAAGACGGAGGGAGCGCCAATAGCAGCGCTATCGGCACGACCGAGAGCGACGCATGACGCCACCCCACCCAGAAGGGGCCGGTTCTCGCGGTCGCGACTTCGTTTTTCTGTAACACTATAGGTTCACGCACGGTGGACGTCTTGTCAAGAAGAACCGTCACCGTGTAGCCGCAGCTGTGCTCTTAGGCAGCCTGCTAGGCGCCGGCCTGCTGCAGCCTCCGGAGAAGCAAATCCCGTACCATTTTCGGGTTCGCCTTGCCTGCGGAGGCCTGCATCACCTGTCCGACGAGAAAACCGACGGCCTTATCTTGACCGGCCCGGATGTCGGCCACAGCCGCCGGCTGCTCAGCCAGCACCTTGTCGACCAGCGCGTCGAGGGCATCGGGGTCCGAGACCTGAGTGAAACCCCGTGCAACTACGATCGCGCCCGGATCCTCATCGCTGTCGAACATATCGGCCAACACCTCACGTGCCGCATTGGCATTGATCTCATCCTTGGCGAGCATGTGCAGGAGTGCGGCCATGCGCTCCGGCGTCACCCGCGTTTCCGCCAATTCCTGCCTGCGTTGCCGTACGGCGGGCAGTAGCTGGGTGGTCAGCCAATGGAGGGCCGTACGAGGAGCGACTCCGTGCTCGATCAAGACCTCGAAATAGCGGGCGGCCTCCAGATCACCACTGAGGCCCCCGGCCTCTTCACGCGTCAAGCCGTACTGGGCGACGAGACGATCAGCCCTGGCGGCCGGCATCTCAGGCAGACGGGAACGCATATCGGCGATCCACTCTGGAGATAGTTTGATGACCGACACCGAGGGATCCGGCACACAGGGCCCCTCGAACTTAGCCCGCATGGGCACGGTGGCCTTCTTGTCGGGATCCCAGAGACGGGTGTGCAGGACCACGGCCTCCCCGGCCTGTACCGCCACAATCTGCCGCTCGATCTCGTAGGCGATGGCGTCACCTATGTGGCGGACCGAGTTCATGTTCTTGACTTCCACCTTAGTGTTCATCTCGGTGGAACCACAGGGACGGATGGAGATGTTGGCATCCGCGCGCATGCTGCCGCTCTCCATACTGCACTCCGAGGCCCCCACGTAGCGCACCATAGTACGCAGTGCCTTCAGAAATTCCATAGCCTCGTACGGCGAGCGAAAGTCGGGTTCGGTGACAATCTCCACCAACGGCACCCCCGCGCGATTGAAGTCCACCAGACTGATGGGTAGGCGCCCTTCCAGCTCATGGACCAGTTTGGCTACGTCTTCTTCCATATGGATGTGGTGGATACGGAGTGTGCGTGACCTCCCATCCTCGTCGGTAATGTCGATACCGCCGCCACGCGACAGGGGCAGATGAGCCTGAGACAGCTGAAAGCCTTTGGGTAGATCGGGGTAGTAGTAGACCTTTTGGTCAAAGGCGCTCAGGGGCTGAAGCTCTCCTCCCAGCGCCAGGCACAGCAAAGAAGCCTTCTCGAGCGCCTGCCGGCTCAGCCGGGGCACGGCGCCGGGGAACCACAGACAGGTGGGGCAGGTATTGACATTGGGATCGTCGCCGGGCCGGTTGGCGCAATCACAGAACAGCTTGGTGGCACAGTTGAGCTCCACGTGGATCTCGAGCCCGATGACCGCTTCAAATTCCATGATCACTCACCTCCTTCAGCGATAACACCACCGGCCATACCGCCCCTGGTGGATGTCGCGCCGCCGGCCGTTTTATCACGTCCGACGGCTTCGTGGCTCAGCGCATTGAGCAGCAGACCCGCGAATGCGAGCAGCCGTCCGTCGGCCAACCGTGGTCCCAACAGCTGTAGACCGCCCGCAGTAGTACCCGGCCCGGGCGGCAGATAGAGCGCGGGCTGCCCGGTCACATTGGCACACAGCGTGAGCGCAGAACGCGCGTAGAGATTGTTGGACGTAGATCCAAGGCCACTGAGACCGCTAAGACCACTGAGACCGGCCGCCGCGCCGCCGGCAAAGTCCGCAGAAGACGTGAGGTCTGCAGTGCCGGCCGGCCCGCTCACAGGGAGAACCAAGAAGTCCGTCTCGGCGGTGAGCCGGTCCATCTCTTCGACCACACGCCTACGGATACGACAGGCACTTTCGAAGGCCTCGTAGCGCTCGAACTGGAAGAAGGCGCCCTGGATGAGGTAGCTCTTGAGGGCGGTACCGAAGGCGGCTCCGCGCGACAGTAGATACATCTCGTTCCAGTTCTTGGCGCCCGGAGCCCGGGGACCGTAACGAACGGAGTCGTAGCGTCCGGCGCAGGAGGAGGCCTCTACCGAGCCGACGATCTGGTGGACGAGAGAAAACAGCGGGAAGCTGGGCAACGAGACCTCCCTCACGGTGACCCCCAGTCTGCGCCACGTCTCCAGCGAGGCTCGGAATCCCTGCACCTGCTCAGCCGTCAGGCCGGCCAGGGCCTCCGTGATCACCCCTACGGTCACGGTGGCAGGGTCGACGGTCTGGGAGCCCAGATCGACGGCCGCGTCATCGGGAAGCGATAAGTCCAGCTCATCCGGCCCGGCAATGACATTCAAGACGTCTCCCACCCGGCGCGGATCGACCGAGAGGATCGCGCAGGCCTCCATGGAAGGGATGAGACCCACCAGTCCAAAGCGCGACACAAGGCCGAAACTGGGCTTGAGCGCATAGACACCGGCTTCGGCAGCCGCCAGCCGGGCCTCGCCGGCCAGATCCAGAACCAATTCGACGTCCGCACGTCCCTGCTGCAAAGCGGCACCGGCCCGGCTTCCCTCTAGGCCGAGCCCAAACTCACTCGTGTGGGTCGAACCGACCAATGAGACGCCAGCAGCCCGCAGATGGCGCACCACGGTGGCGTCCTCGAGGGCGGTGAAGCCGGCGAGCGCATGCGAGCCGGCTTCAGTCGGCCAACCCCGCACGGAGATATTGGGCTGCACCGCCACTCGGATACCACGTAGCGGCTCCTCACCACCGGCAGAGGCACATGTCCCGCCGGCATCAGGACCGGGCGTGCCTCCTGCGGTCGTCTTGAGAGTGGTCTGCGATTTGAGGGCAATCTGCGATTCCTGATAGACAAAAATGGGATCCATGGGACTGCTTTCCCCTTACTCCAGGATGCCGGCGACTTTAAAGTAGTCGCCTTTAACGGCCGGCGCGTTCTTGAACAGTTCACCAGTCTGCGACGGCTCCGAACGTTGCGCCTCAGTCCCCGGCCGCATACGGTTGACCACCGGCGCAACGGAATACAACGGCTCCTCTTCGCCCGCTGCAGCAACGGCTTGAACAGCCAACTCCTCGGCCCGCCGCAGGGTCTCCTCCATGACCGGCCGCTCTTCTACGGCCACGCCTATACGCGACACCCAGGAGATGCGGTCGACAGGATCCTCCTGCTCCGCCGCACCCGGCAATACACCCCGCCCTCCCAGATCGAGCAGCCCCAACTCGGCCAGCTGCTCGCGCTTGACCGCCGAGGGCGCCCCCGTGAGTGGGCAGGCGGCACTGCGGTTCTTAGGAAAGGCAATGACCTCCCGGATAGAGGGAGTCTGTAGGATCATGGAGACGGTCCGATCCATGCCCAAAGCCAGACCGCCGTGCGGTGGAGCGCCGAAATCGAAGGCTCGTAGGAAGAAGCCAAAGCGCTCTTGGACGTCCTCGTCCGACAGCCCCAGCGCGGTGAAGATCTTGCGCTGCACCTCACGATCGTTGATGCGGATACTGCCGCCACCCAACTCCTCACCGTTCATCACCAGATCATAGGCCCGTGAACGGAGCGTCAGCAGCTCCTCAACATCTCTGGGGTCGAAATCGGTACGATCGGGAGCCGTGAAAGGATGATGGCTGGAGGTGATTCCTCCTTCGTCGGTCGGATCGAATAGAGGAAAGTCCGTGACCCAAACCGGACAGAAGATCCCGGTCGCTATGAGCCCCAGCCGCTCGGCCAGATGCAGCCGCAACTGCCCCAAGGCCGACGTGACCACGGCGTAGGAGGGGTCAGCCACCATGATGAGAACATCACCGTCGGCCACATCGAAGCGCCGGCTCAGCTCCTCCAACTCCCGGTCGCTGAAGAACTGCACAATGTTGGATTCCAACCGGCCGTTCTCAGCCCGCATCCAGGTAATACCCTTGGCACCAAACGAGGGAGCTATCTCCTTCGCATACTCGTTCTGTAGAACGTTCTTGCTCAACCTATCCGACTGGCCTTTGATGTTGAGACCCTTGATACAGCCACCCCGCTGCAGCACCTGCCGGAAGATGGAGTAGCCGGTCTGAGGGAACACATCGGTGACGTCCACAAAGCGCAGGCCGAAGCGAAGATCGGGGCGATCGGTGCCGGTCGAATCCACAGCATCGGCGTAGGTCATGCGGGGGAAGGGCCGCGTAAGAATGATGCCACCCACGGCGAACATCTGCACACACAGCTCCTCGATCAGTTCGTAGAGGAACTCCTCATCGACGAACGACGCCTCGATATCGAGCTGGGTGAACTCAGGCTGTCGGTTGGGGCGCAGGTCCTCATCGCGGAAGCAGCGGGCCAACTGGAAGTAGCGCTCCAGCCCGCCGATCATGAGTAGTTGTTTGAACAACTGTGGCGATTGCGGTAGAGCGTAGAAGCTCTGTTGATGAACCCTGCTGGGGACCAGATAGTCACGAGCTCCCTCAGGCGTACTGGCCGTCATCATGGGAGTCTCGACCTCGACGAAAGCGTGCGCGTCGAGGAACCGGCGTACCGTCTGGAAGATACGGTGTCGTAGCACCAGATTGTCGCGCATAGAGGGGCGACGGATGTCGAGGTAGCGGTATTGGAGACGCAGATCTTCGGACACATGGTCCCCTTCGGCCGAGGCGGCACCCGCCACCATGGCCTTCTCGGACACGGCGAATGGCAGAGCGTCCGACTCCGCCAAGACGGTGAGCTCTACGGCCATGACCTCGATGCTTCCCGTGTCGATGCCGGGATTCTCCGTGCCGGGGATCCGGTCTCTGACTTCACCCCTTACCGCCACACAGTACTCAGAACGCAGCGCGGCCGCCTGTTCGCAGACATCATCCGGCGCCACCTCTGGGCTAAAGACCACTTGGATAATGCCACTGCGGTCACGCAGGTGGACGAACATCAGCCCACCGTGGTCCCGAAAAGCATCCACCCAGCCGGCCAGGAGTACCGGCCTGCCGACGTCGTTCGGGGTCAACTCCCCGCAAAGGACTCGTTCGGAGAGAAGCATGAGCAATCCCTTCTGTTCCACACCACCGTCTTCAGTCGCTCCCGAAGCCTACCGTCCATCACGAGGCAGGCACGACTATAGTGGGTGAGGATAACGCACCACGGCAAATGGTTTTCGACGTGCGGAGTGTTTAGAAGGCAGTTAAGGGACAAATGGGGCACGAAGACACGCCCCAACGAGGCCGGCCGAAGGCCGGCCGACCGATCCTCAGCAGCGTGTTGGTCCGTCAGGCGACGCGCCTGTGAGTCAATTCGTCGGGATCGTATTCCCGGCCACGGATCGTCCGCGGCGGGATCAGGTCCTCACACGACTCGAAGATGGTATCCGCGTGTAGGAGAAGGATCTCCGGGCCCGGGAAGTGCCGGTCGATAGCAGCGAGATTCGCCGGCTCATTGTCCACCATCCCAAACACGCAATACCCACGAGACAGAAAATGCCTCACCCCGGCCACTTTGGCTTCTTCGGCAGACGACCATCTCGTCGAATCTCTCGTAAACACCAGATCCTGAGAGAAGGTGACCCCTGAACGCCTTCCTAGGCGATTCAGCGATCGTAGGGTGCTGTCCCTCCACATCTCAGTACGCGCCGTGTTTATGCCCACAAACGTCCTTGGTTGGGCTTGGAACCAGCGTATGACGTCAAAGACTTTCGGATATGGGCTATGTGCCTCTCTGATGGTGTCGGTATTCCAAGCGTACTCCATATACCAGTCGAGGACACTCCGCTGCTCGTCGTCGTCCAGCCCCCGATGCTGCATGAGCATGGCCAACTCGGTCTCGGGCATGGTGATGTCGGCGACGTCTATGCCGTGAAAATAATCAGTGTGATGAAGCTGATCGAAAGTATGTAGTGCATATACGATCATATAGCGAGTGTCGAAAATCGTTCCGTCAAGATCAAAAAGCAGTAGCAGCTCTTGCTTTGATGATTTCATTCTAGTTATAGAATAATGGAGACTCAGTATGTTCATCCAGTTTATACTCAAATAGCTCTCCTCCCTCATGTAATCGATTTGCACAGTACTCTACACAGATCGAATCTAGCGGGAAACGAGCGGGTCTGAGTTAATGATGGGACACCATTGCGTAAAATATTGCGCAAGAATTGTGAAACAGCGCGTATGACACTCCGCGGCCACAGCAGGATGCGTGTGGTGTGATACTACGCGACTACAGCCACATGCTCAGGGCCTCGGGCCGTGGCTCAGGATCTCAGATGTGGGGCGTGTAGGCCAGGCACCGGCCGCCAGGCAGTAGTCCTCGAGGGTACAACGACCGGCTTCGGACGAGTGCCGGCCACGGACTCCCCGGTCGCGCGCTCCTGCTGAGCCTCTCCCCTCTTGATCACCACCACTAATTCATTATAAAGCCGCAGAGCCTTGGGGGTGGAACCCACGTCAATGGAGAATTCAGGGTTATCGGCCTCGGTAGTGATGATTCTCACCGTCGTCGCGGGTTCGCGCGACGCGGACGCCTCGTCGCCGCTTCCAAACTTGGAGAACCCCACCCCCAGACGACCGAGCAATCCCCCTCGTGGAGTAGCTGAGTCGTCATCGAGGCGGACGACCTTGATGACGGAGTCCTCTTCCCCATCTGCGACCGTGTCGGCGGCAACGCTGCCGTCCTCTGCAAGGATCTCACTGCGGATAACGTCTACGCAATCCACCACTTTGTAGATGAGACCATCGTCTGCGAGCCGCATGACAAGGACGATGAACAGACTGTCCGGGGCCACCAACACCGCCTTGCGGCCTCCGTAGGTACTGAAGACGTCTTCAGGCGCAAAGGCCGTTGTGTCTTCACCATTCTCAAAGCGCAGCCACTCACCCGAGCGCAACTGCTCCATCTGCGCTCGGTTCCTGCTGGTCTCTTCCACAAGTTCGAGACTCAGCACTCCGGCTTCTCTACGGATCATCCGTATGCCCACATACAGGCCCAGGAACACTATCAGCAGTATCAGGGGCACCACCACATAGAGAGTGTCGATCGTGCGCTCCTTCCGTCTCTCGCCCTACTCCGTACAGTATGCACAGTTTTCGGGCGCCTGAGTATGCTGAGCATATTTTCCACGCACAAGCAATAAATGCCGTCGTTTACACTCTTTTTCTGACGATTCGACCTGCGTTAACATGACAAACGCAGGCCTGTATCAGAATGCCTTCGGCGAGAATGCCCTCAGTGACAACGGCTCGTCGATAAAACCCGGACGTCGATAAAAACCCGGAGAGGAAGGACATCATCGAGCCACCCACGTTGGAGTCCAGAACGGCCGGTCTGATCATACACACTGCTCCCGAGGCAACAGACAGGCGGATCGTGGCCTTTGTCGACATCGGCACCAACGCCATCCGTCTGTTGATCGTGCGGGTCGTGCCCGGCCACCTACATACCGTGATCACCGAACAGCGCGAACCAACTCGCCTAGGCGAAGGGGAGTTCCCCGGCCGCCGGCTGCAACCGGACCCTATGGATCGGGCCGTCCTCGTTTGCAAGAACTTCGTGCACCTGGCGCGATCGCATGGAGCCGAGGAGATCGTAGCCGTCGCCACTTCCGCTACCAGGGAAGCGCTCAACGCCGATGAGTTCCTGCTCAGACTGCGTCTGGAAGCCGACCTGCACGTGCGCGTGATCTCGGGTCGCGAAGAGGCACGCCTCATCCATGCCGGGCTCACCAGCTTTATCCACCTCGGGCACCGCAAGGCCGTGTTCCTCGACATCGGGGGCGGCAGTACGGAGGTGATCGTCGGGGGACAAAGACAATACGAGTTCCTGGACACCATCGGGCTGGGGGCCGTCCGGCTAACGAGCCTCCTACTGCCGTCCACAGACGCCGGTCCGATCTCGCCCAAACGATACAAAAAACTGAAGCAGCATGCCCGCCACGCGGCGGTGCACACCGTCGACAAAGTGAACCGGCTTCATTCCGATCTCATGGTGGGAACTGCCGGCACTATACGCAATCTGGTGGCCATCGCGAATGCGTATCGCCGCAGAACAACGCCCGAGGACCCGAACATCCTCACCCATGATGAACTGCAGCGAATCGCGGCCATGCTGTGCGCTCTCCCGGTCAAGGAGCGCCGCAAAGTCTCCGGGCTGAACCCCGACCGCGCGGACATCATCGTGAGTGGCGCCGCCATCCTTGACGTCTTGATGGAGGATCTGGGGTTCGACCAGATGTACGTGGTGCCGGTGGGTGGGTTGCGAGAGGGCCTACTCATGGACTACCTGGCGCAAAATTCCCACGACCTGCACTGGCTCTCGGTGCGGGAACGGAGCGTCCTCCACCTAGGACGAGCCTGTCATTTCGACGAGCCCCATGCCCGTGCGGTCGAACGACTCGCTCTCGAACTGTTCGACACCGCCGGCAAAGCGGGACTACACTCCCACGGCGAACGAGAACGAGAGCTCCTGGCCCACGCAGCCCTCCTTCACGACATCGGCTCGTTTCTCTCCTACGGTAATCACCACGTGCACTCGTACTACCTCATACACAACGCCGACCTACTGGGCTTTCATCAGGCGGAACTCACGGTCATGGCGCTTGCGGCACTCTTCCACCGTCGAAGCCTGCCGAGCACCGAGCAACCCGACTACGCCACTCTGCACAAAGAAGACCGCAACGTGGTGAAATTCCTCAGCCTCATCCTCCGGCTGACGGAGAGTCTTGAGCGAAGCCACCAGAACATCGTGAAGCATGTCCGTATCGAGCCATCATCGGATAAAGAACTCCGCCTGACGATCCAGGTGAGCGGAGACCCACAGCTGGAACTCTGGGGTCTACGATCCCGGCAAAAGGCGATACGAAAGACCCTGGGCCGCCGCCTGGTAGTGAGCGTCGACAGAGCCCAACCGTCCGCGCCGGACTCTATCCCGTCAGAGATTTACGATAAGACGAGCAAGAGGCCGGCTGAATTCGGATCCGTGAATACGCTCCCATAGTGGCCCGAAGGTGCGCATCAACCGTTCTATCTCCTGCTGTTTCACCGCCAAGTACGTCGCCACCCCGGGAGCATTCATCGGGTAGAGCGGTCGCCTCCCACTCTTCTCTGCACGCTTGAGCCCCCACTCACCCGACGCCAGGAACCCCAGGAGCACGTCGGAAGTAACCACGGCATCCTGCAGATCACCCAGATGGTCTTGGACATCCTTTATCCGGTCGACCAATCGTTTGACATCCGGACCAAGCACCTCTGAAAAGAATTCGAGCGTATAGCGCATCGCCTTGGCGGTAATACGCAACTCATGGAAGACTTCTAGGGGCGCATCCACCTCGGAGATCGGCCCATCATAAGCCTTGACGAGAGCCAACCGGTCAAAGAGGACACCGGGGAGGACATCGCCTACCCGGACCGGCGCGGGTCCGCCATCAACGGTCCGCGTGCGGGGCGCGGCTGCCCCGGGTGTGCGCAGGAAGGCTTCGAATTTCGCCTTGAATTGCTGATAACGCCCGCTGTCAAGGTATACGAGCAACTCGGCCCGTGCCCGATCCCGTTCTGCCTGCCATGCGGCCGCCAGCAAATCCAGCCCGGTACGGCTCTCAGGCGCCAGAGAATCGACATAGGCCTGCGTCTTGATCATGAAGACGTCCAAGTCACGCACCGCACCGAGCTCCCGGCCGGTCTCGCGCATGGCCTTGCGGAAGGGTCTATACGCTTCCATGTCCACATGCCCCCCGAACACGCACAGGGCCGCGCGCATCCGCCGTGTAGCCACCCGCATGTCGTGCAGCTCTTCAGGGTCTTCTCCGTCCCGGGTGCCCGGTTCGTGGTGCATCATCCTTTGCAAGTGATAAAGCAGGGTCTTACGCGCCGCTTCGGCCATAGTGTCATCCACGGTCAGACCGGGCCTCTCGAGAACCTCGAGACCATCACCTAGAAAGGATCGTTTCGCCGCACGTCCGCTCTTCGATTTGGGATGCCCACTGCCTACCGCCTTTAGTTCATCCCCGGGGCATTCGACAGCCTCGATACACTCAGCGGCACCGTCGACAGTCCCCGCGGCGGCGGCAGCGACACCCGCAGCCGCTTCAGCAGCGGTACCGGCAACAGCACCCGTAGCCGCTTCAGCAGCGGCAGTAACGGCAGGGTTGGCGACGGCGACACCCGCAGTGGCGACAGTGGCGGCGTCAATAACATTCTCTGCATTGGAGACAATTTCGCCGACCACAGGGGACGGGGACGCTTCCACCGCCCCAAAAACAGCGGGCGACGTGGCTGTCTCGACCCCGCCGAAACGACGGATCACATCGAGCGCACGTTGGAACTTCGAACGTGTCTCCGGTTCGAGCGACCACTCGCGGCACAGTTCGCCAGCCAGGACGGATAAGTCCTCCTCTGATCCGGCCTCCTTTAGTTCCACTTCGACCTCATAGAAGGTGACCACACCGTCCGGCGACTCGGTACCGTCCCCCATACTGACCACGTCGAGGCTCAGTTCGGCCAAGGGGTGCTCAGGGTCTCCTATCAGCCGAGTGGTTCGCACCTGACGCAGCTCCAACATACCCCGGAGTGGGCGCGCTCCCACCAACGCAAGCACCCTCCGGCGCGCGGGACCCTCAGGCCAATAGTACGGCTGGACGAACTCAGCAAGCTCGACTTCATACTCCTCGCGCCTGTGGATGACTTCACCGCCGCCATCGACCTGTTTCAGGGTGATCAGAGTCCGGCCGTTCAGACGGCGGGCACGGCAATAGAAACCGCCAGCCAATATCAGCCATTGTTCGGTGTCGAAGTAGGTATCCGTGACCTCAGCACGCACCCCCCCGGCAAGCGGGAGACCGGCCAACTCCGGGATCTTACCAAGCACCTGCAGGACCTCAGCGGTGGGAGCTTTGAACTTTGCCTCGACTTCCACCCTACGCTCCTCCGACGAGTCCGGGCTGTACCAACCACACAAGGGTCGCCCTATGAAGCGATCTACCAGGCGTCTCCACAAGAGCCATACCGCCCTTCTTAAGAACGATGCGGGCCCCCGTGAGTCGGCCGATGATCGTCGAAAAATCAGGTTCATGACCTACCACCAACAGTGCTTTGGCCCCAGCGAACCGGCCGACCACCTTCGTGAGACGAGCTTCGTCGAACCCTGGAGTGATGCTCGCGTCAGACGTCACCTTATCCTGCAGACTCAGGTGCTCGGCGACGATGTCGGCGGTCTGAGCGGCGCGGATATAAGGACTTGTCAAAACAGCGTCTAACGCCGGGGCGGTCCGAGCCAGAAGAGTCGCCATACGCCCCACCTCTTCCCGCCCCCGGTCTGTGAGCGGACGCAGAGCATCGTCATCTGTCCACCCCACACGTGACGCCGCCGCTCCGTGCCTCAGGAAGTACAGTTCCATATTTCCTCCTCGTCCGATGAAGAGACCTCCAGGAAGCCCCCCTGGGCGTCACAGATATCGTCACCGCAGGGCCGCTCCCGACGTATATAGGTGCCATCCGACTGCATCAACCGCGCATTGACATTGTCGCGCAAATACGTGTCAAGGATCTCCCAGCGTAGACGATGAGCCAGCGCCTGGTCCTGGACCGGGAACAGAATCTCTACCCTACGATCGAGGTTGCGAGGCATCAGATCTGCACTGCTCAGATAACAATCATGGTTGCCGCCGTTTCTGAACCAATAGATACGGCTGTGTTCCAAGAACCTCCCCACGATGCTAATGACTGTGATGCCGTCACTCAATCCGGCGATACCCGGACGCAGACAACAGATGCCTCTCACAAGCAGGTCGACTTTCACGCCGGCCTGCGACGCTTCGTAGATGAGCTTGATAATATTCCTGTCCACGAGGGAGTTCATTTTGAAGATGATGTGAGCTTCGACGCCCCGATGAGCGAACTCGATCTCCCGCCGGATCAAAGTCTCCAGCGTGTGCCGCAGCGTCAGAGGAGCAAGGCTCAGTTTGCGATACTCCTTCATCTTCGAATAACCGGTCAGATAGTTGAAGAGATCACCGGCGTCCTTACCCACAGCTTCGTCGGCCGTGAGGAGGCCGAGATCCGTGTACTGTTTGGTGGTGACCGTGTTGTAGTTACCGGTGGACAGATGGACATAACGCCGTATCTCTTCACCTTCCGCACGCACGATCAGAAGGATTTTGCAGTGCGTCTTCAATCCCACCAGCCCATAGGTAACATGCACGCCTTCCTGCTCCAAGGCCCGCGCCCACTCAATGTTGCTCTCCTCGTCAAACCGTGCCTTGAGTTCGACGAGCACCGCCACTTCCTTGCCGTTGCGGGCCGCTTCAAGAAGAGCCGCCACCACAGGGGAGTTCTTCCCCACTCGATACAGTGTCTGTTTGATGGCAAGCACATCAGGATCACATGCGGCGGTCTCCAATAGGTCCACCACAGGCTCGAAGGACTCGTACGGATGGTGTAGGAGAATGTCCTGTCGACGGATGCAGTCAAACAGCCCCGTGCCCTCCACATCCGCCAGACCTACTGGTGGATGGGGCACAAACGAAGGGTATTTCAGATCGGGCCGGTCACAGTCGTAGAGAGAGCCGACCGTGCTCATGGCCAGCGGGAGGTCGACCTGGTAGACGTCCTCAGCCTCAATCTCCAGATTCCGGGTGAGCAACGAGCGCACGTAGTCGGGCATGCTCCGATCGATCACCAGCCGCACAACAGAACCGAAGCGCCGTCTGCGCACGAAGTGCTCCACAGTCTCCAAGAGATCGGCGGCCTCCAACTCCTGGATAGCGATGTCTGCATCACGGGTAACTCGAAAGGGATACGTCTCCACGATCTCTACACCGGGAAAGATCTCCAAGAGATGAGCCGCCACCACCTGCTCCAACCACGTAAGGCAGAGATCACCTCCCCCCTCCGGCCGTGAGACCGGAATAAACCGAGGGAGGGTGCTGGGAACCTTCACACGTGCAAAACGTTCGCTGCCATCGTCCTGGCGGAGGATGACCGCTAGATTGAGGCTCATGTTGGAGATGAATGGAAACGGCCGAGCAGGATCGTATGCCAACGGAGTGAGGACCGGAAAGACCACCTTGTCGAAGTAGGTCCGGGCCACCGTTTTCTGTTCCGTGTCCAGCGCCTCGTAGTCGAGCACGCGCACACCGGCGTCCGCCAGTTCGCTCAACACCTCCAGGAGACAGATGCGCGAATCGTCCATGAGTCGCTGGGCCAACGGCCTGATGGCCTTCAGTTGCTCCGTAGGAGTAAGACCGTCGGGAGACAACTCGCTGATACCGGCTGAGGCCTGTTGTTTGAGCCCCGCCACCCGGACCATGAAGAATTCCGACAAAATCGAGCCTAGGATGCCTAGGAACCTGGCACGTTCGAGCAAGGGCGTTTCGCCCGACTGGGCCTCCTCGAGGACCCGGGAGAAGAAGTGCAGTTGACTTATCTCCCGATTGATCAACGGAACCTTCAGCATAGCTGCCTCGCCGCGGTGATCGATGTCGGACGACACAGCCCCCTCGACACCCTCCACCGTCGGCTGAGGTGACAATGTTTCTCCCCCAACCTGGACTTCCACAAGCTCCTCCAGTACGTCTTGTCATACATGGCATCATAGGTCGCACGGACCACCTGAGGTAGCGGTCTCCATGACAGACCGCCCCAATGACAATCCGGGGTGAGCCCGGGATGAGTCCGGGGCAACCCGCAGGCGTGGCCGCGGCCGTAGCGTAACACCTGCCCCATGGAGCACCTGGGGTGAACACGGCGCACAAGCCCTACTCTTTACAGAATTGATACATTGTTTTTGCAAAACTGTAACCGAGCCCCCCACCCCCAACTTGCGCTCGGACCTGGAGCAGACTAGTCTGCATATACCATGATTGCTCCATTCGCTCTTGAAGTAGAGGCCCTCACCAAGACGTTTGGTCAACGCACCGTGGTGAACAACGTGTCTTTCGGTGTCAGACGAGGTGAGATCTTCGGATTTCTCGGGCCCAACGGTTCGGGTAAGACGACTACCATCCGTATGGCCTTAGACATCCTACGGCCGGATACCGGTACCGTGTCCGTGTTGGGTTCCTGCCCTACGCCCTCGGTCCTCAGATCGGTCGGCTATCTCCCTGAGCAGGCAGGCCTCCCTCCGAAAACCCGAGTCATCGACGCCGTCCGTTACCTCGCCCGCCTCAAGGGACTCACGCGCACTGAAGCAGAAACCCACGCCGGTGAGCTGCTGAACAGGGTGGGTCTGTACGAGCACCGGCTCAAAAAGGTCGAGGCGCTCTCCCAGGGCATGAGGCAGATGATCCAATTCGTGGTGGCCATAGTTCACCGGCCGCAGCTGTTGATCCTCGACGAGCCGTTCGCCGGCCTCGACCCGCTCAATGTCCAACTCATGAAGCATATCCTCACCGAACATCAACAGGCCGGAACGACCATCATGTTCAGCACACACATCATGGCCGATGTTGAGGAGATGTGTGAGCGCATCGTCCTCATCTCAGATGGGAAGGTGCTCCTCATGGGCGATGTCGCTGGGATCCGCCGCGAACGCGGCGTCAAGTCCGTGCAGGTACAGGCCCCGGACATTCCCGCCGAGCTACGAGACCGTCGCATGAAACGGCTTCCTGGCGGAGTCGTCGACTACGACATCGACGACCGGCTGACACCTGAGCATATCTTCTGCTCCTATGCCGCGGCCGGCATCAGCGTGGATAAATTCGAACGCGTACTGCCGTCTCTTACCGACATATTCATCGAGGAGGTGTCTCGTGCCCGGCAGGACTCGTGACACCTGGGTCATATTCTCCGAGGAGCTGCGCGGCTATCTACGCAGCCGCTGGTACCTCATCTCAACCGCCGTAGTAGTCGTCCTACTGATCATCGCCATGGTGGCGGTTCCAGCACTGTCAGGAGGGGATAAAACCCCCGAGTCCCCCACAGACAACTCTGAGACCGTAAGCCGTATAGGTTTTGTCGATCAGACTTCACGATTCGCAGGCCTCGCAGCCGACGGTGGTCCGCACCAGTTCGCAGACCAGGCACAAGGCCTAGAGGCGCTCTCCCACGGAGAGATCGACTGGCTGTATGTGATACCGGCCGACTACCTAAAAACAAGCAAGATCAATCAATATGGCGAGTTCGCGGGGAGGTTCCCTTCCAACCCGGCCGGCGAAGCTGCCTTCACATATCTCCTAACTGAGGAATTGTTGGTTGCCGAGGGGGTCGACCCAAAGATCACGGCGCGTACACTGGCTCCGGCCGACTTCCAGAATTACCGCATGGATGAAGACGGGAATGTTTCTGGGCTGCCTCCCACCGCACAGGAGCTGGGCGGACTGCTCGTCCCACTGCTCTTCGCCGCCCTCCTGGGAGTAGGGCTGGCTGTGGGGGCAGGCAACATGGTCCAGAGCGTCTCCGAAGAAAAGGAGAGCCGCCTGATCGAGGTGGTCATCACCTCAGTATCCCCCTCATCCTTTATGGCAGGCAAGCTTCTCGCACTGGTCACGGTCGGGCTGACGCAGGCGGCGATATGGATCATCGCCGCCGCCCTCACCGTCCCGGTGATGTTCCGCGGCATTCCCGGCGTAGGTGAATTCACAGTGTCCGCCGGACTCTGGCTGACCATCGTAGGATGCTTCATCACCGGCTACTTCCTGATCGCCACCCTGGCCATACTCGTGGGTGCCATCGCACCGTCCAGCCGCGCGGCCACGGGTCTCGGAAGCTGGCTCTCCATAATCGAGTTCGTGCCCCTGTGGTTCTCGGGCTTCATCATGTGGCAACCGGACGGCCTGCTGGGTAAATTCCTGTCCTACTTCCCCTTCACGGCCTCGAGCGGCATACTGGTCCGACTGAGCGGGGACGGACAGATGGCCGCGTGGATGATCATCGTCGATCTGATAGGCGTAGCCATACTGGCGGCCATCGTACTTTGGGTCTCCATCCGCGTCTTCCGAGCCGCCATACTCATGCGCGGACAGAGCTTCACTGCCGGCAACCTCTGGAGGGCGACGCGCCGCGCCGGATAGCGGCCCGCGCAAGATCCACGGCTCGTGCACGGCGTACGTCGATGTACGTTAGTGACTTGTAACCAACTTTCACTACTTTCACTACTTTCACTATAATGATGACGACGCCAAGGGCAACCGTATCGCGCCCGGCCGTCACGACAACAGATACGACGGGCAACCGCCCCGCCACAGAACAGGCAACGCAATGACGACAGAAACGATTTCCGTGATCATCCCGGTCCTCAACGCGGCCAACACCATCGAGCGCCTGGTGAGTCTCGTCCGGCGCGACCCTCGAGTAGTTGAAGTGCTCGTGATCGATGGTGGCTCCGTCGACGGCACGTACGAGATGGCCGTGCGGGCCGGAGCTAGAGTCACAATGAGTTCCCTGCTGGGTAAGGGCGTTGCCATGACCGATGGGCTAGAGGTCGCCACAGGAGACATGATCCTCTTTCTCGACGGCGACATCCTCGAGACCGGCCACAATCTGGTCGAGGAGATGATCAGTCCACTCGTCAACGGCGGGGCCGACCTGGTCAAGGCCACGTTCATTTATGACCCAGGGCGGGTGACTGTTCTCACCGCCCGCCCCCTTCTCGGTACCTTTTTCCCGGAGATAGCCGGATTCGGCCAACCTATCTCGGGTTTGATCGCGGCCCGGCGTTCATTCATTAAGAACATCCCACTGGAAGACGATTACGGGGTCGACGTAGGCCTTCTCATCGACGCTGTGGTCGCAAGAAACGCCCGAGTGGTGGAGGTCGACGTCGGCAGGGTCGAATATGAAGACCGCTCACTTGAGGCCATGGGCGAGATAGCCAGGGAGGTCACTCAGGTCGTCCTCGACCGTGCCTGGAGACATGAACGTCTGAACATCAACCAGATAGTCAGGGCACGGGAAAGCGAACAAAGGACCAATGCAAGCCTAGTCCCGTCGGCAAGCCACATCCACGAGCATCGACGGTTCGCGCTTCTCGGCATGGACGGAGTCCTGTTGGACGGCCGCTTCATCATAGAATTGGCCGAGCGCATCGGGGCTCAGTCCGAGCTTGCCCTGATCTTGGGCAGCAAGCTCCTGCGCGAAGTCGAACGAACTCGTGCCATAGCGTCTCTGTTCAAAGGAGTCTTCTGGGAAGTGTTTGAAGAGACGGCCCGCTCCATGCCACTCATGGAGGGCGCTGTGGACACCGTCGTCACTCTGCGCAAAGCCGGATATCGAGTGGGTGTCATTAGCGGCAGCTTCCATGTCGCCGCAGAGATCATTCGCCGCCGGGTCTTCGCCGACTTCAGCGTGGCCCACGTGATGCATTTTCGAAATCACACGGCAACCGGGGATCTGACACTCTCCCCACTGATGCTCGATACCAACGGATGCAGCGAACACGACTGCTGTAAGTCCAACGTGATCCGCCAACTCCAGGTGACCGCAGGACTCCTACCGAAGTCCACCCTGGCGGTAGGAGACGGTATCAATGACATCTGTATGTTGAGGGAAGCGGGGATATCGGTAGCGTTCCGACCCAAATCGGACCTTGTAAAGAACGCAGCCACATACACGCTGAACGGTTCACTACTCGACGTCCTCGGCCTGCTACCACCCACCCGTTCGTCCACACCTGAGCATGAGACGCCTGCTGATCTACAGTGAGTAACGAGCTGGGTGCACATCTCGAACTCTGGACCCTAGCCCCCTTCGTCTGCATGTTGCTGGCTGTGGCCGTCCTGCCTCTGGTAGCAGGCTCCTGGTACCACCGCAATCAGAACAAGGCCCTGGTAGCGCTGGTCCTGGGCCTTCCCACGGTTGTCTATATCATCACCCGCTTCGGCCGCCAGGGCCTCGAAGTGGCCGCCGCGACGGCCGAGGAGTACATAGCCTTCATCGTGCTTCTCTTCGCGCTCTACGTAATCTCCGGAGGTATCTATCTCACAGGCAACCTCCTTGGCACCCCACGTACCAATATGGCCTTCCTGGCCACAGGCGCGGTCTTGGCCAATCTCATCGGCACCATGGGGGCTTCCATGGTGCTCATCCGCCCAGTGCTCAGAGCCAACTCCGAGCGCAAGTACGGTCGGCACACGGCCATCTTCTTCATCTTTGTGGTGAGCAACATCGGCGGCATGCTGACCCCGTTGGGCGATCCACCACTGTTCTTGGGCTTCCTCCGCGGTGTACCCTTCACCTGGACCCTCGGTCTGTGGCCGCAGTGGCTTCTGGGCGTAGGCCTGACACTGGCTGTCTATGCGGTACTCGAACTCTACTACTACCGGAAGGAACCATCGGAGGCCCGCCGCCACGACATGGCGGACTACGTCCCCATGAGACTCAAGGGAGGCACGAACCTCGTGCTGCTCGTCTTGGTGATAGTCACCATCCTGCTATCCGATTTGTGGCTGCGCCTGGGCGAGAGCATCCATTTCCCCTTCGTACGCGAAGTCATCATGGCCATCCTGGTCGTCCTCTCGCTCACTATCGCCCCCCGAGGACCACGAAAAGCCAACAGCTTCACCTGGGGGCCCATCAACGAGGTGGCCATCGTCTTCGCCGGCATCTTCGCCACCATGATCCCGGCCTTAGCCCTCCTCCAAACACACGCGCAGAGTATCGGACTGACCCGGCCCTGGCACTACTTCTGGGCCACAGGTGGTTTGTCGGCCTTTCTGGACAATGCTCCCACGTACCTGGCCTTCGCCTCCATCGCTCAGGGCCAGGTTGGGGCAGCCACGCTGGGCGACCTTACTTCATCTCAGATAATCTCAGGGCTGGGATCTTCGCCCGCCGAACTCCTAGCCGCCGTCTCCTGCGGTGCGGTAATGATGGGCGCTCTGACCTACATAGGAAACGCACCAAACTTCACCGTCAAGGCCATCGCGGAACATTCCGGCCTGAAGATGCCCTCGTTCTTAGGCTACTTGGGGTACGCATTGGTCGTACTCGTACCCATCCTGGCGATTGTGACGCTGGTCACCTTTCTATAAGACGAGGGCCCTCAGACGGGGGTCCTCGCTACGCGGTGGCCCGCACTATGGAGACGGCTCCTCTACGGATGGCGAGACACCGCCCGGCAGAGCGCATCACCAGAGCGCATCACAATAGGGTTCTCCTCTTGTGACCTCCTCTCTCATTCGGGGCTCCGGCAATCAGGTCGACGAGCCGTCTCTGCCGCCTCCCCCAATGGTGCTCGAAGGCGTGGGCCCGCCGCTCAGCGCGGGCCAGCTTCTGCGGTCTCGTGACGTAACGCCAGCGGGCCCACGCGGAGCCGGGCCGCGCCAGACGAATGGCGGCCCAGAAGGCGATAACCGGGATGAATAGACCTATCCACCCCAACCAGAAGCGCCCCTTGAGGAAGGCCACTATCACAAAAACCAAACCTAGAAGCACAGTGCCTATACCTACCCATGAGAGGATACGCCCCTGCGACAATGGATCGGAGTAGCCTAGAGGGATCAGTCCCACGGCCATGAAGGCCGTGAACGACGTGCCCAGGAACACGGCCACAATAGACTTGCGACCCTCCTGTTCCCAATACACATCCTTCAGGTGAAGCACTAAGGCGAATTCGTCGAACACGGTGGCGGCGGCACCGCCAAAGAGAAGAGCGAGTATCTCCACCCACGGAGACCCAGGGCGAACGGCAAATTCCACCACCCCCACCACGAACATCGCCGGCAGGCCGATGACCATGTGGTGCACGTGGATGTCGCCTCGCCGGATGTTCCCCGGCCACCACGAGACCCCTCTGCGAATAAGCCGGGTATTGACACGCAGGCCGAGAAAAGTGAGCACCATCCCCACCAATAGGGCAAAGGTGGGTAGCTTCTCGCTGCTGAAGAACGAGCCCAACCAGAAGCCGTATGCACTCGCGGTCGACATCAAAAGACCCCCGACTTGGCCCCACCCAGACGGGTCCGACGGGTCTGCCTCCCTAGAAGCAGGCCATAAGGACTGCCCCGGGACGGCACTCTACCGGCTCCTTCTTTATTAAGAGATAGCCTTTACGCGAGAGCGCCGTTTCTAAGACTGGGCCATCTTATCGAGATGTCGTGATCCGTAGCCGTCGGACCGGCAGAGGCGAAAGACGTCCTTCATCATACCGCCTTTGGAATATGCCCGAGCCCGCGCAGACACGAAGCGGTCCATTGTCAAGAAGAAGTGGGCCAACATAAGCTTCCAGCGCGGATACGCCGCGCGATAGAGGCGAGCCATTTCTTGATAAAAGTCGGCCACGTCGAGACGCGTAGGCACAACCGCGTGGACAAGATCAAACAACCGGTAATCGTGAGTACTCAGATGCTCCCTGACCTCCTCGAACATGGCAGTACCCGGCAGCGGGGTGAGAACCGAGAAGAGCGGCCTCTTCAACCGGAGCTTGTGAACATAGGCCCGTAACGTCTCAAAGCTCCTGTGATCGTATTCCGGGTCCACGATGAAGGAGGTAAGCGGTTCGATGCCCAACTTCCGCAATATGTCCAATGCGGCCTCGTTGTTCTCCGCTGAGTTGTGCTTGTTCAGTGAATCGAGTCCATCCTGATCCGGCTTCTCAAAGCCGATGAACACGTTATCGAGGCCGATGTCCCGCCAGGCCGCCACGAGATCCGGGTGCTTCACGATAGAATCACTGCGCGCCTGGACGAAGTAGCGTTTATCCAAGCCCCGCTGCCTGATCAAATCCAAGATGACCTTCGTACGGTTCGCGTTGGCCAGGAAGTTGTCGTCGGTGAAGAAGACGTCGCGCTCCTCTATCATCTCGAGTTCGCGTACCACGCGCTCAGGGGACTTAAAACGGACCTTGCCTTGGTAAAAGCGCCACACCGCACAGAAGCTGCACTGGTGCGGACAGCCGCGTGTCGTCTCGATGGACGCGATGGGCGATCTTCTAAACAAATGGTAGTGCCCACGGATGTGCCGCGTAAGAGAGCGCTGAGGAAACGGCAGTGTATCGAGATCGGCCAGAGGCCGACGGACCTTAGTGAACTCCTGCCGGTCGGGCCGGTTGAGAACGAGGCCGGGAATGGTCGCAAGATCCCCGTCTACCGCCAGGGCATCGATCAACTCCCTGAAGGCCGCCTCACCTTCTCCAACAACGATGGCATGGACCGCCTCATGATGGAAGTCCGTGGGCAACAGAGACGGGTGTTGTCCTCCCATGACAATGAATGTCTCTGGGCAGAGCGCCTTCACATGCATAGCGATGTTCAACGCCTGCGGCGCCCCCATAGTGAACGACGAACTTATGCCGACCACCTCTGGACGAAAATCACTGAGCACGGAATCCAAGTCGCGATCATCCGCCCGCAGATCGAGGAGGTCAACTTCATGGGCCGTGCTCAAAGCCCCAGCGATCATCTCCAGACCCAATGGCTCAACACGCAACAGGCTTTGGAGACCAACCCCCTTTTCCTCTCGCGGCTGCAAAAGGAGAACACGCATAGCCATCCTCCGATCGGTCTGAGATCCATCTGACTGGAGAAATCAATCTGAAGCTGTTGGCAATAGCCCAGGTACCTCTGCCAACCCGGCAAGCCCACCAACGAGGGCGCGATGACGACGCAGTCGCCAGTATATACGATGATCTGCGCATCAAGGGCCGACGCGCCGTGCACGACCGACTCTCTTTATTCAACAACAGTCGAATTATATGAACGGCCGATGACCTTGTCAAGGAAGCACGCCTACGGCAGTACTTATCAAGTGTACCAAACCTCTCGTTTCTGCCTACCGTTCTTCTGTCCTCCATCCTTCCATACCCGTTCCGGTGCTTGCATACACCCGCTGGGTTCTCTACCTTGGATAAAAGCCCGCGGAGGTGGCGACCTTTGAATAAGGAACCATCACAAACGAATAAACTTCAGAGACGCAGAGGCCGTCCCCCAGGCCAGAGCGACACCCGGAAGGTTATTTTGGAGGCCGCGCGGCGCCTTTTCGCTTCTCTGGGCTACGGTCAGACGAGCATCCGGGCGGTAGCGGCTGAGAGCGGCGTGGACGCCTCCTTGGTGATGCACTACTTCAGCTCTAAAGAAGGTCTGTTTAGGGCGGCCATCGAATGGCCGCCTGATGTCGACGATGCAGTCCGGCTCAGCCTCCAAGGCCACATCGAGAACACGGGCGAGCGACTCATAGACACGCTGTGCCGGGTCTGGGAGGACCAGGGCGCCGGGCACCCCCTCGCTGTGATGCTCCGCAATGCCGTGCAGCACGAAGAGGCCGCCAGACTTCTCCACGAATTCCTGCGAGACGAGATGGTAGGACGCCCCACCCTCCTCAACGGCCGGTCCGATACAGAGCTTCGTGAGGGCCTGATCTACAGCACGATAGTCGGGCTGTTCCTCAGTCGGTACGTGATCGGCGTAGAAGCAGTGGCCTCAGTTCCGCGTGAGACCATCGTCCGAGCCGTAGGCCCCACCATCCAGCGGTATCTTACCGGTGATATCGACCGGCAGGACAACGGATGACCTGGGAATCACTCCTCGCCATCTATCTCATCGTAGCGACCCGGCTACTACTTCCACTGCTGATCCCCCGCTATCCCCTGCCCGGTATCCTGGCTTGTATGGTGCTGGATTCCCTCGATCAGAGCATCATCCAGGCCTTCGGGATCGATCCCCCCTGGTACCAGGGGTACGACAAAGCCCTGGACATCTACTACCTGGCCATCGCCTATCTGGCCACCATGCGCAACTGGGAGAACGTGGCTGCCTTCCACGTGGGACGGGCACTCTTCTATTATCGCCTGGCCGGAGTCCTGGCCTTCGAACTCACCGGACTGCGCACCCTGCTGGCCATCTTCCCTAACGTGTTCGAAGCCTTCTTCGTCTACTACGAGCTGGTGCGACGCAAGGGAGACCCTCTGCGCTTGACGCGTAACGTGATGTTGGTGGTCGTCGCCATCATATGGTTTGTCGTCAAATTACCCCACGAGTGGTGGATCCATATCGCCAAGCTTGACGCCACCGACTTCATAAAAACCAAGATCTTAGGAGCTTCACTGGATACCTCGTTCGCGCGGGCCATCATAGAAGCGCCTGTCATAATCGGGGCACTGATCTTGATCGCCGCCATCATCGCTCTGGTGATACATCGCTGGGCCAAGCCCCGATGGCAAGAAGCCGCCCGGCAAGAATCCTCGTGGCTCAACCGCATGCTGACACCCTGGCGTCGCTCGGCCGACGCCGCCTCGACATCCACGATCACCCGCCCGGCGTGGCGATCACGACCCCGGATCCAGGCCATGTTGCTACACCGTCAGAACACCTTGAAACTGCAGCCCACAGTCCTTCTGGAAAAGATCGTTCTCGTAGGAATAATATCGGTGATCTTCCAGCAAATCCTGCCCGACTTACGGGCGAACGGTGTACGTACCGCCCTCTTCGTTACAGCAGCCATCGTGGCCACCGACTTCGTATGGCGCTGGACCGTGCGACGATTCGGGGCGCCCTTCGCACCGTCGATCGTCCTGTTGGTAACGGCCGCGTTCAACTTCTTCTTTGTGCTGCTGTTCCAACTCATCATCCCGTTCCTGCGCCCCGGACACGGTGTGGAGTCGGCGCTCGTATTCGCGTCGCTCATAACCCTGTTCGTCACGCTCTATGATTACCACCGCCCCATCTACGATCTTCGCCACGTGCAGTCTGCCAGGAAGCTACTGAAAAACGAGGTCTCGGCCCCCAGAACACACTGAGTGGCACGATAGTACGTCATCGGTCGCGTGAATAGCGCTTTTAGCGTGACCAAAAGCGGCGCGTGAAGGGCAACAGCAGCCTCCTACACTGCGGCCAAGCCCAGTGTCCGCTCCACCTCACTCCACATGCGTAGACTCGGCACCACACAGGTCGGCTGCGCCTGCTCGAGTTGCGTGCAGCTGAAGTCGCCTGTGGCGACGGCGACCGAGGCCGCTCCAAACCACTGCGCGCACCCCACATCGAGCGGAGTATCGCCTACAATCACAACATCCTCCGGCCCCAGACGGACCCCGCAGTGCCGCTCCGCGTTTTCGACCGCGATCGCTGGAAGCTCATTCCGATCCGCGCTGTCGCTGCCAAACGCGCCCACCACGAACCGCGACGGCGAAATACCCGCAACCTGTAGTTTTGGTGCAACCAACCCTCGCAGGTTCCCACTCAGAAGGCCCACGAGAAGACGCGTCCGGCCGGCGGCCGTCAGGCGCTCAATCAATTCCACTGCGCCGTCCAAGGGTCTGACCGTGTCTGCACGAAGGTTCGCCAGATAGTGGGATTGGTAAGCCTCCAACGCATCACTGAGCACCAGGCCGGCACGTTCAGAAGAAAGGCCGTTGGCGAGTAGGAGCTCCCTCATGATCTGGGGATCTGTCTTCCCCGACAGCGAGTACCCATCAAGGGTTGCCTGCACACCGGCGTAGTGGCCAACGACATGGAGAAAGCTGGATCGGGATAGGTCCCCCGCATCGACCAGCGTCCCATCGATATCGAAGAGAATCAGTTTCGTCAACGCCATCTACCTCCACATCCGCCTGGAAGGCTGCTGAAAAACGAAGCCCCGACCGCTAGAACGCACTGAGCAGCACGGTAGCACGACGCCGGGGCACACCGGGGTTGTTACGAGTGTAAAGGATAGTGGAAAATCACGATGTACCCGAAGGGGCGCGTACACCCGAAGGGGCACGCACTATGGATCGTATGGATTAACTTCCCGGCGTTGGGGCCGTCACCGTCCGCGATGGGACCTGAGGCCGCGAAAGGAGGCACCGTGTCGACCACGGAAAGTACCTCATCCACGTACTGGATGCCCTTCGACACACTCGAAGCCTTCATGGTGGATGTATTCAGGGGCATCGGTGTCCCTGACGAAGATGCCCGCATATGCGCCGAAGTACTTATCGGCGCCGATAAACGCGGCATCGATTCTCACGGCGTCGGACGCCTCAAACCCATCTACTACGACCGCATCGTCAAAGCAGGCATGCAGAACCCGGTGACCGAGTTCGAGGTGGTCCGCGACTGCAAAGCAACCGCGGTGGTCGACGGTCACAACGGCATGGGCATGGTCATAGGCAAACGCTGCATGCAGATGGCCATCGACAAGGCCCGCGGGCACGGACTGGGTATGGTTGTGGCCAGAAACTCGACCCACTACGGATTCGCCGCCTACTATCCGCTGATGGCCGTAGCGGCCGGGATGATCGGTCTAACAGGCACCAATGCCCGCCCCTCCATCGCCCCCACGCACGGTGTGGAGAACATGCTCGGCACCAACCCGCTCGTCTTCGCCATGCCCACCGACGAAGACTTCCCCTTCACCAATGACTACGCTACCTCGGTCATCCAACGAGGCAAGATCGAGCAGTGGGCCCGCGAAGGCAAGAGTTGTCCGCAGGGGCTCGTCATAGACCACGAGGGCCGGAGCACCACCAACCCGGTACAGATCCTACAGGACCTCACACGAGGCACCAGCGCTCTGGCCCCCATCGGCGGCCTGGAAGAAGAGACCGGCGGCTACAAAGGCTACGGCTTCGCTACCGTAGTCGAACTCCTCTCCGCGGCCTTATCACAAGGCGCGTTCCTAAAGCAACTTGGGGGCAAGGACGAGCAGGGCCGGGAGGTCCCCATCCCCTTGGGGCACTTCTTCATGGCCGTCGACATCGAATGCTTCACCGATCTGGGCAACTTCAAAAAGACGGCCGGGGACATCCTCCGTGCCCTACGGGCATCGACCAAAGCCCCGGGTAAGGAGCACATCTATACCTGCGGGGAGAAAGAACACTTGGCCTACATGGAGCGCCGCGACAAGGGTGCACCCCTCGATGCTGTCGTCCGGCGACAGTTGCTGGAGATCCGTGACGAACTGAGCCTGCCGTACACCTTTCCGTTCGAATAGACGAGACGCCATCACGCTATCGTGAAGCCATGGAACCCCTGCAGCCACCGCCGAAGCCCTACTTGAGTAGGAGCAGACTTAACGCCATGACGGCCATCCCTGCAACCAGGCCAAAGAGACTATCATGGCCCCTGCCGTAGGCCCGGCTCGTAGGCAGCAGCTCATCCAGGCTTATGTAGACCATGATGCCCGCTACGGCTCCGAAGATAATACCCATGACCTGCGGGGGGAACACACCTTCGTCGCCCGTGAAGAAGATACGCAGCAGCAGATAAGCGATGCCGGCCCCCACCGGCTCTGCTAAGCCACTCGCCACCGAATAGACGAAGGCCTTTCGTCGGTTTCCTGTGGCGTAGAAGATAGGAACAGAGACGCTGATGCCTTCCGGGATGTTGTGCAGAGCGACGGCCACGGTGATCGCCAGACCCAGGGTCGGGTCCTCCAAGACGGCGAGGAATGTCGCCACCCCCTCCGGAAAATTGTGGATACCGATCGCCAGTGCTGTGAATATCCCCATTCGCATGAGCTTCCTATTGGCACTGTGGTAACTGTGCGCCTGCGTGAGCGGGGTCCCATCACCAGCTCCATCCGTCGCCACAGAGTCCGGCAGCGGTGTAGCCTGGTCGTGTAGAGAGGCGATCTCCGCCTCCGAGTAGACTTCGTGCGGGTTCTCAGCCGACGGAATGAGGTTGTCGATCAAACCGATCAAAAGGACGCCCCCAAAGAAAGCAGCCACGTTGATCCATTCGCCCCAACGATCCCCGTAAATCTCCGTAAGCGCGGTGGCACCCTTAAAAAAGATCTCGACGAATGATACGTAAAGCATCACCCCAGCCGAGAAACCCATAGCCACAGACAGGAACCGGTAGTTCGTCCTCTTGGCGGTGAAGGCGATGACACTGCCGACACCGGTCGCGAGTCCCGCGAAAGTCGTCAGACCAAAGGCAAGCAGGATACTGCTCACTGCGCGACCATCCTTAAGGGGCTGCTAAGAGATCGGGCGTCTGCGAACAGACCAGCGTACAGGCACAGGTGGAGAGTCCTCCCAGCATAGTGATCATCTGCTGCTCATTCTTTAGCATGCGTCAATGTAAGGGGGATCCATCTCCGAAAACAGCCCCAGACCCGTCCCAGACCCGTCCGGTCGCGCCGCATAGGCTTCCACGCCCACAAGGTCGCTACCTCATTTCCCGGCAGCATAAGCCGGCAGCATAAGCCGGCAGCATAAGGGCAGCATGGGGGTAGTAAAGCCCGCCCCCCACTGTGATACTCATACTGCGCAATCTGAAGGTGATGGAGACGGAGGAAGGAAACATCGTGGACGATCAAGCAAGAGCGGATGCAGGACGCACGGCTGAAAAGAATGTACCGGTGGATGCACCAGTGCGCATCATCCCCTGCCTGGACATGAAGGACGGCCGGGTGGTCAAGGGCGTCAACTTCGTCTCCCTGCGGGATGCCGGCGATCCCGTTGAGAACGCCACCTATTACCAGCAAGAGGGAGCGGACCAGGTGGCCATGCTGGACATCGCCGCCACCACCGAAAACCGGAAAACACGCCTGGAATGGGCAAAACAGGTGGCCGCGGCCATCGACATCCCCCTCGTGGTCGGCGGCGGCATCTCCACGATGGCCGACATAGAGGCGCTGTTCGAGGTCGGGGTGGCTACGGTGTCGATGAACTCGGCCGCCGTCGCCCGCCCGGAGTTGGTGAAAGAGGCGGCCGACGCCTATGGATCCACACGGATCATCGTAGCCATCGACGGCAAACGGAACCCGGCCATGCCCTCAGGATTCGAGGTGGTAGTCGGCGGCGGACAAAAGCCGGCCGGCCTGGACGTCGTAGAGTGGGCGCGCCGCTGTGAAACCTTGGGAGCCGGGGAGATCCTACCTACCAGCATGGATGGCGACGGCACTCTGACCGGCTACGACCTCCCCTTCATACAGGGCATCGCCGAGGCCGTCCGCATCCCGGTGATAGCCTCCGGGGGCGCCGGTACTCTCGAGCACTTCTATGACGGCGTGGTCGAAGGCAAGGCCTCGGCCCTACTGGCCGCTTCGGTCTTCCACTTCAGGACCTTCACTGTACGGCAGGTGAAAGAGTACCTCGCCGGGCGGGGTATCCCGGTCGTGCTTTGACGGGCGACCGGCCCTCTGACGAGTGACCAGCCGTGCGTCCGGCGCAGGGCACACCTGCGCCTCACCACCCACCTCCCTATGGGACGTCGTCGGCCTGCGCCACATCGACAGGTGTTACATTCGTTTCCGCGAGAGGCTTCTCCTTGATGAGGAAGACCAGCAGGCCCCCCAAGATCATCACCGGCACGATGTAGAGAAAAATGGGAGTGAGGGCCTCGTTATATGAGGTGACGATGGCATTCCTCACCTCGGCAGGCATCGTGCCCACCGACTGGGGCGTAAGCGAGCGTGGATCAATGGCCGTAGAGCCCATGACTGTGTTTGCCAACCTATCATTGAGCAGGTCCATGAGCCGGATGGTGAATATCGTCCCCACGATAGCTGAACCGAATGCAGACCCCAGTTCACGCAGGAAGGTATGCGCCCCGGTGGCGGTACCAACTTGGGTCACCGGGAAGGAGTTCTGCACGATGAGGGTGAGGATCACCACACTCAGGCCGATGCCGAAGCCCAGGATGAACACGTAAAGGCCGACCATCCACCGGGGTGTGGAGAGCGCCAGGGTAGAGAGCAGAAAGAGGGCCACGGCGTTGATCGAGAAGGATGCGATAGGCATCCACCTGTAGCGCCCGGTCTTGGAGGCCAAGCTGCCGGAGAGAAACACCGCCGTCATGCAGGCGACCGTGAAAGGCATCATCAGGAGACCGGCCTGCGTCCCGGTGACGCCGGTGGCCATCTGCAGATAGCTCGGCAGGTAATTGAAGACCCCGAACATGGCTATAGACAGGAGAAAGGCCGCTCCTGTGGCCAGGTTGAAGTTGCGGTCGCGAAAGAGATGCAGGGGCATGACAGGCTCAGCCGCCCGCTTCTCCACCAAGACGAATGCAACCGTGGCAACGACAGTGACCACCACAAGCCCTATGATGACGGCCGACCCCCACGCGTACTGACGCCCAGCCAGCGAAGTCAGCAGAATAAAGGAGGCCACTGCCACAAACATGGTGGTGATACCCGCCACGTCGAGTCGCGAGCGCCCCCTCTTTTCCGCCGGCATCTTCAGGAAGACCAGTACTATGACGAAGGCGACCGCACCCAAGGGGAGATTGATCCAGAAGACCCAGCGCCAACCGATAGTGTCGGCGAACCAGCCACCGAGGAGCGGACCGAGTATCGACCCGACGGAGTATGTAGATCCCACTGCCCCCATATACTTGCCTCGTTGCCGAGGCGAGACCAGGTCACCGATGATGGCGTTGGGGAGGATGATCAAGCCGCCTCCCCCCAGACCCAAGACGGCCAGCGCGACGATGAGGGTGGTCATATCGCCGGCCAGCCCGCCGATGATGGAGCCGAGCAGGAAGACGACGATCCCAACCATGAAGGGTATCTTGTACCCCACCAAGTCACCCAACTTGCCGTAGACAGGCATCACCATGGTGGCGACCAGGAGGAAGGTAGTCGTAACCCAGAGCATCTGGTCGACCCCGTTCAACTCTCCCGCGATGGTGGGGAGCGCAGTGCTGAGGATCGATTGGTCGAGCGCCCCCAACAGGGTAACGATGACCAGTCCCACCAACACGAAGCCGAAGTCCCGGCTACTCAACGTGCTGCGTTCGAGAGCCATATCTCAGACCGGGTCCGGAAGTGCCGGTGTTACCGCTGTGTCCACAACTCGACCTTGCGATGTATGGTCGCTATCAGCTTGACGGCCCCTTCCCTCCGTCGGGCCTCGTCTCCGAAACCGCCGGTTGCATGGAACGCGACAACATACCCCCAGAGATGTTCCTGGCCTTGAACCCGTTCTGCAGGAGGATGCGCGTGGCAAAGTACGAGCGCTGAGCCGACCGACAGAAGACCAGAATCTCGCGGTCACGAGGCAGCTCGTCCAGCCGTGAGCGGAGCTCCGGTAGCGGGATATTCAGCGCACCCTGCAGATTCTCCGCCTCGAGCTCCGGTGGATTGCGCACATCCAGCAGGAACCCGCCGTCGACAGACGGCCAATGGGTCAACGGCATATCGTCCCGAAGAACGTTGGCAGCCACCATGCCGGCAAAGTTGACCGGATCCTTGGCACTTCCGAACGGCGGCGCATAGCAGAGCTCTGACTCTTCCAGATCGTACACGGTCGCCCCCATCTGGATGGCCATAGCCAGAACGTCGATACGCCTCTCGACCCCATCTTGGCCTACAGCCTGAGCTCCAAGCAGACGACCGTCGGACGCGCGGAAGATCACCTTGAGCATGATAGTGCGGGCACCCGGATAGTAGCCCGCGTGTGAATTGGGGAAGATATAGATCTTCTCGAAATCCGTGTCGCCCAACCGCACCAGCGTCTTCTCGTTGACACCGGTCGTAGCAACCGTAGTTCCGAATATGCCTATGACCGAGGTGCCTTGGGTGCCCCGAAAACGGGCATCCCGTCCGGCGATGACGTCGGCCACGATACGGCCCTGCCGGTTCGCAGGCCCCGCTAAGGGGATGAGCGACCATCCGCCGGTGACGTAGTCCTTAACCTCCACGGCGTCGCCGACGGCGAAGATATCCGGATCGCTGGTCCGCATCTGTTCGTCTACGCGGATACCGCCCCGCTCTCCTATCTCCAGCCCGGCCGCTTTCGCCAGCTCAACCTCCGGCCGCACACCTATAGCCAAGACGACCACATCGGCCGGCAGTCTCTTGCCCGACTTCGTGAGAACCTCAAGCGACCCACAGGGAGTCTGCTCGAAGGCGGCCACAGCATCACCGAGCACGAGATGGACGTTATGTTTTTGCAGATGACGCGCCACCAGCTGGGCGCACTCTGGGTCGAGAGGGGCCATGACCTGATCAAGCATCTCGACCACCGTCACATCAAGTCCTCGATGGACCAGATTCTCTGCCATCTCCAAACCGATGTATCCACCGCCCACTACCACCGCCCGCTTCGGCTCGGTCGACACCTGCGGGTCCGACGTCGTGTTCTCCTCGGTGGAATCGCTGGAACCTCGGTCGAGCCATGCCCGGATGTCCCGCGCGTCCATCACTGTCCTCACCGTAAAGATGCCCGGGAGGTCTATTCCCGGCAGCGGTGGACGGATGGGTGCGGCCCCAGGTGAGAGCACCAGCTTGTCGTACGACTCGGTGGTGACTCTGCCGGTGATGTGGTCCTTGAGCTCCACCGTCTTCGTCTGAGGCGAAATGCTGATGGCCTCGCAACGTGTCCGACAATCAACAGCGAACACTTCGCGGAAGGTCTGCTCGCTGGCGACCAGGAGGCTCGACTCCTCTTCGATGACCCCACCCACGTGATAGGGCAATCCGCAGTTGGCATACGAAACGTACGGTCCACGCTCCACCATCAGGATCTCAGCCTTCTCGTCCAGACGCCGCAAGCGCGCCGCGCAGGACGCACCACCGGCTACTCCACCAACGATGACGACCTTCATAATTTCTCCTAACGATCCTCTGGCTACATACTCGTCACAATACCAGGCCGAACCCACCGCTCCCACGCGAAAGTGCCCAGACCACGCCGTCTCCCAGCCGTCCACCAGCCATCTCCCAGCCGTCGCTTGATCAACGAAGGTCGACGAAGGTCGCCACGACATCGATCCCGGCGACGACTGATGGCCCCCTCGGTCCCGCGCGTTTAGGATGTGACGATAACGAGCATAAACGTATATAAGGACCTCAGAGATAGGCGCATCCATTTGTGATTTGTGGATAGAGAGGAGAGGCGCAGGGAGCATCCGATGAAAAGTGGGAGCCGCTGAGTAGTCGAGAATTTTGCCCTCCCGTTACAGTCAACACCGATACGATCGTCCAGATGGAAGGCGGAGCCACTCGAAGCCCGCTCGTTCCTTTGGCATAATCAGGAGGCTGTTGAAGAAACAACCACGGTCGCAAGAACGCCGCCCTTTGTAGGGGTAGCGCGATGCAGTAATGCAACATCGCAATCGACCAGCCGATGCCTGTTTGACAACGACGTGGAGGTAAGAAAAAGATGGCTACGATCGACGAAACCAACCCGGCCATCAGTGCAACCCCGCCCCCTGCAGCGCCTGCGACCCCTCAATATCGACCAACCGGTATCCAAAAAGAGTACCGAGAAGACAGCCCGCTATGCAGAGTGACGTTCACACTGCCCAAAGCTGCAGCGCCACAGGCAGAGCAGGTCTGCATAGTCGGCGAGTTCAACGATTGGTCAACCGACGCCACGCCCATGCAAAGACGAGCAGACGGTGAATTCTTTGTCACTCTCGAACTGGAGAAAAACCGTTCGTACCGTTTCCGCTACCTCATAGACGGCACCACGTTCGAGAACGACTGGAACGCCGACCGGTACGATCCCAACCCCTACGGCGGAAATGATTCCGTGGTCGAGGTGTAGCCGACGGTAGATGTAACCAACGGTAGACGTAACCCGCAGCGCCCGCTTTCGCCGGCCGGGGGTCCTTCCCCGGCCGGCGTTCATCTTTGTCAGGATTTACCGGGATCGTGCTGCGGGCATACGAGCGGGCGCACGAGCCTGACCTTCTGACCGCAGCCCCTAGCCGCGACCGATCAGGGGCATGGCCGTCGCCATCAGAGTCATGAACTGAACGTTGGCCTCTAGGGGAAGGTTTGCCATATAGAGGACGGCGTCGCTCACGTGTTTCAGGTCGATCCGCGGCTCGGACAGGATCGAACCATCGGCCTGGAGGGCTCCCTGCCCAAAAGCCGCCGAGAGGTCCGTAGCCGCGTTGCCTATGTCGATCTGGGAGCAGGCTATCCCATACCGCCGTCCCTCAATCGAGATGGCCTTAGTGAGACCGGTCACAGCATGTTTGGTGGACGTGTAGGCCACGGCATGGGGCCGCGGGCTCTGCGCGGACACCGACCCGTTGTTGATGATGCGGCCCCCACTGGGCCGTTGCTCTTTCATGATCCGGAACGCTTCCCGGGCGCAGAGAAAGGCCCCGGTGAGGTTGGTGTCCACAACAAGCCGCCACTGCTCGAGCGACACCTCCTCAAAAGGAGCGGTCGCACCGAAAACACCGGCGTTGTTGAACAACAGGTCGACACGGCCGAACTCGTCGCAGGTGCGAGCGAACAGGTGCTCCACAGACCGCTCCTGCGTCACGTCCGCCGTCACGACCAATCCGCGAGAACCATGATCCGCCAAAACGGCACGGAGTGTCTCTTCGTGGCGCCCGGCCACGACGACGCAATAGCCGGCCTCGAGGAGTGCGACCGAGACCGCCCGGCCGATACCGGACCCCGCACCTGTGATGACTGCGACTCGACTATCCTTTGCCCCACTCTCTGCCATCACCCACCGCCACTGATTGTCGTTGTGCGCCGCCGTATCCGGCGGCGCCTCTCCCCCATCCTGCCACTACCCTACCCTACTTCTGATGGTCATACCGATCGCATCACGGAACGGCCCCCGCATCATCCAACCGTCTGCGTACAATAGAAGTATCCACAATAGAAATATCCACGCCGAACGCAAGAGGAGATAATCCGAGCATGTCCGCAGATGATCGCACCGTCAACCCGATCTTCGAGGAGAAGTACTACGAGACGAATGCTGCGGCTCAGGCGAGAGAACCCCGCCGGGGCGACTGGGGCTACTATTCATATCTTGATCGTCCGGCGTGTTGCGGTGGTGGCATAGGGGGATTCGCCTGGTTCGACGATCAGCAGGCGATGTATACCTTCATACACGACTTCTTCGCGTGGGCCCCGGTAGTCCTCGACGGTCCCACAGAGCGCAACGAGAAGTTCGCTCCCAACGTGCAGGCGCTGTTCGAAAACCAAGCGCTGGTCGCCGACGAGTCACGGCTGAGAAAAGCCTTCAACGAGGCTTTCAAAGGTGAGTTCCAGATCGAGTGGTGGGGCCCCTTCTCGAGTCTGCTGGATGACGGCGATGGGTTCCCGGCAGAAGTCCGCGGGAAGTATTGGGAGAGCCACACGCACACAGACGGCGACGGGCCGCAACACGATCCCATCCCGGTAGACAGGCTACAGGAGTTTGTGGAGTTCATCCGCTATTACGGCATATGAGAGGGCCGTCCGGCCCAATGAGAGGCCGTCCGCCTCAGAGGAACCGGGCCGGGTGGCCAAAATGCACCGGATAGCCACCGTGCGCCTGCACCTGGCAGCCGGCGACCTCGAGGTGACAGGCGCCCGCACCCATCACACAAGCGTCTACTTTGGCCCTCCGCCCTTGTCCTTGTCGGCTCCCCAGCGGCGCGAAATCCCCGTACCCCAATCGAACAGCCCCCACCCCACAAGCAGCAGAACGGCCGCGACGGCCAGAGTAGCGTAGCTGTTAACATCGCTGCCTTCCACGGTGTAATGCACGATGGCGGCGCCCACACCCGCGATAAGGAGGATTACTCCCACGATCGTTGCGGCCAGCTTCACTATCCCGTCTCCTTCGGTCCATATCGAGGAAGACGATGATAGCGAAGCGACCCCGCCGCTGCGAGGTGCCGGGCAACTACCGGCCGATACGGTGATCCTCATGGCCGGCTACGCTACGTACTGCTATAGCAAGTTCGACCACCATAACCCGGATAAAGAGGCGGAACGGCTCTACGCAGAGCTCTTGACAAGGACGAGCCGCCAAGAGTAGCTTGAGTGGCTATGCCGGATGACAACACCACCAGGCAAAAGAGTTCAGACACCCCACTTGTGCTACTCAGCATCGTGGGTACTGGCAACTATCAACCGGTCAGCTACAGTCTCAATGGCTTTGTCTCTGGCCTCACTCGATATGCCCCTGTAGCAGTAGTGGACCTTCTAAACCAAGCTGGCGAATCAGTATCTCACCTGCGTGTGCTGGTCACATCGGAGGCCGCAGAGCAACACCTAGACCAGCTACAAGCCGAAATTGCTACGCGCTCGCCGGCCACGATAGTCGAACCCGTGCCCATCCCCCAGGGTCGAGACGAGGCTGAGCTTTGGACCATCTTTGATAGCACCTGTTCCGCAGCCGCAAACGGCCTGGTCATGGACGTCACGCACGGCTTCCGCTCCACCCCACTCGTGGCCCTCTCAGCCCTGCGCTTCACCAGTGAAACCGATGACGTAGCCGCACCGCGCATACTCTACGGCGCCTGGGAGGCACGAGACGCGCAGAACGTGGCCCCCATGTTTGATCTCAGTGTGATCACGCACATAGATCGCTGGGCCCGGGCCATCCGTGACCTAGAGCAGGACCTGGACCCACGGAAGCTCGCCGACCTCGCCGAGGAGCGACGCCGAGAGATCCGCCTGCAGGGCAACGACCCCAAATTTCTCCGCCTGTTGGGGGCCGCCGTCAGGGGCGGTCTTCCTTTAGAGGCAGGGCTGGCAGCAGCGCGCCTTCAGAAGTCCGGTCTTGCATCCAAGCTCTGCAGCATCGCTCCGCCGGCCGCACGCCTGGCTGAGAGCCTCGACCAGACCATAGCGGATCTTCTGGTCCCCGAACGTCACTACAAGAAAGCGAGCGTCACCCTTGACGACCGGGAGCTGGCTCGCCAAAGACAAATCATAGATCATGCGGCAGAAGTCTCCGATATGGGCACCGCCTACCGACTGGCCCGCGAATGGGTGGTAAACCGGGTGCTCCTGGTCTCAGGCCACGCCGAACGGTGGCTCGAGCGATCGGTGAGAGAAAATGCCGAGGCAGCAGTTAGAACCGCATATCTGGAGTCTAGAAGCTCTGACGCTGCGCCCTTTTCTCAGCTTTTCAGCATACGCAACTCCCTTTCACACGGTGGCTTCCAGGTAGCAGAACTGAACCCCGAGCGCATAGTTGATGAATTCCAAGAGACTTGGAAGACCGTCCAGAACATGGCCGATAGATCCTTCGCCCTCATGCCGAAAGAAGCCTCGTTCGCGTCGGACACTACAGTGGTCGTGGCATTCTGTGAGAACACTGACGCCGAGGCCCAAGCGATTCGTCAGCACGCGGACCTTCACTATCCACAGGCCGAGGTGAGATTCTTGTCGGCCACACCGCGAGAGATCGAGGCTGCGGTCGATCCTGCCAAATTCTGCCGTACCTGGGCCCGCACTCTGGAACGGGAGTTAGCGATCGGCGAGGGATGCAAGGTGCTGGTGCAGATGGGTAGCATGAACCCCGTGCATGAGGCCGTGGCACACGAACTCGTCTCAATCCTTAAACATCACGGCCACCACGTAGTACGCCTGATCCGGATGACATCATCACCAGACGTTACCCAAGATCCCACCGCATCTTCATGTCTGGAACTCGATTGCCGCTGATCACGGGCTTTTCTGTATCTCGTCGTGACTCCCGACACGGCGAAGCTGAAGTTTAGGTCCTACCACCTTGCAGGTGATACGCCAAGATAGATTCACACGAAAGTGACCCACACCAGAGTCGCCCTTGAGATCCCCATACTGCAGACCGCCATCACTCTTCAGAAGATCGACGCGGCCCCCATCGAACAGCACGGATACCTTAGCCAACGCGCTGAGCACCATAGCCTTGACCTTCTTGTCCCGCGCCGCGAAGTCCCGCTTGAACCGTTCCGTGTATTCGAGGTGCGGAAACTCCAGAAGACCTGCACTGCCAAGAATCTCATCCGCGTAGAGCATACCAAGGGTGTTCATGTATCCCTGCAGGCTCTTAAACCCACCAACCAAATTGAATACTACTCGAGTCCCGGCAACCGAAGTAGCCGGATCACCTTGAATCCCTGGTTCTCAAGCCATCCCTTCACAAGCCCTGCAGCCACCTCTCCTTGATAGGTATCGGTGACCACCAGCACATGCTCATCCCTGGCAAGCCGATCGCGATCGTAGAGGCTGCCCCCGTAATACGTAATGATTCCGTTGATCTCGGCGCTCAAGGTCCTAGCGATCTGCACATCAGACGCCGCCAACTCCGCCTGTACAGCATCACGTAAACAATCGATAGCCACACGCTCAGGGTCGGGCAGCTTCGAGTCCGTCAAGTTCGCCGTCCGGCGCAAAAGAGACTGCTGCTCCGGGCAATGCTCCCGTCGTAGTTCGTTAACAGGCTCGTACCAATCGTGGACACGATCAACCATGGCTGCATCTATCACTCCTTTATGTAGATGCACATTAGGAATGCACCCCCCGGTTAATTCATCCTTCTTCAGAGTTTTTAATCAGGTCATCAGTTCCAAGGCTGAGGCTGTTGCCGACGTGTTTTCGTGGGATATGGCGTCTCAATCTCTTGTTCATCAGAGGATTGATTCCAAGAACATTCTTGCAGAACCGGCTACGCCAGCTCAAGATGCTCCATCGCTCTGCCGCACCAGTTCGTCGGCAGACTCACATAACGACTGGAGACTGCCTGGCGGGTCGAGGGAGAAGACGCCAGGGCCGCACGAGCACGGACGACCCGTACGGCATGCTGACGAAGGAATACGAACTTACTCGCTCGCTGCGAGCAATGTCCACACGTTGTATAACACACCGGCACACTCACCACGACTGGCAGAAACCCCTAGCCCGAGCCAATAGCAAGGGGGGGTAGTCAACCGCCCGAAGGTAACGTCGTCCAACAGCCCGTTGTATTCAGCCAGACGGACGTTGGCCCCGTGTATCGGATCATCCGACGGGAAGGTCCCTGTCCAGTCCTCAGGTGGCGCCTTGAGCCGCGACTGCACGCTCCGTACCGCCATGGTCACCAACTGGTGGCGAGTCATGTTCTCGTACGGTGCGAAGTGGGTGGCGTCCTTGCCCTTGGTGATACCCGCTGCCCAGCACATCGCCACATAACCCGACGGATACATCGGATCAGTCTCGCTCAGTCCCTCCTCGACATCCACAAACGGCATGGGTAAGTCGGGAGCAGAGAGGTCGAGGGTCTTCGCCATCATCTTCGTGAACTGTTGGCGAAGCACCAGGTTCATCAGCCCGAACTTTCCGTCGCCATAACCATCAACCACCCCGACCTCAGCTAAAGCATCAACAGCCTCACTGTAGGGACCCCCGGGGGTTACGTCCAGGAAGAACTTCCCGGGCGTGCTTGGCAGCGAGAGCCCCCACGCAACCCCGCTGATCCCCAACAACAGTACCGCGCCCACCACAACAACCATCACCGCTCGCCGCAACAGCATCGCCATCTGCCTCCAGCCCCTTTGAGCAACGAACAGCTCACCTGTACCCATAGTCTCAATTCCTTTTCATCAGGTCATCAATTCCAAGACGCCGCCTTGGACGGCTATCCGGCGGACAGCCAGAAGCTTCGTGTGTCTCAATCCCTTGTTCATCAGGTCATTAATTCCAAGAGCATTTACCTTCAAGCTTTATGCGTGGTTGCTAGAAAACTCGTCTCAATCCCTTGTTCATCAGGTCATTAATTCCAAGTGACGAAGAAGATATGGACGAAGAGGAGGAATGATGACCGAACTAGTCTCAATCCCTTGTTCATCAGGTCATTAATTCCAAGCTCTGAACACATACGGAAAGTGTATTCTCTCGCGTTTTGCGAAGTCTCAATCCCTTGTTCATCAGGTCATTAATTCCAAGTATGAGTGTAAGGTAAAGAGCACCAAGGAGGAGACACAATGGCAGGTCTCAATCCCTTGTTCATCAGGTCATTAATTCCAAGGAGATAGAATCTCTGTATACTCGTATTCCGGAGAGTTTGAAGTCTCAATCCCTTGTTCATCAGGTCATTAATTCCAAGGAAAATATGACTGATATACAAGTTGGAAGCAGAATCTCCGTAGTCTCAATCCCTTGTTCATCAGGTCATTAATTCCAAGGTAGGCAACGATGTAGAAGTCTCTGGTCCGGGTATAGAGGGTCTCAATCCCTTGTTCATCAGGTCATTAATTCCAAGACGACACACTATTCCGTGCAATCGACCCAGCCGGTTGGGACGTCTCAATCCCTTGTTCATCAGGTCATTAATTCCAAGTCCAATTGCACTACGGAGATCACCTCTACGAGGTCGCCGAAGAGTCTCAATCCCTTGTTCATCAGGTCATTAATTCCAAGTCCAATTGCACTACGGAGATCACCTCTACGAGGTCGCCGAAGAGTCTCAATCCCTTGTTCATCAGGTCATTAATTCCAAGTGGAAGCATATTTTCATACGTAGAGAGATGTTTACAATGGTCTCAATCCCTTGTTCATCAGGTCATTAATTCCAAGGGTAATACTAGAGAGTGGGGATAGGCTGTATGTCAGTGTGCCGGAGTCTCAATCCCTTGTTCATCAGGTCATTAATTCCAAGACGAAACGAATCTCCACCACCTAAGCTACTCAGGGGCATACATCGGTCTCAATCCCTTGTTCATCAGGTCATTAATTCCAAGGGCACCCCCTTTTCTTGGCTGTCCACAGCGGCGCAGATGGCCATTTTGGCTAACCCCCCATTCGGTCTGAGGATGGTATGCGCTCCAATCATCTCGCGCGGGTCGATCAACATAAAAACCCTGCAAATACCCACTATGTAAACCCACGTGGCCTTGGCTAATCTCCATCGATGGAATCCGTTCTCGCACCTAACCTTCGGGGTTCGCTTTCCCCTGGGCCGCGAAGAGATGAAGTAGAGGACCACCATATCAGACCACATACGCATGCGGGTCCTCTGTGGGTGTACCCAGTCCTATGACCTCTATACTAGGACGACAGCGCGCGCAAAGGAAATAGATGCGCACACTGTCTGCCTCGGAGTCGATGACCCGGTAAAGTCGGCGACGCAGACTCGCCAGTCGCTGCGGACTATCTAAGAGCAACTCGAAGATGCTGTATTGGACTCGATCTCCATAGTCCTCGAGGATCTTCGCCACCTTAGTCCGTCGACGGTCATCTGGGATGTCATAGGCAACTATGTAGAAGAGCTGGTCCACGTCTATCTGAGCTCTAGCCTATCATCAGCACTGGACAGAGACATATACTTCGGAGTCCTGGGGGCTCATGGGCGCAGCAGGCAGGGTTCATACGGCTCCTGTTTCGCGACGTGGGCGGCCAGCCGCTCCACCTGCCGACGGATCGCCCCCCGGGTAGTGGTTCTCGACCCGCCTGCACCGTCTGTGATGGGTCCCTCCAAGTGCTTCCCGTAGGCCGATAGAAACTCTCGTAGTGCCGGCGGCTTCAGGCGTATGCCGCCGGTCCCTGCCGAACCTCGGGCCGGATCGTCGCCGGATGGGGCCGGCTCAAAGTCATCCGGACTCATGACACCTAGATTGGTGAGGCGCAGTACGAGTTGATCGACCACCATTCGGAACTCCTCAACAACATCGAGCGCCAGGGATGGCCGCCCGTAGTCGAGTTGATGATAGAACCCCAGATAAGGATCAAATCCCGTACCCTCAAGCTGAGCCAGTATCTCCGAGGAAAGCATTACATAGCCGAGCGAGAGAAGCGCGTTCACAGGATCCGTGGGTGGCCGTCGACGACGGCCGGGGAAACCGAGCTCCCGCCGAAACGCCCGGCCAAATCCTTCGAAGTAAGTCCGGGCGGCAATACCTTCAAATCCAAGCAACTCGCTCATAGAAGCAGCTTTAACTATCTTGGCCTTTTCCACGCGAAGTCGGTCAATGACACCGGCAAGTTCTACGTCAGGATGGTTACGAGCATGGCGGGCTAGAAGCTCAGCCCCATTGCTCACCTTAGCTTCAATCTGCATCCGCGCCAGCGCAAGGCAAAAATCCGAGTCCAAGCGCCGTTCGTACTGCGCGGCGCGTAGCAAGACGTTCTTGGCCAAGGGTGGAACCAGACGGCCTTTGAGACGGCCGTCTCGAGTGAGAAGCGTAAGACTGATACCTTGTGACAGGAGCTCTGTCAATGCAGGTGTAGTGACGTGAACACCCCCGAACAGGAACACCGCATCGACCTTGAAGCACTCCACTTCCAGCAGCTCAACATCATCCTTATCCACAATTAGTCGATCGCCGGTCTTGCGAAGAACCGCGCCCTGTTCAGTGAGGTAGAGATTAGCCATGAAAACTAACTGTTGAGATATTCCCACAACGACGTTGTGGTACTTTTTTTCTTCTTGAGTTCACTTTTCACATACTCCTTAGCCTGCTGTCGCAGCTCTTCGGATTCGAGACCATCGATCTTCTGACGAATCTGGTTGTGCTCTCCCTTGTTTGTAGCCGAGAACTTCCCCGCATCGAACCATGTCTCGAATTCTTCCAAAGAGCCCTTGGGCGGAACATCCAAAGGTGCTGTTGGTACTACGAGTTGCTGTTCTATAACGGGCATAACGGGCCTCGCACCCCCGCTAGGTACACGTTTTGCTGCTTCCATCATGGCTTTTGAGACCGAGTCCACAGCCTGCTGCAGCACCGACCGGCTCGTCGGCAAATTGGGGAGGTACCGCTGCGGGAAGGCCACAATACGAACCGAGAGCGTGCCGGCCGATGCTTTCCCCACGTGATACAAGATCGGGGCCGCATGGCGCATCTTTTCCGGGGGTCTTTCACCCCTCTTCGGATGGCTTTGCCCAAGAGACAGGCGAGGTAGGCCGAGGGCTTCCTTCTGCCCATCCTGCTTCAAGCTCCTAGCAAAATCCCGTACCGCTTTACCCAGTTCCCCCAGAACCCACCAGTAGTCAGTGGCCGACAACTCAATCTCGGCTCTGTAAGACTCCGAATACGCGGCACTAGGCAAAGCATCAAGTTCGCAGACCCGTCGGAATTCAGACGCCGCCTGCACACACCATTCCAACGTCAGGCTGGAATCATTGTCCTCATCCAGTGAACCGAAACCGTTCCTGCCCTTGGAACCCACCCCACCGAAGTGTCGTAGTAGCCAAAGAGCAGCTTGAGCCTGTTTCAAGATCAGCTCGGGGCGGAGAGAGATCTCTCGGCATGGAGAACCATCAGCCTGACTTCGTGTGCCCGCGAACACCGAACTACGGGCCACCAGTGTTACATCCCAGGAAGCTCCAGACGGCATGAAGTAGCGTCTGGTATCACCGTCATTCATCCCGTAGGACAGGTAATGTAGACCGGCAGGTGAAACAAATGACTCATATTTAACCCTCTGCCAAGATTGTGGCGTATCCGCATGCTTACGCACAACCGACACGGACACAGCCCCGCCTTGCTCCATGCTTCCCCACACAGCAGTCTCGAGTGCACGCAGCTCCTGAGAGGTGACTCTGTCGGCGTGCAGAGTGCGCCACCACCAGCGGAGTAGCCCCCGTAGCGTGGCGGAACGCAGATCACAATCCTCCCGACCCTGATTCGCCCCTGCGAGAAAAGCCGGGGTAACCAACCTCACAGTGGTCTTGTCAGTCTTAAGCACCTCGGGAGCAGGCACGGTATCTTCTTCTTTAAATTTGAAGCGTCCATAGCCAGCGGCAGTTTTTGCGCCAGCCCCCTGCCACATGAGTGCTCCACTCAGCCATTTCTTCGCCAGTGAGAGAAGAGTGTTGTCGGGCGCACCTGCCCTCCAGGAGAGGGCGAAATGGAAATTCACACCAGGTACCACACTTAGAAAATACACGCACCTAGGATCTTCCCAGTCCCCCGGCTCAATCGCTTCATACCAGCTCGCACCGTAGTAATCCTTATGATGGTTGTTGACTATATCCACAGCCAGCTGCGGCCAACTCTCCGGCCAGGCGTCGTGAAAGACGACACTCCCTGCAGCCGCCTCAATCAACTCCCCTTCGGCATTGTCTGTTACTGTATGCGGCACACTGGGGGTGGCGAGATCACCCACCGGGTGACTGCGAGCAGCTGGACTCAGCGCCCAACCGAATACATCGTCAATCCGGCGTTGGGCTGTCTCCTGATCGTCTTGTTCCTCTAGCCAGACGGCTTCGGCATAGGCACGAGCCATGCCCTTAAGGCCACTGCCCGGTAAATAAGCAAATCCGTAAATAGGATGCAGACAGATACCAGCGTTTTCCAGGATCGAAGCGCGCGCTAGATGCAACGTGAGAGGTCCGTTTGTACGTCCCGACCAGCGATCTGCCTGCAAAGAGCCCAGCAGCTTCGTGCGTCTTTTCAGCACTTTTTCCAGAAGCTCATGGTGACCCTTGCAGGCGACGACCCTAGAAAGTGCGTCTTTCTGTGCCTCTTGGTTCTCGGCATAACTCAACTTGTCCAGCTGCAGCCCGGGATGCTTGTGACGAGATTCAACCGACTCGAACTTCTTGGCCAAAGGTAGAATACCGTCAATCACCGCTCGTCAACCCCTCGGACTCAGCCTCGAGCTTAGCGAAGCGCACCAGCCACTGCAAATAGGCTAGGCTTTCATTAGTGGCCCAACGCAAATAAATCGAGTCTTCGTTGATAATATCGCTGATAAACTTGTCGGGCGAAGGTGGCTCCGCAGTACTGGCGGGATTTTTCCGCTTGTTGAGGATCCAGTCACCTATTGCAGAGAGCAACGCCTCCGACTTTCCCTTGGCGTTCAGAACGGCAAGCGACTGCACCAAGCCACAAGACAAAATGCGTACCGGCAGCTTCTTAACCTGTCCCCAGTCTTCGCACGTCTTGGCAGCCTGCATCACGTCCCAGGCATGCTTAGCGCGCCGTTGGTCGAGCGATTGGCTCATTTCGTCCTCCTCACTTCACCAGGTTGACGGCGCAGATACCCTTGCCGATAGTCTCGTCGGCCCCGATCTGGATGAAGGGCGGAACGTTCTTCTTCAGAAACTCGAGCACCTCACCGGCCGACATTGAGGCCCCTCCCGTATGTCTGGCGTCGGCAGCAACCAGCGAATAGAAGAGCGTCTCGGGAGGCAGATACTCCTCGTAGAAGAGCGCAGTTGACTTTGCGGTCTTGCTCTCGCAATCCAGCCCCACACGCGCCACAACCTCGGTAGCGTGAGCCACAAAATGCTGGAAGTCGTCGTTGTGAAGGATCACCAGACACATAGCCAGTCGGGCCTTCGTAGTCTCATCCTTCACGAGACCCACTATCCAGTCGGCGATGGGAGCACTCTCACTCTGCTCAGATCTGGTGAACTCGAATTCTTCGAGTACCATTTCCGTGCCGTCGATCAGCAGCGGAGAGCCCGCGGAACACACCGCTTGGCCCTGTGCCGGAGTGGGAATGCCCCCCGGCCAAGCGGCGGCGGCCTGTGCCGAATCACCGGCCTGCGCCACGTAGGAGAGATCGCGCTGCAGTCGCTCCAGCACCGCAGGACACGTGACCCAGGCAAAGACTCCTACTAGAGAGCGCACCGGGAAAGCAAGAATCCGTGCATCGGTCACACTAAGGGAACCGGCGAACGAGGTGTCGGCCTCTACCTTGGCCGGCCCGAACACCGCGGTCAATTGCGGATCTTCGGTGTTGGCCTTGACCAGGTCACCGGACCAAGTGGCATCCGCAACGGCGCGTCTGCACTCGTCGCGCAGCACGCCTTTCAGTGACGAGCCCGGAATCACCGGCCAACCGGTATGTCGCTCTCTCTGGATGGGCAGATCCACTGTTCCCAATGCCGTTCCCGATCCCGGATGCATCCCCGTCAAAGCGTGGATGCACAATAGTGCCCTTTCAGACATGATTCCAGACCCCTTTCACGACGTGGCCCCAACCCAACGCAGCATCCTCCGCTCCGCACAACGACGAAAACCGGAAGGCCGCGAACGGCTCGGCGAGGAAATAGACAGTCCCTGCTTCGATTGCAAACCTGGTGGGCTTGGGTCCTCGGCGGGCCAGATCCCAACCCGAGAACGCCCGGTATCCTGGAACGGCGGCAGAGAGCACCTGCCCAGCAATCGCCCCAGGGACCCATGTGTTGCCCTTGGTGATGTTGCGGCCCACCGGGGCAGGAGTCGTGAGCAGAAGAGACTGCCCCTGACCCTGAGTCGGCTCCACCTCGGGCCACATCACCGACGGACCGATCTCGACTGCGCAGCGCTTGCCGTCTCCTCCGAAGTTGATAATCTCACCGCTCGAGGCAGTCTGCGTCAGCCGCGTAACAACACCGGTGACATCATCGATTTCAGCGTAGAAGCCAACCCTCTCCCTGAGTGCCAGATAGCCGACGCTGTAGATGCGACCTTCCTCAGCTGTGCGGGTAGCAGAACCCACAGCGATGCCGGTCCGACGGTCCACTCCAAACAGCTCATCAGGAGCGATCAACTCGGTTCGGTCGGGGACCCCTCCGGCGAGATAGGCGCCGAGCCCCGACAGGGTCAAGAAGCCCTGGGCCCGCTCGAGGGGCTCTGCTCCTCGGCTCCATAGAGGTCGCATCTCGTCTTCCATCGGGCGCCACCCCGGAAGCTCTATGGTGGTGAGCGGATCCGACCGGCTCAGCGGTCCATGATCCCCGTCCTCCTTCGAGAGCAACAGGTTCGCGGGGGCTGCTACGAGTGGTGCCCATACACCGCTGTCTTCCTGCGCCAGCCAGGGACCGCGGAACACCAGCCCCATAATCTGCTCCACTTCCACCGGTTGGCCGTCGCGCGCCGCCTCCTGCAACGTCGCGCCACTTCTCACATTCCCCCCAAACCGGTCAAAATCGCAACCTGCCTTCCTGAGCAACCAGGTACGCAGAGCACCGGCGAGTGTCTGCGGCAACGGTAGGCCGCTGGTGACCTGCCAACCCGCCACCATAGGGTGGCCGCCGCGGAAGAGAAGAACGTCAAGCGGCCGAAGCGCCAGCCCCAGTGTGTGTCTGTCCGAGCTCATTCCGCCTCCCTTCCCCGGGCTACGAAGGACGCGGTCTGGACCAGCGTGAGATAGTCACGGAGCAGCCGACCGGAATCAGGTTGGACGGTGTCTGAGTCGGCCGCACCGGCGTGCGCTTTACGCATACTCAGGTAATCAAAGAATTGCGCAGCCACCACGTCTCCCGCCTTAGCCCCCTCCTCCGCCTTGAAGGCCTTCACCACCGCCGTCCCGGTTGTCGGTTCAGCGTGGTTAATGTAGCGCCGCATCTCGGCGGCCGCGGCCTCGACCGGCAACGCGGCAAGGGTCGGGATCTCGGTACGGAGCTGGTAGGTCCATCTGTCCGAAGCTCCGCCGAGGAACACGTCTGTCCAACGTGTCATGTTCTCCAACCAAGCCCAAGGCGCCATGGTGGACACTTCTTCACCCGATCGCCGGGCCACCGCGATCTGAACGGCATTCCGTCCGGCGGCCTTGGCTTCCCGCTCGGCATTTCTTGCAAGCTCGAGCGAATCACGCAGGTCGTCCTTGTAGTGCACGATAGCGATACCGGCCGAAACGGTCGCCTTCGGCCCCATCATCAACAAATCCCCATCCTGCTGACGGTAGAAGCCAGGCTCGGAAGGATCGGCGACGGCAAGTCCCCGGAAGGCCAATTCCAGTTCTCGCGCGCATGCCGCAGCGCGGCGGCACGGCACCAACGCAAGGACATCGTCCCCACCTGCATAGATGAGTTCGCCGGAGTGGCTTTCCACAATTCCGGGCACCACATGGACCGCAAAATTGCTCAAAGCCTCACTGATGGCACCGTGAAGGGCGGGCCCCACCGGCCTTCGGGCGCGCAGGCCCTCTTCGGTATTCGGAAGTCCCTCGAAGTAGCCGGCGATCTTGGGATGATAGACCTCAGCCACAGAGGGTGCCGTTTCGCCGCGGAGCCAGCCGCCCATGCGGTCACCATCCATGGCGATGATGGCATAGTAGGTAGGGGGCGCCCCGTGAGTCCCGGCCCTCTTCCGCGCCGCTTTGATCGCGGATGCCACCTCGGCAGGAACCTCGGGCTCGATCAGTTGAGCACCGGCAAGATGCAGCCACTGCCCATTCCAGTCGTTGAACCCGCGCAGATCTAACCCGGTGTCGGCCAACCAATCGCTCGCGGCCAAAGTGGCGGTGTCATCAAAACGGAGGTCACGGGCTCCTACCTGCAAAGCCTTGCCCAAGCCTCCGGCTATAGCCAGACGCTTGGTGAGCGCCACGGCGCAGAAGCGTTCGCCTGTGCGCACGCGGGCACTGGGAACCTTCACGTTGGCGGCCACGTCCTCCCAGAACGTAGCCGACGCATGCAGATCAGCCGGCCCGACCTGTTCATAGGTGCCCATAAGTGTGCACTTGAGCGCAACACGCCCGTCCTTATCGAGTACAGGGGTGTAATCTGGGACGCGACGAATCTCGCGCTCGGCTTCCATGAGCCGGGTGGACATCATCAATTTCGCCTGCCAACGGCCGGCCTGGTCCTGAGGATAGCCGACCCGCCTCCGGGAAAGATGGTATCCCGGTCGCCCCTCCGGAGGTATGGCGGCGGCAAGTGCCCTCACAGCGGCCAAACCGGGCAGAGCGTCCTCAAAGGTCTGTGCGCCTTGGAGCCACGCGATCGCCTCTTCGGGACATTGGTTCCAGGGGAGCACAGCTGTTCGCACGTCGAAGAAGGATGAGGTCTGCCTCTCCCACTGTGTGTCCCAGTCCGCCGACCAGGAAGACGCCCACGATTCGGGAAGAGCCTTGCAAAACACATCACGAGAGCCGTTCGCGAGATTTTTCCACGCCTGCCTAGTGCGTGACTCACACTCGGCGGCCAGATCGGCAGCGAACGCACCTCCTTGGCCCATCGGCACAATGGCCAGAAAGCGATTGGGGATGCAGGGGGCCCGTCGGGCAGTCAGGGACGGCTTGTCTACGCAGCGATCGAGACCTTGTTCGCGCAGCCATATATCCATGAGTGGTGTGCCGCGCAGCGCCGGAAACACCACGGCAGTCGGCCCGAGGCTCTCCAGAATGGGGACCAGGCCCTGAAAGACCAGCCAGGAGAGAATAGCGCTGCCTGTCCAGAGGTCACGAAGTGAGCGGGCGGCAGCAATGAAGGGCTGCACCGGGCCAAGTGAATACGAGAGAAAACCTGCTCCGCCCGAGTCCGACAGCGCCAACGAGAGGCCCGCCGTCGCGTCGAGATGCTGCCAGATGGTGTGGTCCGGTACGCGCGTGTCGGCAGGCAGCCGGCTAAGGAAGGGGTACGTAGCCGCGAGTGTCTTGGGCAGAAGCCTCCACAGAGCCAGGTAGCGAAGCCTGATGTCGTCGATACCCTCCACAGTGGAGGCGATCATGGCCTCCACCGCTGCGACATCTACGTCCTCCAACTCCAAGACGAACGTATCGCCCGACAAAGGATGAATCACTGTGAGCCGACCACCCTCAGGCCCCACGGCCCAACGATAGTCGGCTCCATACCCGGGCACCGGTAACCTGTCGGCGCTTGATGCGGCAATATCACCTTGAACGGTGTCTCTTCCGCGACCACTTCGGCCCGATTCGAATCCGAGGGCGGCAGTGAGATACCGCAGTGCCCGCGACTCGTGATCCCGGATGGAGACGGCTTTGTCGGGCGGATCGTGTAGCCAAGAAGCCAACAGGCGCTCCCAGTCTGCAGTCGGGAGACTTCTACGTGGTGTAGTCATACACCCTCCGATCCCACGTCGGATGTGATGGTGTATCGTCCCAGTCCGAATCCTGTGCCCTTGCCGGCGTGCAGAATCTCACCCAGCCGCAGCACCGGCAGCAGTTGAGCCATTTCACCTTCGTACTCAGCGTCCCCAACAATACCGCCTAGGCTCATGCGCGCGTCCTGGCGGGCGGAATAGCGTTCCCAGTCGAACCAACTGGTCTCGTCGCGAATCAGGCGGACGTGTTCGGCAGCCGCAGCCAGTGCACGAAAGTCAAGGTCCAAATCGGATCCGCAGTGGAAGTAGGCGAGGCTGCTGAGCCGGCGTAGCAAAGAGCGAAAGAGCACGTGGAATTCCGGTTGATCCGTGAGCGTCGCACCGCGAACCATCCGGCACGGGGTCTCAAAGCGGACAGTGACCCGAGTGGAGCCGTTAGCACCAGCATCCAGGCGCTCAGGAAGCAGGTCATCGACAGTCGCCGCCCAATCTCCATCAAGAAGACGACCCTCCGGCAACGCATAGATGATCTGCGACTCTCCGGAGGAAGCATCCACCGACACCCACACTACCTCCACCAAGTTCAGACGTCCCCGTCCACGACCAAGCCCATGACGCTGCCCCATGCGATCAAACACGAACACGAAATACGGCAGCAGCTCGATAGCCTTCCCAACGAGAACCAGCCCAAACTCGAAACGATCGCCGGGAGTGTAGCTCCTACGAGCGTCGAGAGGCGGCTCCAGCACAAAGGGATGCGGCGCCGCCGTATACTTGCGCATGCGGAGACTGTCGACCGGGATCGGCGTGTCGAACACGTAGTTGTAGAAGCAGTTCGTCGCGAGCAGGCAACGCCTACAGACCTTCCCATCCGAGACACATGCGGCTTCCTTGAAGGCCACGCCGAAGGCGCCACGGAGTGTGCTGCCCTTGTATGGCGGAAGGGACAGCGGCTCCAGCGCCTCCATGACAAACCGGAAGCGTGCAAACCGAAGAGGCGTAAGTGCACGGATGATCTGCTCCGTATCCAGGGTCGCCCCGTCCTCCGGGCTCAACTCTCAACCCCTGGAGCACCCAGTACGTCCTCCAACCCCATATCTCTCGGCTCAGACACAAACCACCCGCCTGCAGACCATTGTCTCAGGTGGATTTCGCTCAGCTCCCCGCAGAGATTCATACACATCCCCTCCATTGACGGGAATATGAAGACGATGCCGCGTCGCTACCGGCACGACATCGGCTCCGTGTCCTTCATACTACATCCCTGTCCGGACGCTTGCGACCAATGACGCACGTCGAGATGTCATCCGCGAAATGCCGACAGCAGGCTGCTGAACTATGACACTTCGCCGCCAGAACGCGATCAGCACGCGTGAGAGAGGAATAGAGGGAGCGCGAATAGCAGCGCTGCACGACCGATGACGTACTATCGTGCCGCTCAGCGCGTTCCGGCGGCCGGGGTTTCGTTTTCAGCAGCCTTATAAGCCATAAGCCGCAGCCGTGGTGGAGGGGTAGCCATCTCCAAGTCCCCTGGAGTCAGACCGCTGATAGCGTCACCCTGCACACTGCTGCTGGTCTTGCCGGCCTGCGAAAACATCTTTGTGATGGTGATGGCGCAATGGAAGCGGTCGGTCCCAGCCGGGTCTCAAGATGCCGGTTGATGCCTGGGATGTCAATGCCGGTGCGAAACTGGCCCATTAGCGCCGGTCAATTTCAAACCGACACTGACAGAGTTCATCGGAGAGATCGGGAGGGCCGGCTGCCCATACGTCAACCCAGAGCGAGAGGACTCGTCATCAAGGCCACTGATAAAATCAGCGTTGCCTATGCCGAGACTCCGAGAGCAGGAGAGCATTGTCGCTCGCAGACCTCATAGCTACTGGACTACCCCTGAACCGCAAGGAGCGGTATTTCACCGGCACAGTGCTCCCGATGATCGTCTGCGCAAATGGCTTTCGCGAGCTGGACGTGTTAGCGTCGCTCATTCCGGGCTGTACGCTTCCACCCATCGATGGTCGCCCCCAGACAACCAACATCCAGTTCTTCACCGAATACAGTCTCGTCGAGTCGATATTTGGGTCGCAGGCGACAAAGCGGTTCCCCAGCCCACCAAAGACGAAAGACACGCCAGATGTGATGATTCTAGCTCGAGGCAATGAGACGGTCCTCATTGCCATTGAGGCCAAGATGTACAATCGGCCACAGCGGCACTCGCTGGTGAAGCAGCTCGAAGCTCAGCAAACCCAGCTTGCCTATCTGGCGCATCACGTCAAGATCGACCACCTTCACCACGTGGCTCTCTTGCCCAGTGGCTACGTCGAGTCAATTGGAGCTGCTCCAGTCGTTGCGGGTCAGAAAGAGATACCGATCCTCACTTGGGAGACGTTGCTGGAGGCGTACCGACCTATCCGCGGCGACGATGACTACTTCACGGGAGTGCTTGCCATCGCCCTCGAGCGATGGCAGGACCTCTGTTCCCAGCCGGAAACATGGGGAAAGAATGCCGAGTCAAAGTGTGCGGGCCAAGACATCGTAGACGGCTACAGGAAATCTCACCCATGGAAGACCATGGGCCGGTCAGGTGGGATTGAGGGACCAATCTTGGAGGCCGATCTACAGAGTGGGAACTGGCGCACGCGTCTCTACGAGGTGAGCTCAAAGGCAGAACCGGCTAATAACAATTGGTTCACCATCGACAAATTCACCCGGCGGGTGAATGATGCGTTGGATGAAGAGGCCAGACTCAAATAAGCGAGTAAGCGAGTCCCCATTATTGTACCGGCCCCGAGACCGCAAAGCAGTAGAGCGTCGGCCACCAAGCACCCTAGAATCGTCGTGTTCCACCAAGAACCAAGACGACGAAAGCACCACAATGGCCGACATCATCAGCATGGCGCCCACCGAGGTAACAAGCAGGGTCCATCATTCTGCACACGGGGCAATGTCTCAGCCGTGCAAACACCGTGTTTAGACGGTGCAGCACCAACCATGGTGATTTGGGCAATACGTCACTGGACCCTTTGTGTCCCACTAGAGTCAGATTCGGGATATGGAGGAAGGGATGATGGGTTGGCGGTGTTTGGCGAGAAGGTGGAGGTACCGTCCGTCGTCAATGAGTCCACTGCGTCGACCCGCTGATGTGTTGCAATTCCAATGGTGGCGGTAAGTAGGATAAGCGCCAGTAGAGCAAGTGGGTAGCGCTTCATCATGCAATCCCTTCACTATATGCCAGGATTGTCCGCTTGGCGGAACGAGCGACCCCTGGGGCCGCGATGAGCTACTCCCAAAAGTTGGTTGTATCCTTCCCCCTCGGTTGATGTAAAGAAGGACATCACAGCTCTCCCCTCTGTTCTTGAGGAGGGTGGTAGGCACCTTCTCTGATGAGAAAAGCCTCATCCACCCGATCGGCGCTGTGTCTGCCGAACAGAACAGCGAGTAGATGGTAGGGGCTCCGGTACATAAGCCGGCATTCTCCGGCCCACATCTATTAACATCTATTAAGCTAGACCGCAAAGACCGAAGGAGACGTCGCTCACGTTGTTGCTATTCTCGTCTACTGAAAGCTAAGCTGTGAAGACCCTGCGAGAACGTCGTAGCTCTTACACTACGTCGTGGGGTGCTACCTGGGACACTACCCCGGACCAAGGAGGCAACGATGCAGAGAATCGCCCGATTGACGGCCGTGTTGATGGCCGTGGTACTGGCGGCTGCCATCATCGGATGCGACACGGCAGAGCAGGAATCCACTAAGAAATCTCCTAGCGAGGTTGCCCCGCTGTATTTGGAGGCAATGCGCGGGAACGTATCTGGGCTTAAAGCATACAATCCGGATACCGTGATCACAGAGCAAGGGGCGTTCGGAGCCGCCAACGAAACCCTGCTGGATATGTGGGGAGTCACACCCAGCCCCGAGCAGGAGACCCAGCTCACCGAAGCCATGTTGGCAGGGCTTTCCAAGGTACAGTTCTCCGTGGTTGATGAGAAAGTGGATGACAAAAGCGCCACGGTGACCCTCGCTATCCAAGGCATTGACATGACTTCGTCGCTGGAGACCCAGTTCGAGACGATCGGCGGGCAGATCACCGACCAGACCGAGGACGAGACCATCATCACCCTTCTGGACAAGGCATGGCGGGAAGCGCCACTGCTGCCGGAGCCAACCAATGTGGACATGCCGTTCACGGCTGTTTCCGACGGAAGATGGATAGCCGATCCCGAAGGAGGGACGCCCCTCGGCCGCGCATATATGAAGATGGGTGACTAGAAGCAGCTGAAGGATGAGAAGTAGCGCATGATAAGAGCAGGGTCGACCCCGGCCTTCTCGACGACTGTGCGGATGCTCGTCGCATCGTAGCGGGCCTATGCAAGCGAGGCCTCTCGTGCCACGACTGCGATACTGTCGTCCGTGGAGTGGACACGGGTAATTCTGGAGGTAGAAAAGTATCGGCACCCAGCAAAATACGACTATCTGGCCTGGGTTGTACTGCTTGGCGTACTGTTCGGGACGCTCCTCCTGGCGGGTTGCTCGGACTCCGGAAACGCATTCATCTTGGCCGCCTGTCCACGTGAGCAGGTCCGGTTGGGAGCAAAACTGGTTTCGGATACCCCGCGGACAACCTCATTGTAGGCAAGGAGCGCAAGTTCATCCCGAAGATCGGGTGCGATACCGGGTGCGTCGGTGAAGGCCGGTCGGTAGCCTGCAGGAGGAGCGGGAACCCTGTTCTCATAGCGGGATACGTGCTCTCATTCGAGATGTAGGGAAAATCTCCAGCAAGGAGTAGCGAGCAGGTTGCGCATCACGTCATACTGCCACCGACTAAACCGCGCCAAAGCCTCAGCGTATTGTGACCGATAGACAGGAATCTCCCTCTGGGCCAACGTCTATAAAAGACACGCGACAAGGGATGGGGTGCCCCTGTAGTGACCTGTGCGTTTCGTCACCCGGTGGATAGCCTTACGGCTGCGACAAGACGCCCGCTGCGTTCCACAGCATCTGGGCTGCCTCGCCCCGACTGGCTGGCGCCCAGGTGTCCCAGCCCAACCGGCCATAGCTATACCCGTCTAGGCCGTCGAGCAGGCCGCTCAAGCCGGCCCTCGATACATTCGCTCCGTGAACAAGATCGGGGTGAGGTTTTCCCGTGAAGGACCTTAGTAGGCCGGGGTGCGCGGTGTCAATGGCCCGCACGAGTAGGGTGACAGCCTGTCCGCGAGAGATTGGGCTCATCGGATTCAGTAATCCGTGTTCATTACCCCTAAGGATGCCGACCCGCGCAAGGGTGGCGAGCACTTGGGCCTCGTAGGAATTGCCAGATGTGGTGGTGTCGAGGTCGGCGAAGCGAACGGGTACGTCGCCCACCTCGATCCCCAGTACGCGGACAAGAAATATGCAGAAGTGTTGACGAAGCAGCGGGGCGTCTGTCCGAAACTGAGGCCCGCCCATCACTGGATAGCCAAGCGAATACCCCTGCTCCCCCAGCCACTGGATGGCAGTACGGTAGGGTTGATCCGAACCCAGGTCGGTGAAGACCGGCGCCGTCGGAGCATCTGGAGCCGTCGCCACGAAGATGCCGCGCCCCAGGGGGCTTGCCGAGTAGGCGTCGTACTGATACCAGACGACATGCTCGCCGCTCACCACCGGAAAGCGTTGGCTCCAGGGGTTATTCGTCAGCTGAGTGGTCAAACCGGTGGCAAGATCGCGAACCATGACCATGTCTCGACCCATCCCGACCTGCGTCCAAACGAGGCGGCCAGAGTCGAGATTCACGGCGCTGCCGGCCAATTCGATCTTCTCCCCACTCTCAGTGTCATAGAGCCAGACTTCGTTGCCCACCAGTCCCTCTTTGTGATTCCAGGTGACATAGCGACCGTCGGTCTGAAGGTCCAGGCTCAGGTAGAAAGCGCCGGACGTATCGACTACCGTCTGCTCGCCTGTGTTGGAGCGCCGGACCACCCGGGTAGTGTAATCGTCGGCCTGCTCGGACCAGGCAAACACATCATTCTTCACGACGATCGCTCCCACCTTGGAAGAAGCGTTGGCGACCTTCCTTACGTCACCACCGGCAAAATCGGAGACGTAGATCTCGGTCCCGTCCCTGCCTCCCGCCCAGGCGATGCGCTCGCCATCAGTGGCAAAGCAGATGAGTCCATGCGCAGCAACGATCTCTCGTGTGGAGTCGACAGCTGGATCGTAGAGGTAGAGATTGCCGGCACCGGGCTCCGCCGCCTCCTCCTGCCACACCAACCGGTCTCCGATCAAGCGCCAGGAGGCCACCGGCGCTCGGGGGGTGAACTGCCTGGTCTCACCACTCGCCAGGTTGCACAGGTTGATGTCACCCTGGCCGTAGCCGTAGCCCCTTATCCACGCCGCCCAGTCTCCCGATATGCGGACCTGTACCTGTTTTAGCTCGATTGTCTCGGCGTCCGTGCCGTCGTCGGTCAACTGAGTCACCTGGTCACTCAAAATGTCGTAGAGATAGACTTGGGGAGACTCGCCGTAGAACGCGCTGTAGATAACCCGGCCGCCATCAACGGCCCAAGTGGGAAAGAACGACGGGGGGGAGGTTGCGGGCGCGAGTGCGCGCGTGGTCTCGTCAGTCTGCCGACCCTCCTCTCGAAGGCTCGATTGTCCTACGTCACCCAACCCGTGGAGCATCTTGTCGGTACCCGGGATGAGCGATACCGTCCAGCCGTCAGTCGGTGCGAGAGCCTGCGCAGGGAGCACGAAGAAGAGAGTCGCGAAGACCAGTGCTGAAAGAGCGAGAGCGAACTTCTTGATGAGCTTCATCTACTGTCCCCGTTTCCAAGAATCAAGAGCGGCGGCCGTCCTGGAGGCTCGGGACGAGTTGCCGCCTTCCTCAAGGAGCGCCAACAAAACCCGGCCGCCATTCAATCAGCTTCCAGCTTGAGACATTCTGACTTGACCGCCCCGGCCCTGTCAACACCTGCAGTAGTCCACGACGAACACCGCATCTAAGGTCTTCCCGTTCGCGCGCGGTCAAAGATCGCTACCTCCATTGCGTCTATGCCTCGCCAAACAACCCGAAGCAGTGCTACTCGTGCACATAGCCAAGTCCCAATCGGGCACCTGTTGACCCGTATTTCATCTACTCCGGTCACCATAGCAAGCGCAACGAGTGCCGTCAGAAGATGTTCCCTAGTGATAACGAGCTGGAAGCGGGTATTGAGGAACACTATGAATGAATCGCGCTGGACCCTGCCTTCCGGACAGGGTCGAAGCCCTACTCGTCTCTCAATCCCTCCACTTCCACCAGCTCTACTTGCCCTCCATCAACTGCCCGTCGTGATCGGCGTAATGCACAGCCAACCGATAGCAACACAGAGCGCAGCGGTCAACCTGAACACCCTGTGCAAGGCAGTCCTTGGCGTAAACCTCGTTGGGGTCTTGCCCTTTGAGGGATTCTATATTTGGATATCCGGCACGGATCAGGTGCTTACGCCATATCCTTGCCGATGCCGGGGATTTTCGTCAGGTCGGTCATTTCAGCATCTCCCCCACATGTTCCTCTCGCACATCCCTGCTGTCGACGATTTCAGGAATGATCGACGATTTCAGGAATGATCATACTGCTACCAGCGAGGCCCGCGCCAAGAATACAGTGCGGGGGTCGGTAATGTCGTCAAACGGGTAGTCCACGTAGGCGGTGAAGAACGTCAGGCAGTAGTCAATACGGGCTCGGTAGCCGCCCCCTCAATGTCCTTAGACAAGAGCAGAAACGTATCACCACGCCACTACGCCAGGTTAGCGGCAGACTCGATGGGAGCGATGTCGAGTTTGAACAAGTCGCCGGTAATCTCCAGGCCGCACTGAATCTGACGGCAGACTGCACCTTGGCATACAAGACCGCGCCCAGCCACATCAAGAAGCAGTTCAACCAGGTGGTCTTCCAGCAGGTTCTCGTCAACCCGGATACCGGCTTGATCCCGAAACCGAAGCCGCCGTTCGATGTGCTATTGGACCCTACTAGACCCGGGCTGCGATTCGCCTGCAAGGGTGGGCCCGAAACCCCACAAAACGCAAGTGAGCCTACTTAGTTGAGCGGGCTCACATCTGAAGTTCATCATTGAAAAGCACACCGCACTACTACAAAACACTACTTTTCCACACCTACAGACTTGATAACCGGTTGTAGATACATAATCCCCTTACCCGGTGACTGTATATCCATATCCTCTTCTATTTTTGACATTATCGCATCAGCCTTATCGAGATCCGCAAGTATGAGGACTACCTCCTTTTCAGGCACCACTTCTACATTAAAAATTTTCGCTGTTTCATGGACACCGAAACCCCTGGCATTCATAATTGTCCCACCTATGGATCCCGCTTTTTTAGCTGAATCCATAACATCTTCTGCCTTACCCATATCTACTATGACCGTTATCAGACCTTCCATATTTTTATTTCCTTTTGGTCCTTCCGGTTTTACTTCATTTATGCGGTGAACACCACAGCATTCTGATAAATCTTGGCAAATAGCAATACCATGGTCGGGCTTTTCCAGGTGCATTTCGTCTTTAATAGCCTCCAGAGCCAAATCTATTGTCTCCGGATCACTTACCATATAAACTATATCCTTATCCTCATGACCCATGCCAAGCGTACACAAGTAGCGATTTCTGTTTGTGCCCCATCCCAAGACTATGGTAGCCCCCGGAACGCCCTTCCTTCTAGCTATAATTGCTGCTTTTTTTCCCTTGCCTCTTTTAGTTATTACTGTGAGCAAACTATAATGACATATCCTAGCTTCGCTCATCAATCTTGCCCTTTCTAGATTTAATACTAAATACTAGACCCAGCAATTGTAATGTTATAACAGGCATCATTGCGACCATGGCTATGACGCCGAAGCCGTCTATCAAGACGTTAGCGCCCTCTACCTGGCTCGCTACACCGTGGGCAAAGGCTAGAATAAATGTAGCAGACATAGGTCCGCTTGCAACGGCTCCCGCGTCAAAAGCTATACCGACAAACAAAGGTGGTACAACAGCAAAGAGCGCTAAAGACAAACCATACCCAACTAATAGCAAATGCCACAACTGTATGGCGGGGACTACTATTTTCAATATTGACAAGAATATCGCCATACCGACGCCAAAACACAACGCTATCAATACGTTGCCCTTACTTATATATCCAGATGTGACTTCCTCTATTTGATGTGTAAGTACATATACCGCTGGTTCAGCAAGTATAATGACAACTCCAATTATAAAGCTGATGACTAAGACTGTCATATTTCCTAAGCCGGCTAATTGATAGCCCACCACAGCCCCTGCATTCATGAAACCGGCGTTGACTCCCCACAAGAAAAGTATGAGGCCTATCAGAGTCAAAACCAGACCGACGGATATTCTTTTAAAAAGTCTCTTGGAGACCTTGATAGAAAAGAAGTTTACTATAAAAAACAGAATTGCTATCGGAGCAAGAGAAATGAAACTATCCCTTGCCACGCCAACAAAGCTGTTAATAAAAGGATTCATGAGCTTTCCGCTGGCACTCAATTCAACTTCTAAATCTCCTGCTATCTCTCCGTGAAAAGTAATAACACCGGCTAATAGCACAACCAATATCGTGATGCAGGAGGATGTGCCGACTAAACCAAAGCTGTCTTCTTTCGCAGAAGTCGAGTCTTTCTTAAGACCCGACACCCCGCCCGCTACAGCGAGTATAAACGGCACAGCTAAAGCTCCGGTGACAGCGGCGGAGGCGTCAAATGCGATTGCTAAAAAGCCGAGTTCACTAAATATACCGAGTATTAGTATTAGAGAAAAGGTGATAAGAAAGAAGATTTTTACCGATTTGTTAAATACTATACGCAAAAGCCCCAACATAACCGATGCCGCAACCCCGACGGAAACTATCAAGACTATACTCATCCTGCTAAGAGCACCTGATGTAACAAGGGCTACTTGTTCAGCTAATATATGTAAGTCTGGCTCCGCAACAGATATAAAAAATCCTAGTAAGAGACCACCTATGCATAGTACAGCGAGTTTGTTCGATTTTGCAACCGATATACCCATCTCTTTACCCATCGGAGTGAACCCCGTGCTTATACCTATCAAAAAAATAGTCAACCCTATAATGACGCAAAGAGCTCCTATATAAAACCTACCTAAAATCAAAGCGTCGACCGGTATAAGAATAAAACTAAGAAGACTGACTATTATAATCACCGGGCCAACGGCCATCAGTACTTCTTTTAATTTGTCGGTAACAAAACTCATAGCTACCCTAACTATGGTAGGTTTTACAATTCATCTTTATAATTATAATTGAGAATATATCTCGTATCTTTGGGAATTAGCTCAGATAGAAGAGCGCATAGCTCGCAATTGTGAGGGCAGTGATTCGATATCTGATAACACGCTGGGAGTGCAAAAAGACGTTAAACGCGCCTCCAAAACAATTTTTCTTCATGATATAAAAAAGTCCAGTATTACTGGACTTTTCATTGATCGTCAGTATATCAATAACGATGTTTGGATTTGGTGGAGGCGGGGGGAATCGAACCCCCGTCCGAAACCCGCCTGGCCCCGGTCTCTACGAGCGTAGCCCCTACTACGTTTCTCGCCTCGCGCCCCCGTAGGAGCAGGGTGCATCCGGCCAGCCACCTTGATGTTCCCCCGACGCCGGCGGCAGTCGCCGGGAGTGAGTCCGCCTGGTTTATGCCACGACCCTCCCCGGCAGACGCGGGAGGCGTGACAGGCGCTTACGTCAGTTAAGACTAAGCGGCCAGTGCCAATTCAGGTTCGGCAATTGTTTTTTTGCAGCCTGTTTAACGAGAACGGCTACAATCTCGGCTCGCTACCCGAACTCAGACATGAGCCCCGTCGAAACCATGTCGCCCCCACGAGGATCAGTCGCCGGGAACACTACCCGGGAGCGCAGCTCCTGACACCGCGCTGACTGAGCTTCCCGAGTATACAGCATTGGCCTGATGCAGGGATCGTCAGGAGTGTGACATGCCGCCGGCCGGCAACTCTAGTCGTCGCGGTTGCGCGAGCGCAGAGCCCTTTCCATCTCGCGGTCGGCTTCCTTCTTGGCCAGGGCATGGCGCTTATCGTAGGTAGTCTTGCCCTTGGCTAGGGCGATTTCCACCTTCACCCGACCATCCTTGAAATACAGTTTGGTGGGTACCAGCGTGTATCCGGTAGCCTTCACCTTGCCCAACAGGCGACGCAATTCGTAGGCATGCAGCAGCAGCTTCCTCGCACGCAGAGGATCGTGATTGAAGATGTTCCCCTGCTCATAGGGACTGATATGGGTGCCGATCAAGAACAGCTCACCCTTCTCCATGACGGCATACGAATCGCGCAGATTGACCCGGCCGGCGCGCAGCGACTTGACCTCGGTGCCGGTGAGCACGATGCCGGCCTCATAGGTCTCCTCGATATGGTAATCGTGGTAGGCCTTCTTGTTCCGCGCTATAAGCTTAGTGCCGGTGGGTCTCATGGTCGAGCGAGTATAGCAAGCACGGCTAACTCCGCCTCCGCCGGGGGTGGGACCCCTTCCGCCCTCCCGGCCGCCGCGTCCCCGAAGGCGGGTCGTCATCGTCATCCCCGTCGCCGGCCAACGCCAGGTCCACCCTCCCCCGAGCCGGGTCGACGGCCACTACACGCACGGGCAGAAGATCGGCGATCTTGTAGGACCGCCCGGAACGTTTGCCCTCCAGAGCCGTCTCGAGGTCATTCAGCCGGTACTGGTCACGCGGCAACTCGACGACGGGGAGATAGCCCTGGAACAGACGGTCAAACAGCAGGAACATGCCCCTGTGGGTGAGGGAGAGGATCTGCCCCTCGAACACGGTCTCCCCCCACCCGTCTTCATCCAGACGCCGCTTGAGCAGATGGGCCAGGACGATGTCGTCGGCTTTCAGCTCGATCTTGGCGGCCTCCCGTTCTGTCTGTGAGCAGTGCTCAGCCCAATCGGAGAGGAGCGAGGTGGTCGTGACCGGTCCCACTCCCAGCTGAGCCAGTAGGCCCCGGTGAACGAGGAGGTCGGGATAGCGGCGGATGGGCGACGTAAAGTGACAGTACGAAGTGGAGGCCAGTCCAAAGTGGCCGATGTTCTGAATTTGGTACACGGCCCGGGCTTGCGCCCGCAACACCTGCTGGACCAGAGCGGCTTTACCGCGGCCCACAGGCGTGTACTTGTCCACCCAGGCGGCCGTCTCGCGGGTCACCCGGCGAATCTCCTGTGGGGATGCCGACAGAGGATCGAATGAGGGCGTGGGCAGGCCGAGGCTGGTAAGGACGTCGAGCAGATGGTCGATGTAGAACGGGTCGGGTAGATCGTGTACCCGATAGATGGTGGGAACCCGTTCGCGCTCCAAGAAGGAGGCCACCTGTTCGTTGGCCAGCACCATATAGCACTCGATGAACCAGTGGCTCTCCAGCTCTTCGGAGGGATCAGCAGCCGCGACGTTCCCCTCCTCGTCCCACTCGAATTCCGGCTCGGGAGCATCGATCTGCAAACTCCCCCGCTCCTCGCGGATTCGATGAAGAACCTGAGCCAAGATCCGGCCCCAGTGCAACGGTTCCGCCAATTCGGAATCGATAGTCTCCTCTCCCCGGAACATCCGTTCCAGGCGCTCGTAGTCGAGGCGGCAGTCGCTGCGGATGAGCGAGCGGTAGAAGCGGACCCCGCGCACGGTACCGAGATCGTCGACCTCCATCTCCACAGTCACGGCCTTGCGATCCTCGCCCACGCGCAGGGAACACACGCCGGAAGAGAGCTGCGGGGGCAGCATGGGCTCGACCCCAGTAGCCACGTACACCGAGTTACCCCGCCGGAGCGCCTCACGGTCCAAAGCCGTCTGCTCCAGCACGAAGTAGGAGACATCGGCAATGTGCACATAAACCTTGGTCGTACCCTCGCCCGTACGCTCGAACGACAGGGCGTCATCAAAATCCTGAGCCATGACGGGATCGACCGTGAAGGTGAAGAGACCGCGCAGATCGGTACGGTACGGATCGCGCGTATCCTGCCGTTCGCTCACTTCGGCCGCTTCGGCCAGCACCCGCGGGCTGAAGCCCCGCTGGATCAGACCATCGGTGAGCAAAGCGTCCAACACATCGTTTAGATCCTTGCTCTTGCCCAGTGAACGGACGACACGGGCCTTAAACCCATAGGAGAAGGTGAACAGTACCAGGTCGCCGGGCTGAGGCCGGACGGGGGCCCGCTCCACCGGCAGAGCCGGTCCGGACTGGAAGAGCGGCTCGACTTCCAGGCTCTTGCCTCGACGTACAATCACGCCCGCTATGGCGGCGGTGCGCCCGGTGGGATCACCGGCCGGGATGAGACCGGCTCTGGCCAGCGATGCCCGCCGCCGGTCGGAACGACTGCGCCCCTTGCGTTTGGCCGCCATGTACTAACCCTGCAACACCGGACCGAGGAGCAATTCCAGGCTGACCCACTCGGCCTCGTACAGACGCCTACCGGGTGTGAAGCCCAGCTCATCTGCAATACGTAGGAGCTGGTGCTCCTGCACGCCCGCCAGGATGCCCGACACTACCAAGCAGCTCGGGCGCCCCTCGGCACCGAGCGCCGCCAGCCGGTCGAGCAGGCCCAGCACAGGGTCCAGGGTCATGTTGGCCACTACGGTCGCCCCCGCAGTCCACTCGGCAGAGATCTCTCCTACCCCTGCCTCCAGTAGCGTCACTGTGCCGGCGACCCCGTTCTCATCCACGTTCTCCCGAGCCGACACCAGAGCCAGCGGGTCGTTATCAAACGCGACGATGGGGCCCCACCCCAGCTTGGCCGCCGCTATGGAAAGCACACCCGACCCTGTGCCGGCATCCAACAGGCGCCCTCTCCCCCGTCGATTCGCGGCCGACCGCACGGAGGTGGACGGCATCGCTGTTGCACCGGCGTCTTCTGAGGCGATCGGCGCTGACGGCGCGGCCGACGGAGTCGCCGCGTCGTCGTCCACGGCGTCCTCTGCCTGCAGGAGCTGCAACGTCCCTCGAGTGGTGGGATGCAGACCGGTACCGAAGCCCAAGCCGGGGTTTATGATCACTTCTACGAACCCCTCGGGCCCCGCTTCAAGAACAGGCTCCCAAGGCGGCCGGATGCGCACCCGGCCAATGACGATGGGCCGGAAATGGTCCTTCCATCCGTCCACCCAGTCACGCACCACTTCGTGGTACTCGATGCGCACCATCCCGGACGCCCGCAGGTCCACAGGCAGCATGGAAAGCACGTCTTCAGGCGAGGGAAGGTCGGGCTTTGCCGACAGCGCCGGCTCTGTCGAATGCGCAGGCTTCGTCGAAGGCGCAGGCGGCGCCGTGTCCACAGGCGTTGCAACCCGAGCGACTGTTCCCGCCGTCGCAGATGCGCTCCCCGGAGCCGGCGCACACCCCGAGGCAGCGACCCGCAACGCAGCTGAGTCGGACACCGTGTCTGGGTAGAAGACGAGACGCACCGAGGCGACGTCGCCCGCCTTCCCGGCCTCATACGTCGTTTCGGCTTCGGGGACCTCCTCAAAGAGACCCAGGGTCTCCATCAAGATGGCCCCCACCTCTTCCGCCCACGCCGCGGGAACGGTAACGACTAATGCCCTATCCGCCCCGCCGGAGCCCGAAGGATCCGGTGAGACCGAGGCAGCCGTCATCTAAACAAGCCGCGCAGTTTATCGAAGACGCTCTCCGACCGCCGGCCGTAGTGCTCCGGTCCGCACAGGTCGTCGAAGTCGTGGAGTATCTGGCGCTGCTGGTCGTCCAGATCACGAGGCACCAATACCTTTACCAGTATCTCCTGGTTGCCGCGCCCCTGGCCGTTGAGATGCTTCACACCCTTACCACGTAGCACCTTGACCTCTCCAGGCTGCATCCCAGGATCAAAGACCACTTCCTCATCCCCTTCGAGCGTGGGGATGATCAGCGTCGCTCCCAGAGCAGCTTGGGTCATGGTCAATTCCACCTCGCAGACAATGTCGTCGCCCCGGCGCTCGAATTGTTCGTGAGGCTCCACGACTACCCGCACATACAGGTCGCCGGCCGGCATGCCCCTCTCACCCGCACCACCTTGGCCGCTCAACCGTACCCGCTGCCCGGTGTCGATACCACCGGGGATACGGACCGAGATTTTGCGCTCCGTCATGTGTCTTCCCGCGCCGCCGCATTCCTTGCAGGGCGACTCGATCACCTGGCCACTGCCCGAACACTGCAGACAGATCCCGGACTGCACAATCTGGCCCAACATCGTCTGACGCACCGTCCGCACGTGACCGCTGCCACCACACCCGGGACAGGTCTTGATGGCCGAGGGATCGTCGGCACCCACGCCCTCACAGGCATCACAGGGCGACTGGGCTCTGAAGGTGATCTCCTTCTCCACGCCGAAGGCGGCTTCTTCGAGGGTCAAATCTACCTCGACGGCCAGATCCTCTCCATGAGCCGGTCCGGCCCGCCGGCCGCCGTTCCCGAAGCCTCCGAAGCCACCGCCTCCAAAGCCGGCGCCTCCAAAGGAGCTGAAGATGTTTTCGAAGATGTCGGAGAACCCGGCGAAACCGTCGAAGCCGCCCGGCCCACCGGCGCCCTGCCGCATGCCGTCGTGGCCGTAGGCGTCGTAGAGCCGGCGTTTGTCGGGGTCAGACAGCACCTCGTAAGCCTCAGTGGCTTCCTTGAACTTCTCCGCACAATCCGGATCGTTGCTATTAACGTCTGGATGATACTCGCGGGCCAGCTTGCGGTAGGCCTTCTTGATCTGTTGCGTATCGGCGTCACGAGAGACCCCGAGCACTTCGTAATAGTCTTGTTTCATTCGTATCGTTCTCCGACCAATTCAGATAGTACCTGCGCGGTCTCCCGTACGGTGGCAATGGCGATCTCGTAGTCCATGCGCGTGGGACCGACCAGGCTCACCGTGCCCAAACGCCGCTGGGGCAGGCCATAGCTGGCCGCAACCACCGAGAAGGGCTGCAATTCGGTGGCTTCGTGTTCGCTCCCTATGCGCACAACCACCGCGCCGCTGCCCAAGGCCGCCCGCAGGACCTGCAACAGCAGAAAACGTTCTTCCAGCAACACCATCAGATCGCGCAGTACACCCACGTCCTGAAGGTGCGGCTCTCCCAGGAGACGGGATGCGCCGCCCACGAACATCTCCTCCTCGCACTGTTCGTCAACGAGCTTCTCGAACGCGGAGCCCAGGCTGCGCAGAAAGTCCGCCTCGCGGGCGTTCAGTTCGGGGTTCTCGAGGGTACGGCGGATGAGACGGGCGGTGAGGGTGTGGTTATTGAGTGTCTCGTTCAGGTAAATTCGGGCCCACTCCACCAGCCCCGGATCAATAGGGCACGGCCATTCCACCACACCCTTCACGACCGCACCGGTGGACACGATGAACACGTACATGAGCTCGTTAGGATGCAGGGTGAGAAGCTCGACATGACACAAGCGCGCCCCGCTCACCCTCGGCGCCAGAGCGAGCGCCAGCAGATTGGTGGCCCGCGACATGGCCTCGGTGACCTGGCGAAGAGCCGTATCGATCTCCCCGGTCACGTCGTCACCCAGCATGTCTCCCAAAACGCCGCCGGACCGGTTGAGAGAACCTGATCCACTGCTCATGAGGCTGTCGACATACTGCCGGTAGCCGAGATCCGTAGGAACACGTCCCGCGGACGTATGAGGATGCGTAAGATAGCCCCCCTCCTCAAGCACCGCGAACTCGTTGCGGACCGTGGAGGACGAGACCTTCAACCCAGCCGCCCCGGCCAATTCCTTGGAGGGCACGGGGCAACCCGAGTCGATGTAGCGCTCGGTAACTACGGTAAGGATGGTACGTTGTCTATCTGTGAGTGCCATGCGCCCGCGGCTGTAAGATTCACACGTCATCTGGAGTCCTGAGGAGGGTGGTTAGAACACCGTTGCTGACGTTCATAAACCCTGGATTCAAGCGCATTTTACCACAGTGCCTCTCCACCCATCCGCGAGACACAAGGAGCTCCAGCTGCGCGGGGTCGAGGGCCGGCCGGACGGCGTCCTCAGACACTCCCTCGCACGTACGGAGTCCTAGCATGGCTTTTTCCCACACCCGGGTGAAGGTGCTCAGCAGCTCGACATCGGCCGGGAGTCCTGCCAGGTAGTCGGCCACACTCGTCGGATTCGTACGCCGTTCGCCTCCCACCGTCGAAGTAGCCGATGCACCCAGACCCAAGTAATCCTCCCCCCGCCAATAGGCCAGGTTGTGGCGGCATTCATGGCCGGGGAGGGCGAAGTTGGACACCTCGTAGCGGCTATAGCCCGCAGCTTCCAAACGGGCCACGGCACAGCCATAGTGCTGCTCGGCGAAGTCGCCGGCCCGCCGGCGGGCTTCCGAGCCCATATCCCTGTCGACGCGGGCGGCATATGCTGCTGAGTAGGTCAGATCGTAGAAAGAGATGTGGGTCGGAGCGGCCGCTACGGCCGCATCGATGTCGGCGGCGGCCTCCTTCCAGGTCTGACCGGGGATGCCGAACACCAGGTCGATGTTCCATTCCTTCCATCCGGCGACCTTCACAGCCTGGAGAGCGGCCATCACCTCCGCCTGCGACACCCGCCGCCCCAGCGCCGCGCGCAGCGCCGGCGCGAACGACTGCACGCCCAAGGAGAGACGCGTGACGCCGGCGGCGGCCAACTGGGTGAGGAGCGAAGCATCAATGGTGCCTGGGTTCGCCTCCACGGTGAATTCGGCCGGGCTCCGGCGGATACCGCCCTCCCTCGGTGCCGACAACTCTCGGACCAGGTCGAGCAACGCCGGCTGCGGGAGAGCGGTGGGAGTGCCACCCCCCAGGTAAATGGTCTCCGGAGGCCGCTCCAAAGAGGCACCGCGCAGGGCCAATTCACTCCGTAGCGCCGTGAGATAGGCGGTCACGCGCCCGGCACGGGCGTGCGGCTCCAACAGCTCCGAGGCGAAATCACAGTAATCACAACGCGACCGACAGAAGGGGATATGGACGTAGAGGTGCTTCACCAAGGTACTTCACCCGGCGAGTAATCTGCTGAGGGATGCCTGCTCACGGCATCGACGATCAAGCACACGGCCCGGCAGACGGCCGACAAACGTCCCGTCTGCAGCCAGCGCACGGCCCGGCAGATGGCCGGCGAACGCTCCGCCCGTAGCCGGCGGACACCCCACCCCCCCCGCCCCGTCCGTAGCCGGCGACGCAGCCATCAGGACCCCGTGACCCCCATCACGACCAAGACGATGCCCAGGATGATGCCCACCCCGCCCATGATGGCCGTCCACGACTCCCAGCGGCGGCCGCTGCGCAGCCGGCCGCCCGAGCCCACTTCCACCCGACGCGGCTCCTCGTCGCCCTGTTCTCCATCCGTCTCCCTCGACCAGGGTCCGTGTCGCAACCAGGTCTGCACCGCCCCCATGAGGATCAGCAGCACGCCCAAGACGATGTACTCGGTGATCACCTTATCCGCCACATCCGCCGGGAAGCCCGGTCGGCTCCGGTCACTTCTTGTCTTCTTTGGTCCCACCCAGATCGAGCACGGACAGGAAGGCCTCCTGCGGGATCTCGACCGTGCCCACCACCTTCATACGCTTCTTGCCGGCCTTCTGCTTCTCCAGCAACTTCCGCTTACGGCTGATATCGCCGCCGTAGCACTTGGCCAGGACGTCCTTTCGCAGAGCCGCGACAGTCTCTCGCGCGATGATGCGGCTGCCCACGGCCGCCTGGATGGCCACCTCGAACATCTGCCTGGGAATCTTCTTGCGCAGTTGTTCAGCCAGCCCCCGGCCGATGGCATAGGCACGGTCGGCGTGACAGATGAGGCTGAGGGCATCGACTATCTCGCCGCCTATACGCATATCCAATCGCACCAGGTCACCGGGCTCGTAGTCTTTGAGCTCGTAGTCGAGGCTGGCGTACCCGCGACTGCGGGTCTTGAGCAGGTCGAAGAAGTCGAGCACGATCTCCGCCAGAGGCAGGTCGTACTCCAAACGCACCCGATCGGCCGTCAGGTACTCCATGTGGGTGAAGCGGCCCCGCTTGTCGTTACACAACTCCATCACCGGCCCCACGAATTCCGAGGGGACCAAGATGGTCGCCGAGATATAAGGTTCACGTACCTCTTTTATGGACCCCGATTCCGGGAAGTCCACCGGGTTGCTGACGGAGAGCACCTCTCCTGTGACCATCTCCACGTCGTAACGCACACTGGGGGTAGTGGTCAGCAGGTCGAGGTCAAACTCCCGCTCCAGCCGCTCGCGCACGATCTCCATATGGAGCAGGCCGAGAAAGCCGCAGCGAAAACCGAACCCCAACGCCTTGGACGTCTCCGGTTCGTAGAGAAGGGAGGCATCGTTGAGCTTCAACTTCTCGAGTGCGTCGCGCAGACCGGGGTAGTCCTCGCCGTCCATAGGAAAGAGGCCGCAGAACACCATGGGCGTGATCTCGCGGTAGCCCGATAATGCCTCGGAGGCCGGCCGCCGGCTGCTCGTGAGCGTGTCTCCCACCCGCAGGTCGGCCACCTCTTTGATGCCCGGGATGATGTAACCCACCTCGCCCGCCTTCAGCACCTCGGTCTTGAGCATGTCGGGGCTGAAGATACCCACCTCCTCAATCTCGCTGCGCCGTTGGGTGGCCATGGAGATAAGAGGATCGTCCTTGTGAAAACTGCCGTCGCGCACGCGCACGAAGGCGATGACCCCTCGGTACTGGTCGTACACCGAGTCGAAAATCAGTGCACGCGGCGGCGCGTCGACATCACCCTCAGGCGGCGGGATGTAGTTGACCACCGCCTCGAGGACGGCCGGCACCCCCTCGCCCGTCTTGGCAGAGATCAGGAGGATGTCCGAGCGCGCACAGCCGATGGCATTTGCTATCTCCTCGGCGCGCTTCTCTGGCTCGGCACCGGGAAGATCGATCTTGTTGAGAACCGGGATGATCTCCAGGTCGTTCTCCAGCGCCAGTAGAGTGTTGGCCAGGGTCTGGGCTTCCACACCCTGGGTGGCGTCGACCACCAAGATGGCCCCTTCGCAGGCGGCCAGGCTACGCGACACCTCGTAGGTGAAATCCACGTGCCCCGGTGTATCGATGAGGTTGAACTGGTACTCGCAGCCGTCTTCGGCGTGATAGTAGATACGCACGGCCTGAGCCTTGATGGTGATTCCCCGCTCCCGCTCCAAATCCATGCGGTCGAGAATCTGATCGCGCATGTTGCGCTGAGCGACCGTGTTGGTCAGTTGCAGGATACGATCGGCCAGCGTCGACTTGCCGTGGTCGATGTGGGCTATGATGCAGAAATTGCGGATGTGATCGAAACGTCCCATAGGCGAGATATTCTAGCAGGCTGCCGAAAAGCCCCTCACCCAGTTCCTCAGCTGAGGTCATCGTCTGTTCCCAGCACGAACAGCTTTGGGCTTTCAAGCAGAGTCATCACGAAGTGCTCCTTGACCTCTGCTCTCTGCCGCCACTCCGCCGCCGTCAGAATGGTGGGATTGATGGGGCGCAGTAAGACACGCTCGGCCTCGGCCAAAGCGGCATACACATCAGAGTACGAGATACTATCGCTGATGATCATGAGATCGATGACTCCCGGCCGCCCCACCAACACCATTACGCCCCCGTATCGCGATCGATCACGTCATCGGTAGAACGCGATCCACGGCGCCGCCGGATAGTCCGCAGGACATCTTGGAGTTCAGACATGCGCATACCCCAGGCAGCCAGACAGTATGCACCTCCGCCGGCCACGTATGCGCACCCCACAGCCACAATCTGCGCCCATACAGACCTCCCCAACGCTACGTCCAGCCCCCACCACACACCGTAGGCGACCGCCCCTAAGGGGACCAGCGCGATGATCGATCGAGCAGCCGACCAAGCCACACAACGCGCGTCGACCCCACCGATACGGGGACTGAGCAGCAGCATGAGCGCAAAGAAGTTGATCAGGCTGACCATGGACGTGGACAGCGTGATCCCACCGACACCCAAAGGTTTGTAAAGCAGTAGATTCAGCCCGGTGTTGAGGGCCAAGTTCACGACCCCGGTGACAAGGGGTAACCACGGCTTCTGGATGCTGTAGAAGGCCCGGTTGAGCAGAGTGTTGACGCTGACAAATGCCATCCCCACGCTGAAGAAGCGGAGCGCCGTAGCCACGAGCTCTGTGTCACCCGTAGTGACCTTGCCGTGCTCATAGATGAGCCGCACGGTAGGGAGGGCCAGGAGCGCAAAGAAGGCGGCGAACGGAAGCGTTACGAAGAAGATCTGCCGCAATCCCGTGGAGAGGTCCTCGCGGAACTCCTTCATGCGACCGGCTGCGGCATGTCTGGAGAAGGCGGGGAAGAGAACCGTGCCGATGGCGATGGCGAATACTCCCTGCGGCAACTGGAACAGGCGGAAGGCCCGTTCAATGATGGCCGGAGCCGGGATACTGATGAGGGTCGCTACCACCGTGTCGATGAGGGAGTTGAAGTTGATGATGCCCAGACTCAGAACCACCGGACCCAGGAGCAGACCCACCCGGCGAACCTCGGGGCTGCGCAGAGCCAGACGGTAGGGAGAACGCTGCACGTCGACCGCGCCGGCCGTCGGATCTCCGGTCCTCCACCTTCGCTTCCATACCGCCGGTAATTGCATGAGGAGTTCCACGACGGTGCCTATGACCAGCCCCCAGGCCAGAGCCTCGAACCCGTGCCCATCGGCGAAGGCGATCACCACACCGATGATGATGAGGTTCCACACAATGGGGGCCAACGCCGGCAACGCGAAATGATTGTAGGAATTGAGGATCCCCATGGCGATTCCGGCCAAACCGAGGATGACGACCGTCGGAAACATGATGCGCATGAGATGCACGGTGAGGTCTATGATCTGTGGATCATCACTGAAGCCCGGCGCCACCACCTTGACTACCTGGGGTGAGAAAATCATCCCCAACGCCGTGATGAATCCCAGGATGATGACGGTCAACACACTGACGGTATAGGCGAGCTGCCAAGCCTCATAACGCCGCTCTTTCTCCAGCAGACTGGAGAACACCGGCAGGAAGGCGGCTGAGAGGGCGGTATCGGCCAGGAGTGTACGGATGAGACTGGGGACCTTATTGGCTACGGTAAACGCCCCCATGTCGGCCTCTAGACCCAGGTAGGCCACCATGACGACCTCCCGCACCAAACCGAGCACTCGGGAGCCGGCCGTCGCCAGAACTAGAAAAGCGGCTGCGACCGCCAGTCGTCTCTTAGTATCGTTGCTCATGGATGAGGGCTATGCTAAACTGCTCCGACTTTGAAGGGAAGACCGGAGGACTGAAGATTGGCTAATACAAAGCAGCAGCGTAAGCGCGTGCGCATCGCTCAACGGCAACGACTGGAGAACCTCCGCTACAAGTCATCTATTAAGACGCACTTCCGGCGGCTCAAAGACTCCGTTGCAGCCGGCGAAACCGATACCGCTGCTCAAACAGCCAAGAAGTTGACTTCCGCCATCGACAAGGCCGCCGCGCGCAACGCGATCCACAAGAACAACGCGGCGCGCAAGAAGTCGACGGTGGCACGGCTTCTCGCCAAGCTCTAGAGTCCCAAGCCCTAAAGTCCTCCCCCTCTAAGAGGCTGCTAGAGTCTTTCCGCCGACGCTGTTCCCGTCGGCGTCGTTTCCTGTGGCGCTCTGCGAATCCTCTCTGCGCAGAGATCTCTCTGCGGGCCTGAGTTTTGGGCCTTCTTGGGCCTGAGCCTTCTTGGGCCTGGGTCTCAGTCTGCCAGCAGCCGCCCCAGACATAGCTGCAGCTCTATATCGCTGGGCAGCGAGCCCATACCCTTCATGCGGGCGTCGGTCTCGGCGAGGATCCCCAGCCTGCGGGCTATCCCATCTGAACCGAGCAGCGCTGCCTGCTGCATGAGCTTCTTGAGCGGGTACGGCTTCAACTTCATCTCTGCCTGGATAGCCGCCGGCGACAGGCCCTCATCCCTGAGTGCAGCCACCCGGCTGAGATTCTGAAAATTGCGCAGGATACGGTAGAAGAGCACCTCCACCCTCTCACCGGCAGCCATCAATTCTTCCAGAGCCGCAAAGGCTTCGGTCCCCCTGCCCAACGCCAGCGTATCGAGAAGCTCAAAGATGTTCGCCTCGGTCGTCGCCTTGGTGAGAAGACGGATGTCATCGGAGCGCACGGGCTCCTCACCCACATAGGCCTTGAGCTTCTCCAATTCGCGGAGGAGCATGTTTTGATTGTCCCCGCAGCGTTGCACTAGGAGCCGGGCCTCGGCCATACCGAGTCGTAACTGTATTGCGGCCGCCTGTTTGGAAAGCCAGGCGGGGAGCTGTCCTTCTTTCGGAGCCCGGTACTCCAGCACCTCGCCGTGCTTCTCCATGGCCAAGCGCAACACGTCGCCGACAGCCAGCTTCTCCGTCACTAAGGCCACGCAGGCATCGGGAGCCGGTGATCCGAGGTACTCGGCCACGACCTGTTTATCTGCCTTGAGCCAGGCCTGCGCCTGGCGCACCAGCACCAGCCGCGTGCCACCCAAAAAGGCCAAGGTATTAGCCGCGTTCACCACCTGGAGACCACTGTCCGTGGAGGCATCGAATTCGTCTATGTTCAAATCGGTGCCCGACTGCTCAGTGATGCGGGCCTTCAGACGGCGCAGAGCCAGTTCAATCTTGGGTAGATCGTCACCTAGGATGAGATAGGCGGGTTTGAGAGGTGCACGGGCACGGTTCCGCGGTCCCCCAGAAGGTGCCGTCTGCCCGTCTCTGCCCTGTCCAGTCACCGAGTGTCCTTCCTCTCCGTCGTCAGAGCCAGCTCGACTCCGTCGGTGGTATAGGATACCCAACCCACCCTGTCGGTGCGCAAAACACTGCCAACGGACTTCTCGAGCAGCGAAAGAGTGTCCGCCGCGGGGTGACCGAACGAGTTCTCCTTCCCCACCGTGATGCCGGCCGCTCTCACCCCCAACCTGGAGAGTAGACCGGCCGAGACTGCACCCTTGCTGCCGTGGTGCGGAACCACCATCACATCCACCTGGGGCAAATCATATCTGCCCAGCACCTGTGCCTCGGCATCCCCGGGCAGTAGCACCTCAACCTCGCCCTGACGCAGTAGTGCAACCACTGAACTGCTGTTCAACTCCTCACCATCCGGAGGAGCCCCGCGCAAGGCCCAAGGTTCTGCTCCATCGACCATGCGCAAAGGCCGCGGCGGAGCAAAGAAGTTCACCAGCAGACCGTCGACCTCCAGACTGGAGCCGGTCTCGGCCTGCAGATAGCGAGCGCCCCCGCTCAAAATGCGATCGCGCAGTTCGAGATAGTCCCGTGCCTCGCCCGCCGGACCGTTGCGCACAGACCTCCCACCTCCACGCGCCCTGTCTGCAGCGACGCGGCCTGTGGAGACCCCAGCGGTGGACGCCGCCCGGCCGGACGTCACCACTTGCCCCCGGCCGGTGGTGGCCCTGGCGACGTCATCCTCCCCCAACACTTCAAGGCCGTCGACCAGAGTCCCCACGTTGAAATCGTCGATGCACTCCAGGAGACCCGCGAAATGATCAGCGTGAGGATGAGAGATGACCACCACGTCAAGCTTACGGACCCCCAGTGCCGTCAGCTGTCGCGCTAAGCCACAGCCTGCCGGGCCCCCATCGAAGAGCAACGTATGGCGTCCGGGTGTCCGCACCAGCACGGCGTTTCCTTGACCCACATCCAACATGCGCACCTCCAGCTCACCGGGCCACCCTCTGCCGGCCACCGCCGCAGCTGCAGCACGCGTACCCCAGACAAACACCGAATGGCCACCCACTCCCACAGCGAAACCGCACAACACCATCACGACACCCAGCACCGCCCCCAGTGCTTGGGACCGAGGACGGCGTGCACGCACCCAACGCAACGACCGCTTGAAGTAGGGCAGGCGAATGTTCCAGGGCAACTGTACGAAGCGTCCGGTCAAAGCCACGCCCAGCGGAGTGACGAGGAGGGCCACGAGCAACCCCATAACAGCCTGGCCGAGGTGTTGGACGTGCAGCACAGGGGCAGCCGCAAACAGTCGTGAAGCCTGGACCGTCCAGGCCGTAACAGGAGCCGCCAACGTATCGCAGATAGTGCTGAAGCCTTGCCACACGTAACCAAAGACGACACTGGCCATACCTAGGCCGGTTATAACCGGCAACACAGGGACGACCACGATATTGGCTAGAGCTCCCACCAAGGAAGTCTGGCCGAACACGGCCAGGGAGATAGGCGCCGTACCCATGGATGCAGCGGCAGACACCGCCAGATTGGCGCCTATCCCCTGGGGGAGCCGCTGAAGCCGGCGCTGCAGAGGCGCCGCCAGCGCCAGGATGCCGGCAAGAGCGGCAAAGGACAGTTGAAAACCGGCGTCGGTGAGGGCCAAGGGGTTCAATGCCAGGACCACCGCGGCCGCCAGCGCCAGGACCTGCCATTGGTCCCGCCTCCGCCCCACCCAGCGGCCCCCCAACACGATCACGATCATCACGGCAGCGCGTATGACCGGAGGAGACGGCCCGGCGAAGGGGATCATGGACACAGCCGCCAGAGCGGCCAGGAGAAACCCTATGCTCCGGGGAAGACGAAGCAGCCGGGCCAGCCCAATGACGATCAAGGCCAGGCTCGCAACGTGGAGACCACTAACTGAGAGCATGTGCGCGGTCCCAGAACGACGGAAGGCTTCCAACCAGTCATCGTCTATACCGGCAGTATCCCCCATGACGATGCCCTGCAGGACCTCGTCCAGCCGCGCGTCGGGACCCCGACTGAGATCGGAGCGGGCCTGGGCGCGTACGTGGTCGAACCAGCCCAACAGACCACCCCGGCTTCCCTTCACCGCCACATCGGCCGCTGCAGCACGCACGACCACCTCTATCCCCTGGCGACGCAGGTAGGCGCGCTGATCAAATCCCGATGCACTCGGTCCCGCGGGTTCACGGATGGTCCCCGTGCAGGTGATGATATCTCCCTCCTGGAGGTTCACCACCCGCCCGTCGGAAGGCATCACTTCGACGAGTATGTCCTCCCCGGCCGGCACCACCTCTTCGACCGACCGCCCCTGCGGCCCCAGAAAGACGACCGTTCCCCGCCCCACCTTGGCAGTGGCACTCTGCCGGCCGGCAAAGACACGTACCTGTCCGGTAATGGTCAGTTCGGCGCTCATCCGCGCACCCACGTGGGCGGCCAGCTGTCCGTCGATGAGCGCCATAACGCGCACACTTCCCCCCAGGTACCCGCCAAACAGCCCTATGAGGAGTATGGAAACCACCAGCAACGCCGACGGACGGCGACTACGGTCCCGGAATCGGGCGGAGAGCGCCAGACCACCCAGCGCGCAGACCAACGCCGCCGTAAGCCCGGCAGTCGCCAGGAGGGGCCGGGGCCCCACGATCGCCGCTGCCGAAAGGCCGGCTGCGCCGAGAAAGGTCGTGACACGGGCCACCCCCGCCCGCCGAACGAACCACGAGACCGGATCACATGCTGATACGGCCACCGCAGCCGTGACCTTAGACCCCGGTTCAGAGCCGGTTCAAAGCCGGTTCAGAGCGCCACCAGCGGACGCAACTGCTCGAGCTTGGAAGGGCCGATGCCCGGAACATCCATCAGTTGGTCGATGCTGGTGAACGGGCCCTTGGCCTCCCGATACGTGATGATGTCCTGGGCGATAGCGGGGCCGATGCCAGGCAGAGCATCCAACTCTGCAAGTCCCGCCGAGTTGAGGGAGACCGCTCCACCCGGCGTGCTGCCTGCCTGTCCGGCCGGAGTCGGCTGAGGTTCCGGCATCACGGTCGCCCCCGGGGCGACCTCTCCGGTGCGGGGAACGTAGATACGGCATCCGTCGCTGAGTTCTGCAGCCAGGCTGAGCGACTGCCGGTCGGCGTCGTCGCTGAAGCCGCCCGCCCTGTCGATGGCCTGGAAGACCCGTTCCTCGGGAGACACCTTGTAGACGCCGGGGTGTCGCACGGCACCCGCCACCTGCACGAAGATGGTGGGCGGATCGGTACTGCTCGCGGAAGAGAAGCCCACCACCGGACTGCCGGCCGGACCCCCTTTGCCCTCGGGTAGACCTACGCCCTCCTCCCCAGTGACCACATCACCAGCCCGGCCCCCATCTCCGGCGGCTATGGTCACGGCTTCATCCGTAGGAGAGCCGGAGCGCATGGAAATGATCGCGATGGTGCCCACGACCAAGACCACCACCCCGCAGACGAGGTACACCAAGAGACGCTTTGTAGGAATGCCGGACATGCGCGCAGCATAGTCCGCCCTTGGACAGGGTCGCCTCAGTCCTTGGGCTTATACTGGCGGCCGAGGCTCCGTTTTTCAGCAGCCTCCCAACAGGCCCAATTCCTCAGCCATAAAATCGGCCACCAACCGACCGACCTCCACACGGCTCTCGTCGAAAAGGTGGCCCTCCCCGAGCACTACTTCCATGCGAAAATCGAGCCCCATGCTACTGAGAGCCCTCTCCAGCGGCTCGGGCGGAGCCAAGTCGTCTTTCTCACCACAGACCGCCAGTATGGGCCCCCGATACGTACGCAGGCATTCGAAAGCCTCGGGTATCTGGTCTCTCCAGTTCACCGGAAAAGCGATCAGGGCTAGGGCCTGCACGCGGACAGGTGCTCCTGACGCCAAAGCGGCCATAATGCTGCCGAAGGAGTAGCCGGCCAAACCGATGGGCACCATCGCCGGGGTGGGCAAAAGCGACGCATCGGGTACCGGGGACGGGCCGGTTCGCGGCAGGGTGGGCATCGGGCCGGATGGGCGGCCGGCGCGCCCCTCGGCCGGGTACCCCTCGGCCAACTGTCCCTTGGCCAACCGTTCCTCGGCCGGGTACCCCTCGGTCAACCGTTCCTGCATATAGACCAGGGCGGCCTGCACGTCGAGGTACTCGTCTCTCCCGCCGTACGTGCCGGTGCTCTTTCCAACCCCGCGAAAGTTGAAGCGCAGACTGGCCAAGCCTTTGTCGCGACACGCTTGAGCCACTCGATACACCACCGGTTGTGCCATGGTGCCGCCGTAGAGTGGGTGAGGATGGGCGACTACGACCCCACCCCAAGAAGCGCCGGGCCCCCCTTCCTCGAACACACCCTCCAGCATGTGGTCGCCGGCGAGGAAGAGGTCAGTCATTCGCGGAAGTTGACGTACTGCAGGGGCATCCCTACGTCGGCCCCCTTCAACATGGCTATGACCTCCTGGAGGACATCACGCTGCTTGCCCGTGATGCGAACTTCATCGCCCTGGATGGCGGCCTGCACTTTGAGTTTGGTGTCTTTGACCAACTTGACCACCTTGCGCGCAGTCTCGATGTCGATGCCGGTGGTGATATTGATGATCTGTCGAATCATGTCACCTCCGGCCTTCTCAGTAGCACCGAAGTCGAGGGCCTGGGCGTCGATGGATCGCCTCACTACTTTGGAGATCAGCATGTCCCGGATCGCGCGCACCTTCATCTCATCCTCGGTGAGTACGGTGATCTTCGCTTCTTTGCGATCGAGATCGATCTGGGTCTTAGAACCGCGGAAGTCGAACCGGGTGGCAATCTCCTTCTTCACCTGGTTGACGGCGTTATCCATCTCCTGCATATCTACCCGGCTCACTACGTCGAACGACGGCATCAACATCACTCCTTGCGCAGAGGGGGAACCCCTTTCAGGATACCGCAGGCCCGCTCACAGAGTGGCGATAGCCCCAGTGACGGGGGGTCCGACTCTCGCTGCTCCGGTCATAAAATCTGACCGATACGGTGGCAGCCGGATCTCGCGGCTGCTACACTGCCACTATGTCGCCTGACGTACAACGGAAGAGCGACGGCGCCACCAAACAGCAACCGGAGACGACCGTCGTTCCAAGTTCGCGCAAAGCGTGCATCGCAGTGTTCATTGTGGTCGCCGCCCTTCTGGGCAATCTCTTTGCCGGCATCTTCTCTCTTCCCCTCATCAGCCCTACTGCAGCCCGGGCGGACGATCCGGCCCTCTCTGCAGCCCAGGCCGACCTCAAGGCGGCCAAAGCAAAACTGACCGCACAGCAGGCCAAGCTGGACAACCTGGCCCAGGAGCAGGAGAAGGCTGAAGTCCGTCTTGAGAATACTCGCACCCGCATCGCAAACGTGCAGGCCGATACACGCAAGGCCGAGGCGGAGTCGGTCCGACTACAGGAGCAACTCGCCGATCGGTTGGTGCAGGTCTATAAGACTCAGGGCGGCCAAACCCTCCTAGCCATCAACGCCATCTTGTCCTCAGACGACATGTCCCTGGGCGCCGTCCTAGACCGCCTGGGTGCGGTCACCCGAGTGGCCCAGCAGGACGGCCAACTGGTAGCCGACGTATCCAAGAACCTCGACACACTTGCTCAGTTGGACCGCGACCTGAACGAACAGAAAGCGATGGAGCAAAAAGATGCGGCGCGCTACGCGTCTGCGCGGGACACGACACTCCAGACACTGGAAGGCGTCAAAGACGAATACAACCGGCTTCGGACCCGTGTTGCTCAATTAGGGGAGCAGGAGCGCCTGCGGCAAGAAGAGGCACGCCGGGCGGCTCAAGCCAAGGCCGCCGCCGAAGCCGCCGCCAAGCTGTCTGCTCAAAAGGCAGCGGCCGCCAGGACGGCGACTTCCGGCGATTCCACAGCGATCGCCACGACCACAGCCACCGCGCAGAGGACGGCCGCAGCGAAGTCCGCATCCCCGAGTACAACGATGCGGAAGTCAGTAACCACCACGCCGAAGTCCGCCACCCCAAAGACCACCTCGACTACAGCCCGCTCCGTCGGCAGCTCTACCGGTTGGGTCTTCCCAGTACAAGGACCCAACAGCTTTGTGGATAGTTTTGGAGCACCGCGCTCCGGAGGCCGGACACACAAGGGGACCGATATCATGACCGCCAGGGGCATACCCTGTGTCGCCGTGGTAAACGGCACCATCCGCAGCACCAGCCCCACCGATAAAGGACTGGGCGGCATCACCATCCACCTCAAAGGCGACGACGGCAACGTCTACTACTATGCCCATCTCTCCTCGATCAAGAGCGGCATCAAAAGCGGCGTGCGCGTCAGCGCCGGACAGGTGATCGGGTACGCAGGCAACAGCGGCAACGCCAGCAACGGAGCAGTCCACCTTCACTTCGAGATCCGGCCGGGGGGCGGAGCAGCTATCAACCCCTACGCCACTCTCGTCAAGTACCGCTGATCCACTATGTGGTCCCCATAGCCTCCACCAGCTTCTCCCACTCCTCGTAGAGGGCGTCTATCTCATCCGCGAGTGCGGTTGCCTCAGCCGAGGCTGTAGCCAGAAGTTCGTAGTCCGACCCATGCGCAGGATCGCTGAGAAGAGCGGCTACTTCGGCCTGCCGTGCCTCGGCGGTCATCAGGCGACGCTCCACCTTCCGATACCGGCTCTGCAGTTCCTTGCGTTCTTTGTAGCCGAGTTCCACCGTAGTGGCAGTCTCCGGCGATGCCGCCTGTACCGGCGCGGAGGCCGAGACCGGACGGGATGCCGCCGACGACGGGTCCGGCCGCGCAGGCTCCTGTTCCCCGCCGTCGGGTGTCACGCCCTGATTCCCCTCCTCAGCCTTCTTCCACCGGTAGTACTCCCAGTCCCCGAGGTAGCGGGTCACGCGGCCCTGCCGCACTTCGATGACCGTGGTCCCGATGGCGTTGATGAGATGTCGATCATGGCTGATGAAGACCACCGAGCCTTCGAACTGCGCCAGGGCCTCGGTCAGCACGGCCCGTGAGTCCATGTCGAGATGGTTGGTCGGCTCGTCCAGCAGAAGCAGACCGGCGGGATCAATGAGCATCCTGGCCAGGGCCAGACGGGCCTTCTCCCCTCCAGAAAGGACACCAACCTTCTTAGTGACGTCGTCCTCGTTGAAGAGAAACGCTCCCAGGTAGCTGCGCACTTCGGGCAGACGGCCCACGGGACCGGCGGCGTCCTCCATGGTCTTGAGCACGGTCTGTTCGGGATGCAGCACCTCGAGCTGGTGTTGGGCAAAATACTCCCTGCGCACGTTGTGTCCCAGCCTGAGCGACCCACCGTCGGGTTCGATCACGCCAGCCAGCAGCTTGAGCAGGGTGGACTTGCCAGCCCCGTTCGGCCCCACCAACGCGATCCGCTCCCCCCTCTCCACCACCAGATCGAGCTGCTTGTAGACCACGTTGTCCCCATAGGCCTTGCGGACATGCTTGAGTTCGGCCACGACTCGACCAGTGCGTGGTGGCTGGGGAAAACGGAACTTGATGGTCTTGCGCTCCAGTGAAGGCGCCTCGATGCGTTCGGTCTTCTCCAACTGGCGTATCTTCTGCTGTACCTGCTTGGCTTTAGTGTTCTTGGCGCGGAAGCGGCGCACAAAACTCTCCGCCGCATCGATTTCCCGCTGTTGGTTCTTGGCCGCGTTGACCAGGGCCTCGTATCTTTGGCGCTTCTCGATCTCAAAGTGATCGTAGTTGCCGGTATAGAGATCGATGATGCCCCGGTCGAGATCGGCGATGTGCGTCGCCGTCCGATTCAGGAAGTAGCGATCGTGGCTGATCACGATAAGCGCCCCCGGCCAACCGAGCAGGAACTCCTCCAGCCACAGCAGACTTTCGAGATCGAGGTGATTGGTCGGCTCGTCCATAAGAAGGAGATCCGGTTGCTCCAGCAGCAGACGCGCCAGAGCGACCCGCATACGCCATCCACCCGACAACTCACTGATAGACCGCTTGAAGTCCTCTTCCCCAAAGCCCATACCGCGGAGGATAGACTGGGCCCGCGCCTCGAGTTCGTAGCCGTGGGCCTTCTCGAAGGCGGTCTGTAGAGCGCCCAGTTCGCGGAGCACTTGGTCGGGGTCGGTCCCTCCTTCGGATCCGTCCCCCTCGATGCCGGAATCCGCGACAGACCCCGCTGCGGAGTCCGCGTCGTACATACGAGCGAGCTGCCCCCCCAGTTCGGTGATGCGGCGCTCGGCAGTAAGTACGTCTGCATAGGACGCCAGCACCTCATCCATGACGGGGTGCCCGGCTATCTCCTCGATCTCTTGAGGCAGAAAGCCGATACGCAGGTCCTTGCGGGCGTTGATCTCTCCCCCATCGAGCGACACCTCACCGGCTATGATGCGCATGAGTGTGGTCTTCCCTGCGCCGTTGGCTCCCACGAGGCCCACACGCATACCGGGCTTGACGTGCAGGCCGGCTTCATCGAGGATGACCTGGCTGCCGAAGGATTTGGAGATGTCGATGAGGTGCAGCATTGGCCGAATAGGATACCAGCCGGGAGACCACCCCATGACCCGCCCCTCGGCCGCCCAGCTGCGGCAGGTCGCCGGGGAACACAGACCGGCGGCACCGGCCGGCGGTATAGGCCGACAGCATAGACTGACAGCACCGGCTGGCGACACAAACCAGCTGCACCGACCGGCGGTGCCCCTATCCCTCGTCCCAGAACAGGCCTCTGCCCTCGTCCGCCCCCACGCCAACCTCAGCAGCCCGGAGCAGTAGGTGCCGTATGGCGGCCGTCCCCTCCGCACCATAGTCGAGACTGTAGTCATTCACATACAGCTCCACGTGAGCAGCACAAACTGCCGGATCCATCTCCTGAGCGTAATGCCGCGCATAAGCGAGGGCCTCATCGGGAAGAGCCCACGCCCGTTTCAGGCTGTCCCGCACCGCCTGTTCCACCCGCGCCTGCATCTCCAGTGGCAGAGAACGGCGTACGGCGATGCCGCCCAGGGGAAGCGCCAAGCCGGTAGTACCCTCCCACCACTCGCCCAGATCCAACAGCCGCCTCAGACCGTGCGCCCCAAAGGTAAAGCGGCCCTCATGGATGATGACCCCGGCTTCCACCTCGCCGGCCGCCACGGCAGGCATGATGCGGTCAAAAGGCATGACCACGGTGTTGCCGGCACCGCCCGTGAAGAGTTCGAGCAGTAGAGCGGCGGTCGTCAGTCCACCCGGTACAGCCACTCTCACCCTTCCCAGCTGATCGGCCAACGCCGCCACCCGGTGCACGGTGGCCGGCGGCCGGAGTCCGGAGCCCTTGCGGGTCACCACCAGTGGTCCACACCCCCTGCCCAGCGCCCCTCCGCTGTGCAGAAGAGCGTACTCGGCCCGCAGGTGGGCAAAGGCGTGCATGGAGACCTTGACCACGTCGGGTTCGCCCGCCTGGGCCAAGCGGTTGAGGGTATCGATATCCTCCAGCCGCGTCTCCACCTCCGGCCCCCCTTCTAGGAGGCGTTCCATCCAAGCATGGAAGATGTATGTGTCGTTGGGACACGGGGAAATAGCAAGTCTCAGGAGATCCACGTCGCCTCCACATCGCTGTTGATGGGCAAAACGTCGAAAGCCCCGCAGATGGCCAGCGCAGCCTGTCCCGCCGCCCTGATGGCCCGATCGATCTCCCACGAAGCACGATCCCGGTCGGTGACCAGGTTGCTGATACCCCGCACCTCCAGAAAGGGAACGCCGTAGAGCACGCACATATGTGCAGCCGCCGCCCCTTCCATCGATTCGGCCAGCGCCCCCCAGCGCTCCACGAGCACGGTGGCTTCGGCATCAAGCCCGGTAGCCCGAGACAGGGTCAGACACCGCCCAGTGTAGACCCGCGGCCCAGACGCCGCTGAAACCCCGTCCCCGCCGCGCGGCCGGGGCGCGGCGCACTCCCTGGACTCGGCGCGCTCCCCGGACTCAGCGCGATCTCCAGGCTCAGCGGCTTTGAAGCCACCTCTGTTCTGAACAGCAGTCGCGGCGGCCTGTACCAGGGCGGCATCCAGCAGGAAACGATTGCCCGACTCGTCTCCTTCAACGCAGGCGAGGGGCAATCCCAGCTCCACCGACGACAACCAGCCCTGCGGACTGGAGCTGCCTGTATCAGCGTAGACCTCCTCGGTCGCCAAGACGACATCTCCAGGTCGCGCACCATCCGCATCCGGCCCCACGAAGGCACCGGCTATCCCCACCTGCATGACGAGCACCGGTGGGGCCGCCATAGTATGGAAGAGAGCAGTGAGCATCTGGGCCGTGTTCGCCTTGTCGCATCCCCCCACAGCCACGGCCACACGCAGCCCGCCCCGGCCGGCGCCGTCTCCTTCTTTGCACAGCCATCCGACGGACACGCTCTTCGTAGCTACTTCCACCAACTCGGGTTCCTGCAGCGCCGCCAGAAGAGGTCCTGCTTCCGCGGACGTAGCCGTCAGCAATACCAGCCGGCAGCCGCGCAACGCCGTCCGGCCATTGGACCTATCATCAGACCAGATACCACCCGCCACTTAGCCACTCCCTCAAGAACTTCACTAGGTCGACTACTCCCTCGGCGACGCATCAGTAGTTTCCGCAACTATTCGCCCTTTCGTGGACTTCTTGGTTTTGTCACACCCCATCCGCCGTTACGACTACCTCAAGTGGTACACCTAATGCCTCAAAGTGCCTCTTGCCACAGCGCACCTTGTCGGTTTCGCCGCCGCGTAATTGCATGAAGTCGCGGGTCGCCTTCGTCTCACGCACCATAATAGACAGCCTGTCTCAAACTTTATGATCTAGGGATGATTACCTCTGCCGAGAGCAGGTAACTCAGACGTACTAAATCCGTGGCGGCTGGCGAACTTACTCGGGCCCGCCAGCGTCCTTTTGCTTCCCCTTCGGGATATCGACACTATCGTCATGTGGTGCTCAGGCCGATGCAAAAACGCCCCTACTTCTCCCGCAAGTTCCACAGGATCTGCGCCACCTCACCTCGGGTGGCCTTGCCCCAAATGGAGAAGGATAAGAGGTTGATGCCCGAGAGCAAGCCGCTGTGCTCCGCCTTGCGGATGTTGGCGCCGTGGGTGGGATCGGTACCGGGAAGGCTACCGCTCCAGCCGGAGGAGGGTACGGAGATGGCGCCGGGCTTGAAGCGCTCCGCCATGCGCACCACTATGGTGAGCAGTTGGGCACGGGTAATCTCCACATAGGGTTTGAAGTAGCCGCCGGCATAGCCTTGGATGAGGCCGTTGGCGGCGGCCACGGCCACGTAGTCATCGGGATAGAGGCTGCTGCCCGGTTTCTCCACGTCCTTGAAGGGAACCGGGGTGCCGCCCTCCGTCACCTCCAGTCCCAGGCTCAGTACTGCCATCTTGGCAAACTGGGCGCGCAGCACCGGGTTGCCGGGGCGGAACTCCCAGGTACTTCCCATCTGATAGCCGTTGATGATGCCAGCGCCAGCCAGGGACTCGATGGCGATCTTATAGGGGGAGGAGGCGATGTCAGAAAAGGTGATGGAAACCCTGCGCTGAGCGGGCACCTCCTCGGTGGCCTCGAAGCTGCCGTTGCCGTCGCGGTCCAGAGAGACCTCCAGGGTGCCGCTTTTGGCATCGTAGTCAGAAAGTTCAGTGCGCAGGGCACAAGTGTTGGGCACGTCCGTCACAGTGAGTAGCTGCCCAGGCGTGCCCAGGCTGAACTCGTCCACACTGAGGGAGCCCGTCTGCACCTCCATGCCGGAGTCCCCATACAGGCATACCCGCCCCTCTCCGGTGGCGACTCCACCCAGAGCGGTGGCAGCGAGAGTGGGGCCAAAGGCAGCCATGGCCGCCGTACTGCCGTCCTCTACCGCCAAGCGGATCTCCTCCGCCCTAGCCCCCGAGAAGCCAACATCGGTACCGCCATAGGCGGCGGCCACATCTAGGGCACCGTCCACCAGCAGAATGTAGCTACCATCGGGACCCCGACCCGAGGCCCAGGCGGGAACAGCGCCCTCGGACTCGAGTTGGAAGCTGCGGGTAGCAGAGCCCTGAACGGCGTAGCGATCCTCCTCGTGGGAACCCAGGCCACCACTCAGTACCGGGTCCAGACGAACCAAAGAGTTGTCGAGCAGGTAGCGACCGTTCACCTTGCCGGTGACCTTGCCACCTGCCCCCACAAAGCGGATGGTGGCATCAGCGGAGGCCGTCACCCAGCCATCATGGTAGTCCAAGGTGCCCGCGGGCGCATCCAGTACCTGCTGCACGATGTCAAGCGACACCCAGCCCAGAGCCAGAGGTGTCTTCACCAGCGGTGGATACTGCCAGGAGCCGCTGTCGGCCAAGTCGAAGGACACACTGCACTGCTCGCCCGGGCAGTTGTTGTCGTAGATACGGATGTTGCCACTGGTACCGGAGGTATTCATGTCAATCCGATAGGCCACCACGGTGTGGCCAAAAGCGGTATCCCACAGGCAGAGCAGCACGGGGCCTGTGCTCAGGGCACCCCGCAGGGATTGAATGAACTCCGCCATGGTGCAGGGGTATTCGCTATCGTTGCTCTGGAAAAAGGTGTTGTCCACGACGGCATCATAGGCCACCTTGGCGCACTGTGCCGTGAAGTGCTCCTCGATGGTGCTCTTGAGGTCGGCCGGGAGCTGGCTGAAGGAGCCGGAGGTTGATGTAATGCCATAGTTGCCCAAACCCCAGAGAGTGTTGGCACCGGCCGCGAAGGCCGCAGGATCAAGCTCACCCTTGTAGGCGGCCAGAGATGAGCTTGCCATGCCGTAGCAGACGCCGTCAGCGAACAGCCTCTCCGCGAACGATTTCATGGGGAAACCTCCCCGCAGGGCATCCCACCAATTCACCTCGCCATCAAAGAGACTGGGGCCGAAGAGGTGGGTCCAGGCGGCGCGAGCGGCCTTGGCGTCCTTGTATCCCTTGTTGGGGAAGGCGTAGCCATTGGGGATGGGGGAGAACGGGAGAAGACCGCGAAACGCGGTAGACACGTCTATACCCCCATCTGCATGCCACCACCCTATGGTGGCCGCAAACCCGACGAGTTCCCCAAACTCTCCCTCCACGTTTCCCGACCATTCGACCGTGACGTTGTGGGCCTCCCCTGAAAACCATACGAGTCCGTCACGGCTGCCATGTCGCCCGAAGATGCTCCAGGGGTCACCGTCGAGAACAACACTCGTTGTGGTCAGGTCTGGATCGTCATCCCACAGAATGTCGACATACTGTCTGATGAGGTGGTCGTGTCCGTCCATCCAGAACACGTAGTAGCCACAGTACTCCTCATCGTAGGCGAATGCAGGAAAGAAGTATGGGTTCGAAGTCACCCAGGAATAGTTGGAACTCAGGCGATGGATATCAGCCACCGAAGCGAGAGACCAGCCTCGTGGCGGGACGACGGGCAGGAAGACGTCGCCATCGACAGAATTGTGGTTTCGGATGTCCTCAGCCAGCGAGACCATACGTGGGTCGATGGCAGTGTTGTCGGTTGTCAACGTCGAGGCTGCTGCGGCTGCCGGCAGAAAGAGAAGAAGAACAAGAATGAACGAAGCCATCACCGCAACGCACCGGAGGCCACGGTCTCGACGAGGAGGGAGATCGGCAGTACGACTACTCTCCCGGACGATCGGAGTTCCGCACTCAGGACAATACCTCTCACTGTTGTCCAGGAGCTCTGTGCCGCACCTTACAGTGCCTACAACCTGTCGCGACCCCATAGGCCCCATGTTTTCCTCCTTCAATGCACCCTTGCCTGCTCTTTTGTCTCAGTATTTCCTCAGGGCTCAAATGCCCCATCCAAACGAGTGATAACGCCCCAGAAAACCCGCCACCTTATGCGGTCTACCCCCTGAGCCTGACATCACCACCGCCATGGTTGGCCACGGGGCATACCGGCCGCACTCACTTGCGCTTGACCGCCGACTCCATTCTAATATCGGCCGAGGACGAAAGCACACGCTGGATGATAGTGAGGCGCGTTGAATCGGCTGACCGTCGCGCTCACGGGCCGTTACTTTACTTGTGTAATTCATATTATGAACGGATAGGACCCCCATCACCCTGCGCCAGCTGGCCCATCTTCCATCCGACGCCTTCTTGTGCGTCTCCACCAATTGCCAAAGAGTAAGTACACGGAACTGGGGCTACTCCTAAGAAGGTGGGGCTGGGCTGCCACGGCTGAGCAGGTCGAAGCTTGGGGTAGTTCGTCACACCTCATCCGCCGTTACAACTACCCCAAATGGTACACCTAATGCCTCAAAGTGCCTCTTGCCACAGCGCACCTTGTCGGCTTCGCCGCCGCGTAATTGCACGAAGTCGCGGGGCGCCTTCATCTCGCGCACCAGCACCATATAGACGGCCTGCCCATCGTCTTTGACGATAGCCCAGTCAGGATTGCGCCCACCGGGGTATCGATCTTGAGCCAGCCGGCAGCCGCGCAACGCCGTCCGGCCATTGGACCTACCATCAGACCAGATACCAGCAGCCACTTAGACACTCCCCAAGAACTTCACCAGGTAGTTTCCGCAACTATTCGCCCTTTCGTGGACTCCTCGCGGCTGAACATCGAATAGATCGGTAACAGCAGCCACTGCGTCGAGTTGAAACTGCTGGTTAGAGTCGAACTGGAGTTTCATGTGATGCTGCGCTGCGACGCACGGTATCTCATGACTTCTCATTCTTCCCCAGCAGTCGTGTACGCTTGGTCGGGGCGATTCGTGGCTTTGGGATACTTCATGACGAGCAGGCCCTCGCCCACCATCGGAGACAGGTAGCGAAGCTGCAGCCCCGCAGGGTTTCGATTAAGCAGTTCACCGAGGCGATTCGCAGTCAAGAAACGATGAGTACACAGGTGCAGGATTGTCTCACGCACGAGCTCTGCCGGAGCCTTGCGGGTCGAAGCAACCGGCGCCGCCAGTCGATGTAACTCGTCAACTTCTGAACTCTCGACCAAATGTGGGGAGTCTCCTGGTAAATGTGGGGAGTCTCCGAGCAAATGTAGGGAGTCCTCCACCAAAGATAGGGAGTCTGTAAGTAATTGTCCAGGATTCTTTGGCAGGTGCCTGGCAGCATCACTGCCGGTAGGCGATGGTCCCGCCCCCCGCCTGGACAACTCGTAGGTCGTCCAGCGCCGCCGGCTATCCGAGACAAGCAGCCCGCGATCGCAGAGGCCGGTCAACATGCGCGTGATATCAGTCGGATGATCGGTCAGCAGTTGCTGAAGCCGGGCGTTCGAAACCGCCCCTTCAATGTCTGCAGTCGCTAGGGCCTGCACTTCTGCGGACGAAAGCCGGTCGATCTCCGCACCAAAGCGCTCGCGAAGATGCCGCACCGTGTCATCGGGAATCAAACTGACCATATGCATAGTCAGCCTCACCCGGTCAGGCTGCTGGAACGTTTCGAGCAGAGGCGCGCGCCAGTGACGTGAGCGCCAGCCGGACCTGATCTTGTCAGCCCCGGAACCCGCGTGCTCACCTCCCCCGATCATAAGAAACATCTTCTGCAGGCCTGGGTTGCGGCATTCGCTGACCCCACCGCGCTGATACTGCTCCAACGTGATCAGCAGCGTTCCGCCGTTCTCAATCGCGATCTCATGCGGCCGTTGCTCAACCACCAAGCCGCCGGGTGCAAAGTAGTCACCGTGAATGAGGGCGTTGACAAGCGCTTCGCGAAGGGCCACATGAGCCGCCGTCTCATCTCGTCGCATACCATTTTCAAGACGAAACGGGGTGGGAATCGCAGCCGCCAAACGCGGCCAGACGCGACTGTAAAACTGGAGGAGATTGGACTCCCAGGTACCATCGGGATAGATGCGGTCACTCCACCGCGTCTCAGGATCGAGCATCTCGCGATAGTCAACCCAGTATTTAGGAACGCCACTCTGATCTGTGATGGCGAGTTCCTTGCCAAACATGAGCAGACCTGCCAGGGTGAGACCTTCCTCCCCGGTCTGACGATCGCAGCGCCAGCCGCCCAGGCGCTCCAGTAAGTCCTGGTCACCCAGCGCCAGCCAGACGTGATCGCCGCGTGCCGCTCTCATTCGATGGCGGTATTGGGCGAGGCTCGGCGCATCGAGGTCGTCCAAGGTAAAACCCTTGAGAATGCGCTGATCGCGCCCGTCAGGATCTGCATCGGCGAACATACGACGCACCTCGGCTTCGTCGCAACGATAGTCACCTTCATGGTGGCGCCGATATGTATTCCCAAAGGGGTTGCCGGTCAGATACACGGGGCGTTGCGCGCGCGATGCACGCGGGATGCGAACGGCCAGGAGGCTCAAGCCCTTGAGCGGAACAGTTTCGACGGCGCCGACTTCAAGGATGTTGGCACTCACCACACCGCGGTTATTGAGTCCATCCCACAGGGTCTTCTGGTGCGCAGCGATCTGCTCGGCAGCAAGGCCATCGAGACTGACAGCATCGTCCTTCTCGCTCACGCCAAGTACCACCACCCCACCCTCGGAATTCGCCATGGCGCTGTAGGTCTCCCAGAAGCTCCTGGGGAAGCCGCCGCGCGCCGACTTGAACTCCCAGTCGGTAGTTTCACCGATCTGTATCGCAGTCAGGATGTCGCGGAGGGTGGTCATGGGAGAGAGTTTCTCACACCATCTTGAAGCTCGTAACGCCCACGGTCTTAAAGATCTGCACGGCATTGGTCTTGAGCTGGTCGTTACCGGCAAAGCCCCCATCCAGCAGGTCCCGCACCCGACCCCACACTTCCTCGGGGCGGCCATCATGGTGGTATGGATCTGCTTCTGTGCGATCCGACGATCTCCACGCGACCACCCCTCAGCCGCAGCCGAACTCACCATCCGCTCTCGGTCGCCGGGAGCCAAGAGTCAGGCGACCGCCCGGTCCACATCAGGTGCTACACTCTCCCCCGATGTGAGTGCAGCAACGAGAGCAGCAGGCCGGCGCCGCCTCCGCATCCTCCTTCTCACCGTGCTGGTAGTGGTGGTGGGGATCGCGGTGTTCCTGTCCGTCCGCTCTTTCCTCGACACGCAGGTGACGGCAACCGGGGTCGACGAGACCGGCAGTGGCACAACGGCAACAGGAGCCACGGCCACACGCTCAGCCGAGACGACGAACCCGGCCGAGACAACGAACCCGGCCGAGACGACCGACTCGGCCGATGCGCCTACCGTCACTCAGATGGCCGGGGTGGCCTCCACGCAACCCTCTGAGAGCACAACGTCCGCCTTTAGGGCTGAGCACCTGCCGAGTACGCTCCCCTCAGACGCCGTTGCAGTCCACGCACCTATCCTCATGTACCACTACGTTGACGACGAGCCGCCGCCAGCCGGTCCGTATGCCGACGGTCTCACAGTTCGCACCAACGACTTCGTGGAAGAGATGGACTATCTCGTCGACGAGGGCTATTGCACCGTAAGCCTCGCCGATGTCTATATGGCCATGGCGGGCCAAAAAGAACTCCCGCCCAAGCCCGTGGTCCTAACCTTCGATGACGGCGGGCTCGACAACTACACGGTCGCCTTTCCCATACTACGGGAGCGCGGGCTCACCGGCACCTTCTTCGTGATCACCAAGACCGTGGGTAGAGAAGGCCAGATGACGTGGGACCAGTTGCGCGAGATGGCTGCCGCGGGCATGTCCATCCAATCACACACGGTATCGCATCCCGATCTGCGCAACGTCTCCGCCTCCCGGCTTGAGGAGGAGTTGGTCGGCTCACGCCGGGCTATCGCCGACGCCATCGGCGAACCGAGCTACGTCCTCTGCTATCCGGCCGGAGCCTACGACGACACGGTCATAGAGGCAACCCGGGCCGCGGGCTACCTAATGGCCGTAGCCGTCAACGAAGGCAAGGAGGGCGATCCTACCGCCGTCTATGAGCTCAAGCGGCGCCGCATCAATGCTTTTCTGCCGCTGACGACCTTCGCGCAGCTCGTGCGCTGAGGAGCGTCGCAACCTCTGTCTTGTCACTCTCGTCTCGTAGAGAGCGCGAGACCAACGTGCTGATGAGAACCGCTCCTATCCCCTTCCTTCCACCTCAACCACCGCCGCTCCGCGGATCGCGCCACGTCGCAACCTCTCCAAAGCCTGAGCCGCCTCCTCCAACGGAAAGAGTTCGACCTCGGTTTGGATAGGCACCTGCGGCGCGATGTGCAGGAACTCCACCCCATCGCGCCGGGTAAGGTTGGCCACGGAGCGGATAATCCTCTCGCCCCATAGATCCTCGTAGGGGAACGCGGGTATATCGCTCATGTGAATGCCGCCGCACACCACAGACCCGCCCTTAGCCAGCGCCTTCAGGGCCAACGGCACGAGCTCACCCGCCGGAGCGAAGATGATTGCCGCATCGAGCTCTTCGGGCGCCGGATGTTCAGTATCTCCTGCCCACTCCGCCCCCATCTCCAGTGCGAATCTCTGGGAGACCGTGTCGCCGGGGCGCGTAAAGGCGAAGACCCGGCGGCCTTGAAAACACGCCACCTGGGTAACTATGTGGGCCGCCGAGCCGTAGCCGTAGATCCCCAGTCGCTGTGCGTCACCGGTCATGGACAACGACCGGTAACCGATCAGGCCGGCGCAGAGTAGCGGAGCCGCCTGTCCGGGGGGATAGCCGGGCGGGATAGGAAACGAAAAGCGGGCATCTGCGACCGTATATTCGGCGAAGCCCCCATCGATGTCGTATCCGGTAAAGCGGGCCGAGTCGCACAGATTTTCCCGGCCGCTCAGACAATACCCACATCTGCCGCACGTCCACCCCAACCAGGGTATGCCTACCCAGTCACCCACGTCCGGAGTGTCGACCCCTTCGCCCCGGGCCGTCACCACGCCCACGATCTGGTGCCCCAAAATCAACGGGAGCTTGGGTCGTGGCAACTCCCCGTCGATAACGTGCAGATCGGTACGGCAGATGCCGCAGGTGCTCACTCTCACCTGGACTTGGCCGGGACCGGGCTGAGGTATGCTCACTTGGGCGCTACGAAGTGGCCGCCCCACACCCTCGAATACCATGGCCGTCATCAATCCGTTCACTGCTTCACCCCCATCACGTGTGCGGCAGCATCCAGCGCCGGCAGGCTTCTAGACCTTGTTCTTGTCGGCGACCTTCGCCGTAGCTCTATCATACTCCCCCCCACCCCGGCTCCCGACCTCTGGAGCCTACAAGGCTGCTGAACCTAGGGGGCTGCGCGGAAGCCGCCGACCGCGTATGGGGCCGGCCAAACGGGGACGTAGCGACCTTCCTGGACTTGGCCGACAAACAAGTGGGCCAACATGTTCTGACCGCCCCGATCAAACATGAGCACCGGCTGAGGCAGCATCATGTGGGCTCCCGAGGGCATGACCGTATCGGCCAACGCCTCCTGTACGAGTTGTGGCTCGGCCGACGAGGCCCTCTCCAGGGCGTCGACCAACAGCCAGACCGCCTGGTGGCCATAGACTGCGCCGGCCGTCGGTGAAGTCTTGTACGTCTTCTGGAAGCTCTCCTCCAACGCCTTGGCCGTGGTCCCTGGAGAGTAGTCCATCACCGCGAGCAGACCCTCGGCCTTAGTACCGAGATGAGAGCAGAAGCCCGAGTCGAGAAAGCCTCCCCCCACGTCGATGATCGGCAGATTGAGCCGGACGGCAGCCGCACTGTCGGCTATGACAAGAGCGTCCTCCAGATAGGTGGCCGTTAGCACCGCATCCGCCTCCCCGAGCTTGATCTGCAGCATTTCCCGGCTGAGATCGGCCGTATCGGCGGGATAGGCCACCTCCTTCACCACCCGGATGCCGGCCTGGGCCAGGTACTTCTTCTGCGCCTCAGCGGTTCCTCGACCGAAAACGCCGCTCTCGTAGACGAGGGCCACCTCATCCACGACCACCTGTCCTTTCCAGCGCAACTCGACCAAGAAGCGCACCTGATCACGGGCGTACCACTCCGTCTTGGGACAGAGCCGGAAGGTGAAGGCCAAGCCGCGTTCAGTGATCTCATCGGCCGCTGCGAAGGCGACCACTACCGGCACTCGTGCCTGCTCCGCAGCTGCAGTCACCCGTAGGGCAACGGTGGACTGTAAACAGTTCACCAAAGCAACCACGTGGTCTTCCTCGATCAGCCGGTCCATCTCTCTTACAGCAACGCCGGAGTCGCCCTGGGTGTCACCCACTACCAAGTCCAGCCGGGCGCCGTCCAAGGAACTAATGCCTCCAGCCGCATTCACCTGATTGACGGCGAACTGCATACCCTTGAGACTATCCAACCCCTGGGCGGACAGGTTGCCGGTGAGAGGCAGCAGGGCACCGATGCGCACCCTGGGTGCCGGTTTGGAGACCGTGGTAGTCGATTCTGCCGCAGGAACTGAAGCGCTAGACGAGGCAATGGAAGCGCTCGTGTTCGAAGCTGTTGACACAGACGAGCCGCCGGAGCACCCCGGCACCGCTATAAACGAGCCCAGGAGGAGCAGGACGAGCAACCCCGGCACTGTGGCCCGACGGCGCACGTGTCACCTCACGACCAAGTTGACCAACCGCCCTGGGACCACCACCTCTTTCACCAGCGTCTTTCCGTCTAGGTGGCGCGCCACCCCCGGCAAAGCCTTGGCCAGAGCTATAATCTCGTCTCCAGGAGCACCCTTGTCCACCTCCAGGCGGTCCCGCACCTTGCCGTTGACCTGGACGGCCAATTCCACCGTCTCCCCAGTCAGGAAGCGGGTATCGACTTCCGGCCAGGGCACATCCCACACGTTGGTGTGGCCCATCATCTCCCACAGCTCTGCTCCCATGTGGGGTGCGAACGGCTCGAGGAGCCGCACCAGTATCTCCACCGCGTGTCCAAGGACCGATCGCCCTTCGGGTCGTGCGCCGAGCCCGGCGGCGCGGGCCGAGCTTATCTCGTTATTCAACTCCATAATGGCGGCCAAAGCCGTGTTGAAATGGAAACGTTGGCCGATGTCGATGGTGGCCTTCTGCACAGTCTGGTTCACTTTGATGAGCAGGGCCTTCTCAGCCGTGTTGAGATCTTCCGGCACGAATGTGCCGCCCACCCCGCCCTGTCCCGGCCTCAGCAGGCCCTCGTCGATAGCCTCTGTCGCCTGACGCCACACTTTGCTGAGAAAGCGGTAGATGCCCTCGATACCCTGGTCGTTCCATTCGGCATCACTCTCACCAGGCCCCATGAAGAGGATGTAACTACGGAGAGAATCCGCTCCATAGCGGGCCACGTGCTCGTCGGGGTTGACCACGTTACCCTTGCTCTTGGACATCTTGGCGCCCTTGTAGTAGATCATCCCCTGAGTGAAGAGCCTGTTGAACGGCTCCTCAAACCCCACGAGGCCGAGATCGTAGAGCACCTTGGTAAAGAAGCGCGAGTACATGAGGTGCAGGATGGCATGTTCGACGCCCCCGATGTACTGGTCCACGGGCAACCAATAGTCGGCATCCTCACGATCGAACGCCACGTCGTCGCGGCCGGGCGAGGCGTAGCGCAGGTAGTACCAGGATGAATCGACGAAAGTATCCATCGTGTCCGTCTCACGGTGGGCCGGTTGTCCGCAGACGGGACAGACGGTCTCGACCCAGTGGGTCGCAGCGGCCAGCGGAGACCTGCCCTTGGGGGCATAGTCCGTAATGTCGGGCAACAGCACAGGCAGCTGCTCTTCAGGCACGGGTACCTCACCACAAGCGTCGCAGTAGACGATGGGGATAGGCGCCCCCCAGTAGCGCTGGCGGGAGACCAACCAATCCCGGAGCTTGTAGTTGACCGCGAATTCGGCCTTCCCCTGGTCTTTCAGCCACTGCGTGACCTGGACGATCCCCTCAGATTTGGTGAGCCCATCAAACCGGCCACTGTTTACGAGTAGGCCGTCACCGCTGTAGGCTGCGATTAGTCGGCCTTCTGCGTCCTTGAACTCTTCGGGGCTGGCGATCACTTCGATGACCTCCAGGCCGTACTTCTTGGCAAAGGCGAAGTCTCGCTCGTCATGCCCGGGCACCGCCATGATGGCGCCGGTCCCGTAATCCATGAGCACGTAGTCGGCCACGTAGATGGGGATCCGCCGCCCTGTCACCGGGTTGACGGCGTAGCGGCCCGTGAAGACCCCGGTCTTCTCTTTCTCCGTACTCGCCCTCTCGATGGCCGACGTCGCCATGGCTCTTGCGACGTACCGCCTCACCTCTTCCTCCTGGGGGCTACCGGCCACCAAGCGGTCGACCAACGGGTGCTCGGGAGCCAGTATGAAGAAGGTGGCGCCAAACAACGTATCCGGCCGGGTAGTAAAGACGGTGACCTCCATACCGGGCTCCGTCACCACAGCCGTGCCGTCCGCAGTGTCCCGGCCGGCAGGCCGGTCGTCGTCCGCCGGCTCAGGCGTAGCGATAGCGAAGACCACATCCGCACCCTGTGACTTGCCGATCCAGTTGCGCTGCATAGTGACTACGCGCTCAGGCCACGAATCGAGCTTGTCAAAGTCCTGCAGAAGCCGCTCCGCGTAGTCGGTGATGCGGAAGAACCACTGGGCCAGCTTCTTGGCCTCCACCAGGCTGTCACAACGTTCACAGGTCCCGTCGATGACCTGTTCATTTGCCAGGACCGTTTGACAAGAAGGGCACCAGTTGACCGGGGCCTCCTTCTTGTAGGCCAGGCCCTTCTTATACAGCTGCAGGAAGAGCCACTGTGTCCACCGGTAGTATTCGGGCCGAGACGTCACCACTTCGCGCGTCCAATCGATGGACACACCCAACCGCCGCAGCTGCCGGTTGATGGTGGCGATGGCCTCCTCAGTGAACTTCGCCGGAGATTCACCCGTCTTGATGGCCATGTTCTCAGAGTTGAGCCCAAACGCATCATAGCCCATGGGGTGGAGCACCTTCTGCCCCCGGTGGCGGCGGAAACGGGCGATAACGTCCCCCATGGTGTAGTTTTTCACGTGACCCATATGCGCGCTGCCCGAAGGATACGGGAACATCTCCAGGACATAGGTGGCATCTGAGCCCTTACCGCCCGGACTCGACCCTCGAGGCGGGTTGGGGACGATGAAAGTCTTCTGCTCTTCCCACACCCTCTGCCACTTGGTCTCAATCTGCTCGGGGTCGTACGTACGCGCCATCCCTATCCTTCCGCTCTCATCCATTGTCCAGGCCTCCAGCTGATCTACCCATTATTCCAGCCGGTCACACTCACGCCAAACTGCGGGCACATCCGCAGTGTTCGACGACCCTCAAGGCCCGCAATCCGCAACTGGGAGGTGCTGGAAGACTGCCGACAGGCTGCTAGTATGGGGACATGCCACTGCTCGACGTCGTCATACGTATCGTATCGGCCATGATCCTGGGCGGACTCATCGGCCTGGAGCGCGAGACTCGTGACCGCACGGCCGGATTCCGCACCCACATCTTAGTAGCCATAGGTGCGAGCGTCTTCACGCTGGCCTCGTCGTACGGTGACGATAGCACCTCGTTCGACTCCCACCGGATCACCGCACAGGTGGTGAGCGGCATCGGTTTCCTCGGGGCAGGAGCAATCATACGCCACGGGGTGACGGTGCGGGGACTAACCACAGCCGCGGGTCTGTGGGCGGCGGCAGCCGTCGGGATCACGTGCGGCCAGGGATTTTACTCCGCCGCGCTGGTGACCACGGCCCTGGTACTCGTCAGCCTGTATGGGCTGCGATTTATAGAGGATCGCATCATCTACCGGCACGTGGGCCCTTCGGTGGGGGTGCGGGTACACTTCCGCAGACCGGGATACACGCCCCTGACGGTCCTCCTCTCGGCTCTGGACCAAGCCCACGTGGCCGTCAAAGAAGTAGCGGTAGTCAAAGGCGCAGACGACACAGATACTCTCCGCTTTCGCCTCCAACTGCCACGCTCGATGACGCGGGTGGCGCTCACCGAGATCATCACCAGCCTGGACGAAGTCGAGTCGGTGAACCTGGACTAGAGGGTGTCGACGAGCAGACGAGCAGCAGCGTCAGCGGGCCGAACACATAGGCCTATGCCAGCACATGGGCCTATGCCAACACATGGGCCGGCGTCATTCGTCGCCTTAGATTGCGCAAATAGTTCGACTATTCGCCACGGGCCTGGAAGGCTACTGAAAAACGAAGCCCCGGCCGCCAGAATGCGCTGAGCAGCCTATTAGCCGGCGGCCCCGCGAAGCCGGCTCAGCTCCCGCGCCAGGTCCTTTATCTCGTCCCGTAACTTGGCCGCGTACTCGAAACGCAGCTCGTCGGCCGCCTCAAACATCTCCTCTTCGAGCGTAGCCATGAGACGTTCCACTTCTTCGGCCGACATGACCTCACCGCGGGCGGTGCGGCGCCGCTCTTTGTAGGGCACGCTGCCACTAACGCCTAGAAGTTCCGCCATATCCGACACGGCCTTGACGATGGTGCGCGGCTCGATGCCGTGCTCTATGTTGAAGGCCACCTGAGCCGCCCGGCGGCGCTCCGTCTCCGAGATGGCTTTGTCCATCGCAGCCGTACGCTTGTCGGCGTACATGATCACCTTGCCCTCGACGTTACGAGCGGCACGACCGATGGTCTGGATGAGGGCCGTCTCCCCCCGCAAGAAGCCCTCTTTATCAGCGTCGAGGATGGCGACCAACGTCACTTCGGGCATATCGAGCCCCTCCCGGAGCAGGTTGATGCCCACTAGAACGTCCACCTCCCCCAGGCGTAACTCCCGAATGATACGGATGCGATCCAACGTATCGACCTCAGAGTGGAGATAGCGAACCCGGAAACCCATCTCGAGCAGGTAGTCGCTGAGATCCTCGGCCATCTTCTTGGTAAGCGTGGTCACCAATGTGCGCTGTCCTTTCTCAACCCGCACACGGACCTCATTCATGAGATCGTCGATCTGATGAAGAGTGGGCCTCACCTCTACCATAGGATCGACCAGACCGGTGGGCCGGACGAGCTGCTCAACCACCTGCGCCGACACCGACGTCTCCCATTCTCCGGGCGTGGCGGAGACGAAGACCACCCGCGACACACGTTCCATGAACTCCTCAAAGCGTAGGGGGCGGTTATCGAGTGCCGAGGGGAGTCGAAAGCCGTGCTCCACGAGCATCGTCTTGCGACTACGGTCGCCTTCGTACATCCCGTGCAGTTGAGGCACCGTCATGTGCGATTCGTCGATGAAGACCACAAAGTCCGGCGGGAAGAAGTCGAGCAACGTGTAGGGAGGCTCCCCGGGGCGCCGGCCGGAGAGGATGCGTGAATAGTTCTCAATCCCATTACAGTAGCCCAGCTCGCGCAGCATCTCCATGTCGTACTGCGTGCGCTGCCGCAGCCGGAAGGCTTCCAATTGCTTGCCGTGCGCCTCAAGTTCGCCTACGCGCTGTTCCAGCTCCGCAGCGATCTCCTCCAGAGAACGCTCGATCGCGTCCTTGGAAGTGACGAAGTGAGTCGCCGGGTAGATGGCCACATTGGGCAGACGGGCCACAATCTCCTGTGTCACCGGATCGACCTTGACGATCTCCTCCACCTCGTCGCCCCACAGACCGACCCGCACGGCATAGTCCTCATAGGCCGGCCAAACCTCAAAGCTGTCACCCCGCACCCGAAACTTCCCACGCGCGAAGCCGATGTCGTTGCGTTCGTAATGGATCCTGACGAGTTTGGCGAGGACTTCGTCGCGGCTCACCTCCTCCCCCTGTTTGAGGAGAACGACCTGCCCCAAATACTCGGCTGGCGAACCCAGTCCGTAGATGCAGGAGACCGAAGCGACGACGACCACGTCCCGCCGCATGAGCAGATTGCTGGTGGCGGAGTGCCGCAGCCGGTCTATCTCCTGGTTGATGGATGAGTCTTTCTCGATATACGTGTCCGTAGCCGGAAGATAGGCCTCGGGCTGATAGTAGTCGTAGTAGGAGACGAAATACTCGACGGCGTTGTCCGGCAAGAATTCGCGGAACTCGTTGCAGAGCTGTGCCGCCAACGTCTTGTTGGGCGCCATGACCAGAGCCGGCCTGCCCAGTCGCGCGATGATGTTGGCCATGGTGAAGGTCTTACCCGAGCCGGTGACCCCCAAGAGGGTCTGAAAGCGATCACCACGCTTGAGCCCCTCGAACAGCCGGGTCACCGCCTGCGGCTGGTCACCCTTGAGCTCATAATCAGCCCGGATGGTGAAGAGACTCATACGCTCGCCGCCACGCTGCCGAAGACATCGGGGTGTATACGCCTGTACAGCTCCCACGATTGCTCCACCCGCTCAACAAAGGCGCGCGTCTCAGGAAAGCGGATGTCCTCCAAAGTCAATTTGCCTCCTCCTGCGGCTGCCACCCACCCGGCTACCGCCCCCTGGCCGGCATTGTACGCCGCAACAGCCGCCCTCCTATCTCCGTCGAAGTGCTCAATCAGAAAGGCCAGGTAGCAGGTACCCAGCGCCAGGTTGTCATCCGGATCAGTGAGCTCGGGATGCGCTCCATCCTCCCATGTACGCAGCTTGACGATCCAGGCAGCCGTGTCGGGCATCAGCTGCATCAACCCAACCGCTCCTACGTGAGAAACCGCATTGGGGTCATACCCACTCTCTGTACGCACCACCGCTGCGACGAGATAGGGGTCGACGTCATAACGATCCGCCACCTCTTCTATGCCCTCCCGGTAGTGGATGGGGTAGATCTGAGCCGACACACCCGGCACCACCACTCGATGATCAACGATGACGTAGACTACGACCGCCAGCACGATCAGGATCAACAGTGCGACAAGGCCACGGCGACGGCCTCTGCGTCTCAGATCGCGACGAGCGCTCATTCCCCCGCGCCTCGGAGGATTCCGGAGGCCCGTTCGTAGACGGTGCGCACGAAGGAGTGCAGTGCCTCGATATCGCCGTCGTTGCAGAACACGAAGTGGCTACCCGCCGCCCGTCGGGCGGTTGAGGCCTGCAGGCGCTCGAACTCCAGGAACGAGTCACGTTCGAACCGGTCGGCGTTGCGAGCCAGTCGTTGCTCGTGGGAGGCCTCCACGGTCACCAGCAGATCGAACATGGCTTCATACCCCACCTCGAACAACAGAGGGACTTCACACACCACCACCGACGTAGGAGGAGCCTGGTCTATGAAGCTACGGATCTCCTGAGCCACCAGCGGATGGATGAGTCCTTCCACCCATCGCAATTCGTCGTGCCTGCCGCGTAGCAGTGTCGCCAGAAGCCGGCGATCCAACCTGCCGTCACCGTCTAATATCTCGGCCCCGAAATGTTCGACCAACCGCCTTAGGAGGGGCGGCCGTGTATAGAGGTCGTGCACCACGCGATCTGCTGAGATGGTGAGAGCCCCAAGTTCCTTGAAGACAGCCAGGGCAGTACTCTTCCCCGCACCTATCCCCCCGGTAAGACCCACGGCCACCGCCCGGCATCTCTTCTCACCATCCACTCGTGCCGTCATCGGCCCTCCACCAAAAAAACAGGGGGCGCCCGAGGGCACCCCCTGCACTACAGCGTCATTGTGCAGGCCAGCTACTCAGAAACGACCTCCGAGTTATTCTTCGTGGCTCTCAGAGCCCGATTCATCCACGAAACTCCCCTCAGCTTCGTTGTCGGAGGCGTTTGTCTCCTGAGCCTCGGCCTCGGCCACCGTCACCTCGGCGGCGTCGGTAGCGGCGTCATCTTCGGCGTAGACGTCCTCCTGGACCTCAACCGACTCCTCACCCTCGTAGTCCTCTTCGCCTTCCTCGTCTTCTTCGACAAGAACATCCTCATGGATGCGGTATTCCGGCTCCAGACGCTTCAGGCTCAGTGACAGACGGCGGCGGTCTGGATCGATCTCAATAATCTTGACGTTCACTTCCTGGTTCGGGCGAACGATCTCAGCCGGATCCTCTACATGGTGCTGGGCCAACTCGGAGATGTGGATGAGACCCTCCACCCCTTCTTCGATCTCAACGAAAGCACCGAAGGAGACCAGCTTGGTAACCCGTCCGTGCACGATCTCGTTGACCTGGCGGTTCTCGAACACCTGCTGCCACGGATCCTTCTGCGTTTGCTTGAGACCCAACGAGATGCGCTGCCGCTCGCGGTCGATGTCGAGGACCCGGACCGTGACCTTTTGGCCTATGGTGAGAACCTCTGACGGATGGTTCACATGGCTCCAGGACAGTTCGGAGATGTGGATGAGACCATCGATGCCTTCCAGGTCGACGAAAGCACCGAAGTCGACAATGTTGGAGATGGTGCCGGTTACCAGGTCGCCCACGTTCATGCGGTCGAGGATCTGCTCGCGCACACCGCGCCGTTCCTCTTCCAGTACCGCCCTCCGGCTAAGCACCACGTTATTGCGGAAGCGGTTGAGTTCGATGACCCGACATTCGAGGCTCTGGCCCAAGAACTCGTCCAAATCGGCGACCCGGCGGATGTCGACCAAGGATGCGGGCAAGAATCCCCGTACGCCCAGATCAATAATGAGACCGCCCTTGACCACCTCGATGACGGAACCCGAAACCGGCGTGCCTTCTTCAGCGGCCTTCTCGATCCGCTGCCAGGCCCTTTCAAAACGCGCCCTCTTGCGGGAGAGGATCAGACGTCCGTCCGCGTCCTCTTTGGTGAGGACGAGAGCGTCGACCGCATCACCGACCGACACTTCTTCAGCGGGATCCACCGACTTTCTGATCGATAGCTCATTCGCCGGGACTACCCCCTCACTCTTGTAGCCGATGTCGACCAAGACTTCGTCTTTGTCGACTCTCACCACAGTCCCGGTAACGATGTCCCCTTCCTCGAAGGTCACGATCGTCGCGTCATAGTTGGGAACCATCTTCCCATCGACCTCAATCATGAGGTCTTGTCCGCCCTGAAGTGTTTCCACAGTTTGTGTACTCTCGTCGGTGAATTGGTCTGACATGTACTTTCCGTTTCCCTTCCCAAAGGAATGCACGCGATAGTAGTGCATCACGCGGTTGTGGGCGTAGTATACCTAGGCAACAAGGAAAAACAACAGCAAAGTAACAGTCCTCCAACAGCCTGGCGGACTACTTAGATAAGACCTCTTCGCCACTAGCAGGCTTGTAGATCACGTGCGTCACTTCGCCGAGAGCCAATCGGGCCCTATCCCCACATCCACCCCCAGGGGCGGGTCCATAGGGAAGGCCCGGACCATCTCCTCGACTACGACGGCCTTGACAATTTCCGCCAAAGACTCTGGCACTTCAAACGCCAGCTCGTCGTGCACCTGCAACACTAGACGCGCCCCGGGGCATTCCCGCTGCAACCGCCCATGACACCGGACCATGGCCACCTTGATAATGTCTGCAGCCGTGCCTTGGATAACGGAGTTGACCGCCAACCGCTCTCCCAAAGAGCGCGTCTGTTGGTTGGGTGAGGCGAGTTCGGGAATGGCCCGCCGTCTGCCGAAAACGGTGGCCACATATCCCTGGCGGCGGCCGGTCTCGATGGTGGCCTCGATGAAGGCCTTGACCCGCGGCAGCCGTTCGAAATAGGCCTGAATGTATCCAGCCGCCTGCTCCTTTTCAATACCCAGGTTCCGGCTCAGACCGAAGGCCGAGATACCGTACATGATGCCGAAGTTGACCGCCTTGGCATAGCGTCGATGTACCTGGTCGACCTCTGCTTCGGCCAGCTCGAACACCTCCGCCGCCGTCCGGGTGTGGATATCCTCACCTGCCCGGAACGATTCAAGCAGCGTCGGTTCTGTGGAGAGGTGGGCCATGATGCGTAGCTCTATCTGTGAATAATCGGCTACGACAAACGTGTAGCCCGGCTCGGCTCGGAAACACCGGCGTATCTGGGCCCCTACTGCACTCCGGACGGGTATGTTCTGCAGATTAGGGTCACTCGACGACAACCGACCGGTGGCAGTGGCGGTCTGGTTGAAGGTGGTATGCAGCCGCCCCGTAACAGGGTTCACCAGCGGGGGAAGAGCAAGCAGATAGGTGGACATGAGCTTGGAGAGTTCGCGATGGTTGAGCAGATAGCCGATGATGGGATGACTATCGGCCAGCGATTCGAGCGTCTTGGCATCGGTGGAATACCCCGTTTTGGTTTTGCGCCGCCGAGGGAGCCCCAAATGATCGAACAGGACCCGTCCCAATTGTTGGGAAGAGCCAAGGTTGAACTGCTCTCCCGCCAGCTCGTAGATACGCGTCTCTAATTCTTCGAGTTGGTCCTGAATCTTGCCTGTGATCTCCCCCAGCTGGTAACAGTCCAGATAGATACCAGCCCGTTCCATGGCGATCAGCACTCCTGTGAGAGGCAGCTCGATCTGTCGGAAGAGTTCCCACATGCCCTGTTCACGCAGCGCCCGCTCCTGCCGGGCGGCCACTGCAAGGACGAGAGCAGCATCCACGGCGCCGGGCTCCGCCGAATCGCAGGCCGGTGCTCTGATGCCCTCCTCGGCGGCCAGTTCGGTCAAGGCATAGTCACGCCGGCCGGGCGCCAGGAGATAGGCGGCGATGTACGTGTCATGTGCTGCCTGTTCCACGAGCGACTGCAGCACCGACGACGACTTGAGGTCGTGACAGATGACACCTGCCTGAGCCAACAAGGGACGCACAGTGTTGCCCAAGCCAGCGAAGTCGAGGACCGGCACGGTCGCCATCGTCCCGTAGTCTTCTGGTCCGCACAAGGCATCTGCCTGCGCCAGCCACGCGAAAGCAGCGCTGTCGGCAACAGAGGCAGGCTCCTCAACGACAGCCGCCTCGCCCCCCGGCGGTGGGGCCGCCTCACCGGCAGCCAGCCCTACGGGACGCCCCCAGTCCAAGCACGACGCCCAACCGGCCGTGTCGGCAGGCGGGGTCAGCGACGGTGGCAATCCCGCTGCACTTCCGGACTGTTGAGGCTGTTGATCGTCTGCACAGGAGCCGTCTGGAAGGAGAGACTCAAGGCGACTAAGAAGGGAGGTGAATTCGAAGCGCGCGAACAAGTCCTTGATCTTCTCACGTTGTAGCCGGTGCGGTTGCACCTCGGCCGCAGTGATATCCAGGGGGACATCAACATCCAGAAGTGCCAACCTCTTGGAGAGTAGAGCCGTCTCCCGGTGCTCAACCAAAAGCTCCCTACGTTTGGGACCCGAAACCTCATTCGCATGTGCCAGGACTTCTTCGAGACTGCCAAACTGAGCCAGCAATTGAGCGGCAGTCTTCTCCCCGATACCCGGTATCCCGGGGATATTGTCCGATGTGTCGCCTTTGAGCCCGATCAAGTCCGGCATCAGGCGGGGCGGCACGCCGAAGCGCTCTTCCACAGCCGTAGGGTCATATATCTTTACCTCGGTAACACCCCGAGTATTGGCCATAATGCGCACGTACCGGCCCGCCAACTGAAGGGCATCGCGGTCCCCCGTCACTATCACGGTCTCCCGGCCCTCGACTTCTGCCTGGCGGGCCAAGGTGCTAAGGATGTCATCGGCTTCGTAGCCCGGCAGTGCCAGATTCATGAACCCGAAGGCCTCTGACAATTCCACGAAGAAGGGCCACTGTTCCGACAGCAGTTCGGGCATAGGCTTACGCTGAGCCTTGTACTCCTCGAAGTCTTCGTGCCGGAAGGTCTTTTCAGCGCAATCCCAGGCCACGATGACCGCTGCAGGCCGATACTCGTCGAGGATCTTGATGATCATGGAACTGAATCCATAGAGTGCGTTGGTGGGAAACCCCAGAGACGTGCTGATGTCCGAGGGTAGGGCGTAGAAAGCCCGGAACGCCATATTGTTGCCGTCCAACAAGAACAGGGGACCGTGCTCACCGGGCCTTGGGCACACACTCTCCATGAAGACCATCCTCCCGCCGGGGTTCAATGCATTGCTACGCAGTGTATTCAGACTGCCGCGGTACCCCAAGTGACGCAGCCGGCCGGATCCGGCCGCAGCGCCGCCCAGCAGGCTGCTGAACTATGACGCTTCGCGGCCAGAACGCGATCAGCACACGCAATAGAAGGGTAGAGGAGGCGCAAATAGCAGCGCTATTCGCGCGACCAATGACGTACTATCGTGCCGCTCAGCGCGTTCTATACGACCCTGTTGGTGCCGCCCGGCGCCGTTTGGTCGATCTCGTCTCCAGTCGCCACCGGGCCGGGTGCCTCAGTCGCCACCGGGCGGGTCGGCTCAACCACCGACGTTGACGAAGCCCCTATCGACCCGGCCTCAGCCTCTGACCTGATCTCGACTTCCGGCGCCGTGGCTACAGGTGCCGTTGCTACAGGTGTAGTCTGAGGCGCCTCAACGGCCGGCATCTGGGTGGGCTCCGCCTCCGGCCGGCCGGCCGGCTCCCGCACATCAGCCACCGCGTCCTTGACCTCGTCCTCGGTCTCCCTGAGGCCCTTCTTAAAACCCCGTATCGACTTGCCCAGGGAAGCCCCCAGATCAGGCAGCTTACGAGGGCCGAAGATGAGCAAGGCTAGAACAACGACGATCGCTATTTCCCAAGGTCCGATCCAACTGGGCATGATCAGCATCCTCCTTGCGCTCGCCCCACTACTCTCAAGCATACCCGAAGTAGATACCGTAAACGAGGGAGCACCCCCTCGGGTGCTCCCTCGTTCTGCTCACGCTCTAAGGTCCAATGCTGCTTTCGCATCCGATGGGGCGATCTCCTTACTTACTGCCCTCGCTGCTCAAGATCCTGAGCTTCCGTTGCAGCGGTAAGAGGAAGAAGTTCCACCTACGCACGATGTACCCGTAAATACCACGCGGGCTCCAGACCGTAACCGCGATCGCCAGGACCCCCAGTACGATGAAGTACCACTCTCCATACTGGCTGGTCGTCTCGCGAAGCACAAAGTAGATGATCGCACCAATGATCGGTCCCTCAATCGTACCTATACCGCCGATGACCGTGATGAAGATCAGGTAGGCGGTCCAGTTGATACTGAAGGCGGCCGCCGGTTGCACCCGAAGCAGGTGGATTGCCACGATGGCACCGGCAGCGGCACAACCGGCGCCGGCAATGACGTACGTGTAAAGCTTCGTTCGCCAGAGATTAACGCCGGAACTCTCGGCAGCCAGGTCGTTGTCGCGCATAGACTTGAGCGCCAAACCGGTCCGGGAGCGCAGCAGGAAATAGGTAACGGCGATGGCTATCACAGAGAGACCGAGGGCCCACCAATAGGTGCCCGGTACCCGCATGTCGGTCCCCAGCTTGGTCGCCGCTTGGATGGTGATACCCGACCCACCCCCGGTCTGCTTGATGTTCGCGACTATCAGACGCAGAATCTCAGCAATGACCCAGGTGCCGATAGCCAGATAACCACCCTTGAGCTTAAAGACCAAGGTCGCGGCCGGCAAGGCGATGATAGCCCCACCGATAGCGGCGAATATCACCGCGACAAAGGGGTTGATATTAAGGATGTCTGAAAAAAGCCACAGACTATACGACCCGATACCAATGTACCCCTGCTGACCTACGGAGATCAGACCGGCGTAGCCCAGCATGAGATTCCAGAACTGGGCCAGAGACAGATAGATGAAAAAATCCACCAGGCGCCTCGTCCAAGGAGTGCCACCGAAGAAGGGGAAGAGCGCCAGGACGATGACAACCAGCACCGCGAAGCCTAAGAGTATGTAGTTGATGCGGCTGGAGACGTATACCTTATAGTCCGGCACGGCAACCGTGCTTGTCGATGTTGTGCTGTTCATGCCGTCACCGTCTTCGCTAGGAACCCTTGTGGCCTAAAGGCCAAGATGAGCACGAACACTACGTGCCCGACCAGAATCGACCACGCAGAGCCGAACGCCTGAGCCCCGAGCGTCTGCGCCAACCCCAGGACGATACCGCCCAGCAGAGTACCCCAACTGGAGCCCATTCCTCCGATGATCACCGCCTCAAAGGCGTAAATGAGGCGCTGACTGCCGAGTGACGGGTCAAAGGTCGTGCGAATGGCCATCATCACACCACCGATAGTCACAATGAGCAAAGCCACACCCATAGACACAGCCCAGATGTGCTTGGTGTTGATACCCATCAAGCGGGCCGCATCCTGATTATCGGAGACGGCCCGGAAGGCCCTCCCCATCCTAGTCCGCTGTGTGAAAATCTGTAGTGCGACGATCACCACTAGGGCCATGATGAAGATGATCAACGGCAGCCAACCGATCGCCAAACGTTCATTGATCCTGATGCTCATATTCTCGATCGCACCGGCATCGAGCCCCTGAGAGTTGGCTGTGAAGCCGAGCAGCAGAGCGTTCTGGATGACCATCGACAAGGCGAAGGTGACAATTACCCCCGGCATGTCTCCAGACCCGACAATCAGGTTGAGTAGACCCCGTTGCAACAGATAGCCCACGATGAACATGATGACCATCGTGATAGGTATGGAGTAAAACGGATTGAAACGGAGCGCATTGACGATGAGCAGCGCGAAGTACGCCGGAAGGATCGTTAAGTCACCGTGAGCAAGGTTCGTGAGACGCATGGTCCCAAACACCAAGGAGAGTCCCACGGCGAACAGTGAGTAGAGACCTCCCAGAAGAATCCCTTGAACAGCTGCATTTGCCCAGTCCATATCTACACCCCGAAGTAGGCTGCGGTTATCTGTTCGGTCGTCAATTCGTCCGGGGTGCCCTGCAGAGCGATGCGCCCGGCAAGGAAACAGGCTACGTGCTTAGCCACGGTGAGCACGTGCTGAACATCCTGTTCCACCACGAGAATAGTACAACCGGTCCCCAGAATCCGAGGAAAGGCGTCGTAGATCCGCTTGATGATCACAGGCGCCAGGCCGAGAGAGACCTCATCCATGAGAATGAGTCGAGGGTTGGCCATGAGCGCACGGCCAATAGCGACCGACTGCTGCTCGCCGCCCGACAGCGCCGAAGCCTGGCGTTTCGCCAGGGGGACGAGTAGAGGGAACAACTCATAGATGGCGTCGGTCGTCCAAGGCCCCTTGCGGCCCCGGTACGCACCGATCAGCAGGTTCTCGTGCACGGTAAGGCTGGGGAATATCTGACGGCCTTCGGGTACCGTCGCAATACCCATCTCTACGCGCTTGTGCGGCGGCACATGGTCTATAGGCCGGCCGTCGAACAGAACGCGACCCTCTCGTGGCACCACGGAGCCCGAGATCATCTTCAGCATAGTGCTCTTCCCGGCCCCGTTGGCGCCTATGCAGGCGAAGACGTCACCTTCATTGATCTCAAGATTGATGTCGTAGAGCGCCTGGAAATCTCCATAGTAGGCGTTGGCGTTTTCAATTTGCAGTAGGCTCATTCCGGCGTGCCTCCCATATAGCAGGCCTGCACTTCTGCACTGCTCATGACCTCGTGCGGATCGCCTTCGCACAGATTACGTCCAAAATGGATGACGGCGATGCGGTCGACCACGGCCAGGAGGGCGCGCACAATGTGTTCAATCCATACGATAGTGATGCCCAACTTCCGGTAACCGTTGATATCAACGAGCAGCTCCTCGACTTCGGCCTCGGTGAGCCCACCGGCGATCTCGTCCAGGAGCAGCAGTTTGGGATCGGTGGCCAGAGCCCGAGCAAGCTCGAGTCGCTTACGATCCAACAGAGGCAGGGCGCCGGCAAGGACATTGGCCTTTTTAGTCATGCCGGTCAGTTCTAAGACTTCAACACACCGATCGTATGAGGCGTGTTCACCCATCCCTCTGCCATGTGTAGCCCCCACCAAGAGGTTCTCGAACACGGTCATCCCCACGAAGGGCCTCGGTATCTGGAAGGTGCGGCCTATCCCCATACGACAGCGATCGTGGCTCGAGCGACGGCTGATATCTTCACCGTTGAAGATGACCTTGCCTGAGTCCGGCGTGACCGCTCCGGTGATCAAGTTGAACCATGTGGTCTTGCCTGCCCCGTTGGGACCAACGATCCCCAAAGCCTCACCTTGGCTCACACTGATGCTGAGGTCATCAATGACCTGAACGCCTCCGAACGACTTGTGAAGATTTAGCGTTTCAAGCATTAGTGTCAAGCGCACACCCCCTCATCTAACGCTCCTCTCATGTGGAGTCTTTCCTATCAAGCAGGCTTCTCGGCACGTGCATGGCTTAATGCACCAGAATGTCACATAGCTGCATCCGCGGTCAAGAAGAACGTGTCACGAATAGCCCATACATATGAAACCGGGGCCCCCTCTCAAGGTGGACCCCGGTTTTATTGCGCTCGCCGCATGGTCGGCGACGTAGAACATCCGGTTTGCTTTATTTGAGGGGACGAGTCGTGCCGTCGACCTTGATCTCCGGAGCGAGCTTGTTGGTGGTAATCATCAGCTCGAAAGGATATTTAGCGCCGGCGGCCTGCTTCTGCCACTGTCCGGCCACCTGAGGCGACTTGTACACGTTCTGGTGAGGACGCATGGTGCCTTCCTTTACCGGAGCGGTAAAGTCGACGAGACCGGCAATGGTCTCCACCTTGAGCTTAGGAACGGTCTCAATGATAGATGTCTTGTCTTTCGGGTCCGTGGCCAACTTGGCAGCTGCCACGGCTATCTCGAAGACTGCATAGTGCAACAGCGGTTGTGTCCACTGGCCCTTGGTCTTCGCCTCGTAGTCGTCGGCCAACTGCTGGCAGGTTGAGCCGTCCAGCGAAGACTTGAAGGGATGGCGCGGTGACCACCAGATCTCGGTAGTCAAGTTGTCACCGATATCCCCCAGAGCTTCGACGGACTGCGGAAAGAGCAGAGCCTTGGCCAGCGTACAGATCTTGGGTGTGAGCCCCTGCTGAGCGGCCTGCTTCACGAAGTTGGTCGCATCGGGCGGCTGGGGCACACCGGTGATGATCTCGCAGCCCGCCGCCTTGAACGCATTGATCTGCTCAGTGAAGTCCTCGCTAAAATTTTGATAGGCACCCGGGTCAATCAGCTTGTAGCCGGAGGCCTCTAGGGCGGGGGTAAACTCCTTGCGGTAGGCATTTCCGTCGGCGTCGTTCGGCCACAGGGCGCCAACAACCTTGTTGGTATCCATTTGGGACCATATGTCCTGGTAGTTAATCACCATGTCTTCCAGGCCCCAGAAGAAGTGGTACGTCCATTTGAAAGTGGCGCTGAGATCACCGCTGGACCGGGTCCCCACGTACGGCTGCCAAGGACAATCGTCAGAGAAACAGGGCGTCTCCAGAGCCTCGCACTGGTCGGCCACCGGAGCGACGGTGTCGGGAGTCGACGCCACTACTATCATGTCGACGCCATCGTTGTTGATGAGGTCCCCCGCCACCTGCGCGGCACGGTTGGAGTCGGACTGGCTGTCACTGATCTTGATGTCGAACTTATGGTTCTTGTTGTCCCCACATACGACACCATCGGCGACGGCCTCGTTCCAACGATCCACACAGTACTTGTCGGGGACACCAAACGATGCCAAGGGACCCGTGAGCGGAGCCACAAAACCTACCTTGATCCGGTCGCCCTCTTCAGCGCCGGCAGACACATCCGTCCCAGCCCCCCCGGTGCCGGTGGTGGCCGTCGTCTCTCCGTCGCCGCAGGCCGCCAGCAATCCGCCCAGACCGCCACTCAAGCCTATGGCTGCTCCGGCGACGCCTGCCACCTTCAGGAACTGACGCCGGCTGACGGTCTTCTCAAGGAGGCCCTCCTCGTGTTGACCTTCATCGATCCTGTCATTGTCCGCCATGGTATTCCTTTCTTTGTACCTCAACATCTACCCGACTCGCGCCAGAACCGCATCGACTTATGCCGGCGTCTTCCTCCCAGCGCATTTCCCGCAACTCCTCTCCCATATTCTTCTTTAATACCATTGTTGGCGCCATTATGCTACAAGACCAGGGCGCCTCAGTCGAGGCGCCCTGGTCCCTTAAGAGATCCGTCTTAGATGGTTGAGGTTGTACTTACGCCTTCCAGACGGCGATGTCTCCTACGTTGATGTCTTTGG